>NZ_JBBKTX010000002.1:0-262107 GCF_044962685.1 Oceanobacter antarcticus
GGTTGATGTGCTGCTGCCATTGTTCGGATTTAGTCATGAGCTGTCTCGTTGAAGAATTTGAAGACAGCTTAGAATGAATTGAGTAGTGATTTTAGATGGGGTTGTTTGAGCGTTTACGTTGAATTCAGAGGGTAAATACTAAAATTTACATATTGGGTGTTGATGCAATCACACAGCTATCTTGAATACACCCCTAGGGAGGGTGAATTTGGATGTGGATCGGGCTGAATTTAACCTGAGGGGGACATATATTTAATCCTGCACGACTCTGCGTGAGTGTTGCCGGTGATCAGGGCAAGGCGGCGAATGCCGCGAAATGACGAGTCCTTTTCAAGGTCGTCAACACCGCTCTGGACGGCGGCAACCCGCGCTCCCCGGGGGCTGCCGGATGATTCCAACTCGGTGTTGCCGGTTTTTGATTTGATCCATCAGGCCTGCAAACCGGCTTCGTGATTCGACACCATCCGAAAGCCCAATGAGCACTGGTTTAAATAGAGGGTCTCTCCGGTGTGTGTCTCTGGCTACTGCACGATGGTCACCGGATAAACCGCAGATTTTTTGGCCGTCGGATTCAGCTGTCTCATTTCCGGAGCCAGTTTACCCAGTTCCTTGGCGCGGTTGCCAGATGAAGGGTGAGTTGATAAAAACTCCGGCCCGGAGCTGCCACCGACTTCCTGCATTTTTTCCCAGAGCGTAACGGCGGAGGTCGGGGAATAACCAGCACGGGTAGCCAGTTCGATGCCGATACGGTCTGCTTCGTTTTCGGCAGTCCGACTGTTTGGCAGTTGCAAGGCATACTTCGCAGCCATGGCACCACCCGAGAGGGCGATGGCGTTATTGTCGGTAGCGGCAGCCGTTGCCGCCAGACCGGCGTTGATCACCATGGCCCGCGACATTTGCTCGGCGGTGTGGTTGGCCAGCGCATGGGAAATTTCATGCCCCATGATTTGGGCAATTTCATCATCGGTCAGATTGAGCTGGTCGATAATGCCGGTATAAATGGCCATGCGACCACCGGCCATACACCAGGCGTTCAAGGTGTCGGGGTCGTCAATGATGGCAACACTCCATTCCCAGCTGGCTGTTTTCGGGTATTTGGCAACCGCTTCTGTGATCAGTCGGCCAGTGATGGTTTTGATGCGGCTGATGCGTTTGGGGTCGGTGACCAGTTGGTCGCTTTCTTCCAGCTCGCTGACCGTGCTCAGGTAGGCACTTTTGGATTCGCTGATGGCTTTCTCTGGCGAGATCACCATCAATTGGGTACGTCCGGTGGGGCTGGTGGCGCAACCCGCCAAGACCAGAGCGGTGGCGATGCCCAAAAGCAGCAAGGATGTGTTGATAGTCAGTTTGGGTGTGTACGTCATCATCATCGTTTTCCGTTTTTGATAATCCTGATGGGGCCAGTCTACGGTCAATTGCCTTCAGTCTGAAGAGATGCAGTGACAGTTCGTTTAATTCAGGGTGTCTCTGTCATCCGGCTGTTATAATCGCCGCAATATTATTGTGAGGCGTCTACGTGTTTACTGATTATCCCCTGAATGCTCGCCTGGCGCTTGGCCTGGAAAAATTGTCTCTGGAAGCTCCAACCGAGGTGCAGCAGGCAGTGCTGCCGCTGGCATTGGCGGGCAAGGATATTCAGGTCTGTGCCGAGACGGGCAGTGGTAAAACCCTGGCCTATCTGTTGCCCGTGATGCAGGGGTTACTGGATCGGGATGCGCCCAACTCCGCAACCCGTGCGTTGATTATGTGTCCCACTCGAGAGCTGGCTACCCAGGTGACCAAGGTGTGTCAGCATTTTTGTGATCTGACGACACTCAGTGTCGGACAGTTGTGTGGTGGTGAAGAGTTTCAGTATCAGGCGGCGTTGCTGCGTAAAAATCCAGAGTTGATTATTGCAACGCCGGGTCGTCTGGTGGATCACCTGAAACGTGGTACGTGTGATCTGGGCGATCTGGAATATCTGATTCTGGATGAAGCCGACCGTATGCTGGATATGGGCTTTGCCGAAGATATGGACATCATTCGTCGCGCTTGTAATAACGAGCGTCAGACCATGCTGCTTTCGGCGACCTTGCGCCATGAAGGGGTTGGCCGAATTGCCGCCAATCTGCTGAAAAATCCTGAAGAAATCACTACCCATACCATTCAGGAGCAGCATGGTTTAATCACCCAGCAGCGGATTCTGGCGGATGATAACGCTCATAAAGACCGCTTGATCGCCTGGTTATTGGCGCATGAAACCTACGAAAAGGCGTTGATTTTTGTTAACAAACGCACCGAGGTCGAACGCCTGTCAGAATTTGTTCGTCGTCATCGTAACGGTGTTGCCATGCTACACGGCGAAATGACTCAGGATGAGCGCAAGTATGTGATGCAGACGCTCAGGGAAGGCAAACGTAATATTCTGGTGGCGACGGATGTGGCGGCGCGTGGCCTGGATGTTGAGGGAATGGATCTGGTGATCAATTATGATCTGGCACGCAAGGGCGATGAATACGTTCACCGTATTGGCCGTACTGGCCGGGCAGGCAAGTCGGGTTTGGCCATCAGTCTGATTTCTCCGTATGAATGGAATCTCAAAGCGGCGATCGAAAGTTATATTCAGGTGGTGATGGAAGCGCGCAAAATTGAAGGCTTGGTGGCGGTATACAAAGGCCCGAAAAAACTCAAGGCTTCGGGCAAGGCGGCATCTGTTGGTAAACGTAAACCAAAGACCAAAGCTGCTCCATCCGGTCGTGATGGCAAGCCAGCCAGAACCGGGCCGCGTCCATCTCGACCTGCTGTTGCGGGGAGCCGTCCCGCTGCTGGAAGCCGTGCAGCTGAAGGGAACCGTCCTGCTGCTGTAGGGAGTCGTCCGAGTACGCGTAAAAGTAATGTCACGGATGGAGAAGGCTTTGCACCGTTACATCGGAAAAAGCCAACCGAGTAGGTTGGCTTTTTGGCTGCCGTGCCGGTTATAACTGGTTGTGGTTATTGGCCAAAACGACCAGCGTTGTAGTCGGCAATGGCTTGTTCGATTTCCTCGACGCTGTTCATCACAAATGGCCCGTAGTGAGCTATTGGTTCTCGCAACGGGCGTCCCGTCAGCAGCAGCAGATCGGTATCACTGGTGGCATTCAGCGTGATTATTTCTTCGTCGGTGTCAAACATAACCAGAGACTGGCTGTGGTTCATGTCAGTCAATAGACCCCGATAAACATAGGCCATGACGCTATGGTCAGCAGTGATTGGCAAGGTGAGCTGTTGCCCAGCGTCAAGGTGTATGTCGGCAATGCCAGCGTTGGCTGCGATGGTTGCCAATGGTGCAACATAGTCTTCGCCATCAATGATCCAGTGCCCGGCGATCAGCTTTAGTTGAGCACCGCAGGCAGCCGTTTGGAGCAGGATTTCATCAGCGGCAACATCACGGTACCCCGGTGTCTTCATCTTTTCGCTGGCAGGCAGATTAATCCAGAGCTGGAAGCCATGCAGTGCGTCCATTTCCCGCGACGGCATTTCGGAGTGAATAATGCCGCGTCCGGCCGACATCCATTGTGCGCCACCACTGTTGATCAAGCCGCGGTTACCAAGGTGATCCTTGTGTTCCAGTGCGCCCTGAAGCAAATAGGTCAGGGTTTCCATGCCTCGGTGAGGGTGGGGCGGGAAGCCGCCGATGTAGTCATCCGGGTTGTCTGATCGCAGTTCGTCGATCATTAGAAATGGATCGGAGGCGGTGTCGTTAAAGAGTGCGACACGCTGAATTTTTACGCCATCGCCATCAGAACTGGCGTGGCTGCGAATGATTTTCTGGTAACGCTGGGACATAACATTCTCCTGATAATGTGAGAAGGCTACACCGTCTTTCCTCTGGCTGCTGAGGATAATTTACCGGCTATCAATCGAATAAATCGAATTAAAGGCTGTGGAATGATCTATTAAACAGCCGTTTGTGCCTGAATCTGATCATCCAAGCCTAATATAATGGCGTGTTGCAGTTGCTGGCATAACACCGGGTCGGAAAACGGTTCTCCATCCTGATCCACGATGTAGAAAATATCCGATACTCGTTCACCTTCGGTGAGAATCTTGGCTCCCTGCATCTGGGCGCCAAACTCGGAGAAAATAGCACCCACGCGTGCCAGTAATCCCGGACGGTCGGCTGCGGTGACTTCCAGCACTGTGCGTTGCATGTGAGGATCATTACTCATGGTGACTTGGGTCTCGACTGGAAATTGCTTGAGCAGACGCGGAGTGCGGCGCTGAATGATCGTGGAGTATTCTTCCGGGTTCTCCAGTGCGGTGATCAAGGCGTGACGGATGGTGTCCAGGCGTTGTGGGTCATTGATCGGACGGTTATTCTCATCCAGAACAATATAGGTATCGACGGCCTTATTGTCTGATTCGGAGGTCATGACTCGGGCATCCTGAATATTGAGATTGAGCTGATCCAGGGTGGCGGTGGTGACCGCAAACAGGTCGATCTGGTCTTTCATGTAAATAAAAATCTGTGTGGCACCTTCTCGATCCCGATCAGAGGTTTGGCGAATGGAAATCAGTGGGTCGCTATTGTTGCCATGCCCGGCGATGGAGAGGGTGTGCCAGAGAATATTGTCAACACTTTCTCTTAAAAAGTAGTCATCACCGCAGTCGCCCCAGATTGCCAGGGTTTGCTCCCGGCTCAACCCCTGTGCTGTCAGTTGCGACAAAGCTTCCTGCTGAATTTCTTCGATATAATCTTCCTTGTTTAACGGATTGGCGAGACCACGACGGAGGGCTTGCTGGGTATTGAAATACAGTGAGCGCATCTGCTCTGCACGCCAGCTGGTCCAAAGCTTGGGATTGGTGCTGATCATGTCGGCAATGGTGATCAGGTAGAGCATGTCGAGGTGATGCTGGTCGCCGATGTCCAGTGCAAACTGATGAATGTCATCCGGATTGTTCAGATCCAACCGCTGTGCCGCGTACGACATAGTGAGGTGGTTGGCGACCAGCCAGCAGACCATATGGGTGTCGGTGGGGCGCAGATTGTGTTGGCTGCAAAACTGCAGGGCGATGGCTTCGCCGTTACTGGAATGATCACCTTCCTGAGCCTTGCCAGTGTCGTGCAGCAGGGCGGCCAGATACAGGACTTCGCGGCGCTGAATGCGATGAATCAGCTTGGATGCCAGCGGGTACTGGTTACGCAGGCTGGAAAAGCGCAGCTGGCGCAACATGCGGATCATGCGGAAGCTGTGGTCATCGACGGTATGAATGTGCAGCAGGTCGTGCTCCATCATGCCGATGATACGACCGAACTCGGGAATGTAACGTCCGAGAATGCCGTAGCGCATCATGCGTGACAACTCACGCACGACGTGATTTTTGTGGCAAATAAGATCAATAAAGCAGGCATTGTTTGCGGGATTGGTGCGAAATGTATCGTCAATCAGATGGCGATGATCGCGTAAGGCGCGAATGGTATCAGAATGAACACCTTTCAGGTCGGGGGTGTTGGCACAAAGGACAAAGACTTTTAATAGCCAGGCGGGTTCGCGGGCAAACAGCTGCAGGTCAATCAATTGCAGGTAACCATTAAACAGCACGAAGTGTTCGTTGACAGCAACGGGCTCGATACCTTCATGGCTGTTCATGAAATCTTCGTTGAAATGCAGCAACAGCAGATCGCATAACTCGGTGGTTGAGAGTTGGTTGCGGTAAAAACGGGTCATAAAACGCTCGACACCAAGATGATCATTGTCATCTTCAAACCCCAACAGGCTGGCAACCTGGCGTTGCAGGTTAAACAACAGGCGGTCTTCTTCCCGTCCTGCCAGCATGTGCAGGGCATAACGGACCTGCCAGAGAAACTTCATGCTGCCGGCCAGTCGTGTGAATTCAAACTCGGTCAGAAAGCCCCGGTTCTGCAGCGCTTCGAGGCTGCCGTCACCAAAGTATCGTGTGGTCACCCAGCTGACGGTCTGGATGTCACGCAAGGCACCTGGCGAGTTTTTGACATTGGGTTCGAGGTTGTATTCGGAGTCGTTATGCTTGTCGTGACGTTTTTCCAGTTCGTGCCATTTTTCTTTGAAAAAAGTTGCTGCAGGCCACAGGCCAGGTTCGTTGATAATATTCTTCAGGTCGATATGGAGTTCAGCTGTACCGGCGATTATTCGGCTTTCAAGCATATTGGTAATAATGGTGAGGTCTTTCGATGCTTCCTTGCGGCAATCGTCCAGTGTTCTGACGCTATGGCCGATTTCCAGTTTCAGATCCCAAAGCAAGGTGATAAACCCTTGCAGCTGTCCGGCATTGCTGGAGATGGCTTGTTCATCACGGCAGAGCAGCAGCAAGTCGATGTCTGAATAGGGGTGCAATTCACCGCGGCCATAGCCTCCGACCGCAAGCAACGCGAGGTCGTCATTCAGCAGGCCATTGTGCCGCCAGAGGCAGGCCAGCAAGGCGTCCATTTGCTCTGAGCGAAATCGTACCGGGGTTTCTGCATCCAGTGTGGCACGAAAATACGCATCAGCGTTTTGCTGGGTTTGTTGCAGTACTTCGCGGATGACCGGAATTGGCCCAGAGCATTCCGCCAGCCGGGCCAAAAGCTCTGCATGGTCGGCGAGCTTCAGTTCAGGTCGCTCCAGGCTCATGTGCCAGCTCGGTATTTTTCACCCGTGCGTGCCGTCAGCACCTCCACTCCGGATGTCGTGACCAATAGCGTGTGCTCCCACTGGGCGGACGGTTTGCGATCCTTGGTGACCACGGTCCAGCCATCCTTCATCAGTTTGTTGAAGCGGGTGCCGAGGTTGATCATGGGTTCAATGGTAAAGGTCATGCCTTCTTCCAGTGCCATACCTGTGCCTGGCTTGCCGTAGTGCAGTACCTGAGGGTCTTCATGAAAGGTTTTACCGATGCCGTGGCCGCAGTATTCACGAACCACTGAGTAGTGATTGGATTCTGCGTGTTTCTGGATAGCGGCACCGATGTCACCCAATTGAACACCAGGACGTACCATCTCAATGCCCAGGTAGAGGCACTCCTGAGTGATTTCCACCAGGCGCTTTACGGCCGCTATTGGCTCGCCAACAAAGAACATCTGGCTGGTGTCGCCGTGGTAGCCATCTTTGATGACTGTAATATCGATGTTGATGATGTCGCCTTTTTTCAGGATTTTGTCATTGCTGGGAATGCCGTGACAAATCACCTGGTTAATCGAGGTGCAGATGGATTTGGGGAAGCCGTTGTAATTCAGTGGCGCCGGGATGGCTTGCTGTTCATTTACGATGTAGTTGTGGCACAAGGTATCCAGTTCTCCCGTGGATACACCGGGGACGACATAAGGCCCGATCATTTCAAGGACGTCAGCTGCCAGGCGCCCGGCAACGCGCATTTTTTCAATTTCTTCAGCCGTTTTGATGGTAACAGTCATGTATAGATACAGAATTCCGCTGGTAGATGGGTCATTGTATCGGTTGTGACCGCAGTGTTGAACAATCATTAAATGTAATTGTACGTGACAAGGAAAGCTATGGCTCTGGTCTCGAGGGCTTCAAAGTGGTATAAAGCGCGCGCTGTAAGCACCGTCGGGGCAGGGCAAGTAATTGACTCTGTACCGGCAACTAAATCACACACGTGCCACAACGATGTGTCGGGGTGCTGCCAACTTCGGTTGTGCAGTCGACTCATTGGGTACGTGGAGGCCTAACCCAACTGTATAAGGTATAGATATGGCACAAGTAAATATGCGTGACCTGCTGAAAGCAGGCGTTCACTTTGGTCACCAGACTCGTTACTGGAACCCGAAAATGGGTCGTTACATTTTTGGTGCACGTAACAAGATTCACATCATCAATCTGGAACACACGGTTCCGGCGATGAATGAGGCTCTGGTTAAAATTGAAGGCATCGCTGCCCGTAACAACAAGATTCTGTTTGTTGGTACCAAGCGCGCTGCTGGCAAAATTATCAAGGAACAGGCCGAACGTGCCGGTATGCCATTTGTGGCGCACCGCTGGCTGGGCGGCATGCTGACCAACTACAAAACCATTCGTCAGTCTATTCGTCGTCTGCGTGACCTCGAAACGCAACAAGCTGACGGTACATTTGAGCAACTGACCAAAAAAGAAGCCCTGATGCGTAGCCGTGAAATGGAGAAGCTGGAACGCTCCATTGGTGGTATCAAGGAAATGGGCGGTTTGCCAGATATGGTGTTTGTAATCGACGTTGACCATGAACGTATTGCGATTCAGGAAGCTAACAAGCTGGGTATCCCGGTTGTTGGTATTGTGGATACCAACTCCAACCCGGATGGTATCGATTTCGTAATCCCTGGCAATGACGATGCCATTCGCGCTATCCAGATTTATGCTTCTGCTGTTGCAGATGCCGTTCTGGAAGGCAAGCAGCAGAATGGCCCGGCTGCAGACGAGTTTGTTGAAGTGGCTGCTGAAGAAGCACCTGCAGCAGAAACACCTGCTGAGTAATTGACAACTCGGGTCGGTAAAAAAGGGGGCGTGCCCCCTTTTTTTTAAGCAAGAAATTGAAGACAAGTTAACAAAAGAGGATTGGGATTATGGCGAACGTATCGGCCGCTCTGGTTAAAGAACTGCGTGAACGTACTGGTCTGGGCATGATGGAGTGCAAGAAAGCTCTGACTGCCAATGACGGTGATATCGACAAAGCAATTGAAGACCTGCGTAAGAATTCCGGTCTGAAAGCGGCCAAGAAAGCTGACCGTACTGCTGCCGAAGGCAAGCTGCGTATTCAGGTTCAGGACGGTGTTGCGTTTGTTGTAGAAGTGAACTCCGAGACTGACTTTGCTGCTGGCGATTCAAACTTCAATGCCTTTGCAGATCTGGTGGTTGCCAAGCTGGCAGATACTCGTGAGACCGACGTTGCCAAGCTGATGGCAGGCGACCTGGAAGAGGCGCGTATGGCGCTGGTTCAAAAAATCGGTGAGAACATTACTGTTCGTCGCCCAGTGGTTATTGAAGCCGGTGTTGTGGGAGCTTACCTGCACTCCAATGGCAAGGTTGGCTGCGTGGTGGCGCTGAATGGTGGTACCGAAGACGTTGCCAAAGACATTGCCATGCATGTAACGGCTTCCAACCCGCGTGTGGTTCGTGGTGAAGACATGCCAGCAGAAGTGCTGGAAAAAGAAAAAGAGATTATCAAGGCGCAGCCGGATATGGCAGGCAAGCCAGATGCGATCGTTGAAAAAATGATGGTGGGTCGTATCAACAAGTTCCTGAAAGAAAACAGTCTGCTGGATCAGCCGTTCGTCAAGAACCCTGACCAGACTGTTGGTCAGCTGGCCAAAGAAGCCGGTGCTGAGGTTGTTTCTTTTATCCGCATGGAAGTGGGTGAAGGTATTGAAGTTGAAAAAGTAGACTTCGCTGCAGAAGTTGCTGCACAGCTGAAAGGCTGATACAAACCCGGGGCAAACCATCAGGGATTGTCCCAACCTGAATATGCCGGGGTCACCCGGCATATTTGTATCCAATACACGCTAATGGAGTCGGTCATGGCTAAACAGCAGAGTCCTAAATACAAACGTATCTTGTTAAAGCTGAGTGGCGAAGCCCTGATGGGTGAGCTGGATTTCGGCATTGATCCCAAAGTGCTGGATCGTATGGCGCTGGAAATTGGGCAGCTCAAGGGTATTGGTGTTCAGGTTGGTCTGGTTATTGGTGGTGGGAACCTGTTTCGCGGCAAGAAACTGAGCGAATCGGGTCTGGATCGTGTCGCCGGAGATCACATGGGGATGCTGGCAACCGTTATGAATGCCCTGGCGATGCGGGATGCGCTGGAGCGCGCCAATATTACTACGCGAGTCATGTCTGCGATTCCGATGAGTGGCGTGGTCGATCATTATGACCGTCGCAGTGCCATTCGTGCGCTGGATATTGGGGATGTGGTTATTTTTGCTGCAGGTACCGGCAATCCTTTTTTTACTACCGACTCGGCGGCTTGTTTGCGCGGCATCGAGATCAATGCTGACGTGGTAATGAAAGCCACCAACGTGGATGGTGTGTATACTGCAGACCCGAAGAAAGACCCCAGTGCGACCAAGTACGATACCCTGACGTATCAGGAAGTTCTGGAAAAGCAGCTGGGTGTGATGGATTTGACCGCTATATGCCTGGCGCGTGATCATCAAATGCCGCTGCGGGTCTACGATATGAATGAAGTTGGTGTGCTTGCCCGTCTGGTCACTGGCGGTGACGACGGCACATTGATTGTAAGCGAGGAACAATGAGTATGATCGAAGATATTAAGCAAGATGCAGAAGAACGAATGGGCAAAAGTGTGTCCTCATTGCTGGATGCCTTCAAGCGTGTACGTACCGGCCGGGCGAACCCCGCCATTCTTGATAACATCAGCGTTGATTATTACGGAACCGCGACACCGATTGCTCAGGCAGCCAATGTGATTGTTGAAGATGGCCGTACACTGGCGATCAATCCATGGGAAAAAGCCATGGTCACGGTGATTGAACGGGCTATCCTCAAGTCTGATCTGGGTCTGAATCCGAACACCTCCGGTGATACCATTCGCCTGCATATGCCGATGCTGACCGAAGAAACCCGTAAGGATTTCATCAAGCTGGCGCGTTCTGAGGCTGAAAAAGGGCGAGTTTCCATTCGCAACATTCGTCGCGATGCCAATGGCAGCATCAAAGAGCTGCTGAAAGAAAAAATGATCTCCGAAGATGAAGAGCGCGGTGGTGAGGATCAGATTCAGAAGCTGACCGATAAGTTTATCGCCGAGGTGGATGCTCATCTGGCGCAGAAAGAAAAAGATCTGATGCAGGTCTGATTATTCTTCATGTCTACCAGTATCGATGATAAAAACGCGGCTGTTGGCCGCGTTCCCCGTCATGTTGCCATGATTATGGATGGCAACAATCGTTGGGCCAAGTCGCGTCATTTGCCAGGTATCGCCGGCCATAAGGCGGGGGTTGATGCTGTGCGTCAGGCGGTTGAAGTGTCGGCGCGGGCAGGGGTCGAGGTGTTGACGCTGTTTGCTTTTTCCAGTGAAAACTGGCGTCGTCCGGCAGCGGAGGTGTCTGCACTCATGCAGCTCTTTACGGTTGCGTTGGAGCGGGAAGTCAAACGGCTGCATCGTAACAAACTGCGACTGGTCGTCATGGGCGATAAAAACGGCTTTTCGGCACGTATTCAAAAGTTGATTGCCGATGCGGAGACGCTGACAGCGAACAATACAGGCATGGTCATCGTGATTGCCGCCAATTATGGTGGTCAGTGGGACATTGCCCAGGCTTGTCGGAAAGTGGCGATTGAGGTACAGCAAGGACGTCTGGATCCCGCTGATATCAACGAACATACCTTGCATCAATACACCTGGCTGAGCGAATATCCGGCACCGGATTTATTGATTCGCACCGGCGGCGAACAACGTATCAGTAACTTTATGTTGTGGCAGTGCGCGTATAGCGAGCTGTATTTTTCTCCGGTGTATTGGCCAGACTTTAAAGAACAAGAATATCGCCAGGCGCTTGAATCCTTTGCGGATCGAACCCGTCGCTTTGGCCGAACTGATGACCAGCTGAAGGAAACCGCCAGCCGTGTTTAAACAGCGTGTGATCACCGCTCTGGTGCTCGCTCCCCTGATGGTCATCGGCATTTTCTTTTTGCCGTTGAAACAATTTGCCATCTTTATTGCCGCCATTGCCACTATTGGAGCCTGGGAATGGGCCAATATCGCGGGTTATGAGCGTCGCTGGGGACGGGTTGCCTACGCCTTGATGGTGTTTGTTTGTCTTTATATCAGTGCCCGTGTCCTCCGGATTCGCCCGGAATTATTGGTGTATTACCTCGCCGTTGGGGCGTTGTGGTGGATCGTCGCCTTTGCCCTGGTCAAACGTTATCCCGGCGGAACCAGCTTATGGACTTCGCGCCCGGTCAGAGGGGCGTTGGGTCTGTGTGTGCTGGTGCCGATGTGGGTCGGTTTCATGCACCTCAAGGTACAGCCTCACAGCTCATTGTTGATTATTTTTGTGATGCTGATTGTCTGGGGCGCAGATACCGGTGCCTATTTTTCTGGCAAGCGCTGGGGAAATACCAAGCTCGCTCCCCATGTCAGTCCGGGTAAGTCCTGGGCCGGGTTCTGGGGTGGGCTGGCGACCGCCGCTCTGGTCGCGATACTGTTTGGTTTGGGGCTGGATCGCTGGCTGCAACCGCTGTCGCGTGACGATTATTTGCAAATGTTACTGATTGCGGTAATCACCATGGTTGTTTCCGTACTCGGGGATCTGGTCGAAAGCATGATGAAACGTCATCGCGGTATCAAAGACAGCTCGTCGCTGTTGCCTGGGCACGGCGGGGTACTGGATCGGATCGACAGTATGGCAGCAGCGGTACCGGTATTTGCCTTATGTATTCACCTGCTTGATTGGGGGTTTGGTCAATGACCCGTGCCGTGACCATCTTGGGAGCGACAGGATCAATCGGTTGCAGCACACTGGATGTGATCGCCCGTCATCCTGAGCGTTACCGGGTGTTTGCACTGACCGCTGCTACTAATGCAGAAAAACTGGCTGTTCAGGTGCTTGAACACGCGCCTGACTATGCGGTCATGCTGAATAACAGCGGTGCCGATGCGGTTCGTTGTCGGCTGCCTGCCGGTCATCCTACCCAGGTCTTGTCTGGTGAAGAAGCGTTAGCCTGGGTCGCCGGCCACGAGGACACCGATATAGTGATGGCGGCGATTGTTGGTGCTGCCGGATTGTTACCATCGCTGGCCGCCGCCCGTGCCGGTAAGCGTGTGTTGCTGGCCAATAAGGAAGCGCTGGTGATGGCTGGGCCACTTTTTATGGAGGCCATCAAACAGGGTGGGGCCGAGTTACTGCCCATTGATAGCGAACATAATGCGATTTTCCAGTCGCTACCTGAACACTACGGTGGCCACTTTGCTCCGTATGGTATCAGCAAGATTTTATTGACGGCTTCCGGTGGTCCATTTCGAGGTTGGCAGTCTGCACAGCTTGAAGCGGTCACCCCGGCCCAGGCGGTTGCTCATCCGAACTGGTCCATGGGGCAAAAAATCTCGGTCGATTCCGCTACCTTGATGAACAAGGGACTGGAGTTGATCGAAGCCTGTTTTCTGTTTAACTGCCAACCGGATCAGGTTCAGGTGGTGGTGCATCCCCAAAGTGTTATTCACAGTCTGGTGCAATATTGTGATGGTTCGGTCATGGCTCAGTTGGGCCAGCCCGATATGCGTACTCCGATTGCCTACGGTCTTGCCTGGCCAGAACGAATCACTTCCGGCGTTGCGCCATTGGATCTGGTGACGATTGGCCGGTTTGATTTTGAGGCCGCTGACGAAGAGACTTTTCCCTGTTTGGCTCTGGCTCGACGGGCATTTAGCGTGGGTGGCACCATGCCAACGGTATTAAACGCTGCTAACGAAATTGCCGTTGAGGCATTCCTTGGGGAACGAATTCCCTTCAGTACCATTCCAACGCTCGTCAAACGGGTGATGGATGCTCATGAAACGACAACGGTGAAGAGCCTGGAGACGGTACTGATGGCTGATCATTGGGCCCGTAATCAGGCGATCCTGTTGCTGCAAGGTTCTGTAAACGAGGTGGATGCGTGACAATTCTCTGGTTTATCGTCGCCATCAGTGTGCTGGTGGTGGTTCATGAATACGGTCATTTCTGGGCTGCCCGCCGTTGCGGTGTCCAGGTGCTGCGGTTTTCAGTGGGGTTTGGCAATCCATTGTTTTCTGTACGCGACAAGTATGGCACCGAATACTCGGTGGCACCGTTACCCTTGGGTGGCTACGTTAAGATGCTGGATGAACGCGAAGCCGAGGTGCCCGCGCATTTAAAGGATCAAAGCTTCAACAGTAAATCGGTTTCACAGCGTAATTTTATTGCTGCCGCAGGCCCATTCGCCAATTTTATTTTTGCCATTCTGGCTTACTGGGTGCTGTTTATGGTCGGCACTACCGGTGTGATATCAGATGTTGGTCGGGTAGTTGATGATTCCCCGGCGGCCGTTGCTGGCATTGAGGCGGGTGATCGTATCGTCGCTGTTGATGGGTACCAGACGACCACTTGGGAAGATGTTAACTGGCGTTTGATCAATCATCTGGGCGAAAGCGGTCATATTGCCTTGACGCTTGAAGACAGTAATCGCATTCAGCGCCCCGTGCAGCTGGCGATTCAGAACTGGTTGTCCGACAGCGACCAGCCCGATCCAATGGGATCTCTGGGGATTCAGCCGCGCCAACTAGAGGTGCCGGCGCTGGTCGGTTCTGTGGTCGAAGGCAGCGCTGCAGAACAAGCCGGGTTTTTGCCTGGCGACAAGGTAGTTGCGGTTGACGGCATGGCGATCAAGGACTGGTTTGCCTGGGTCGAGCTGGTGCAGCAACGTGCCGGTGTCGAACTGCAGGTTGAGGTGTTGCGTGATGGTAACAGGCAAATGCTGACCCTGTTACCCGGCAGCCGTACGCTGGACGATGGTCGCCAGATTGGATTTGCTGGAGTGGGGACGGTACAACCTGAAGTTCCGCCAGAATGGTTGAGTACCAGTTCGGCCGATCCATTGACAGCGATGCTGCGTGCAACGGGTAAAACCTGGGATTTGATTACTTTTACCCTTGATTCCCTTTGGAAAATGCTAGCAGGCGATCTCTCGGTAAAGAACTTGAGTGGCCCTATTACCATTGCTAAAGTAGCCGGCGTTTCGGCCTCGGGAGGGCTGGAATCCTTTATACAATTTCTGGCGTTGCTCAGTGTATCACTGGGTGTGCTGAATTTATTGCCGGTACCCATGCTGGATGGTGGTCATATTCTGTTTAATCTGGCAGAAGCCGTGACCGGCAAACCACTACCGGAACGGGTACAGACAGTGGCGATGCAGATGGGCATTGTGATGCTGTTCAGCCTCATGGCAGTTGCCTTTTATAACGATATCGGTCGACTTTAACTTTCGAAAGTCGCGTCATTTTGGATTACATTTTTCATGCGTTCGCTGCTGTTTTCCCTACTTGTTGGGCTATTTTCTTCGATTGCCTGTGCTGATGATTCATTTGTAATTGAAGATATTCGTCTTGAGGGGCTGCAGCGAGTGTCTGCAGGTACCGTGTTTGAGCGGCTGCCGATCAATGCGGGTGACCGGATTGACGGCAATCGCCTGGCAGACGTCTCACGGCGTTTGTTTGCTACCGGCTTTTTTAACGACATCAAGGTGTATCGTGACGGCCAGGTGCTGATCTTCCAACTGGTTGAGTTACCAACCATTACCCAAATTGAACTCGAAGGCAACTCGGCTATTCCGGATGATGTGCTGCTGGATAACCTCAAGCTGGCCGGTTTGGCAGAAGGGATGGTGTTCAAACGCTCGACACTGGAACGTATCGCGCTCGAACTGGAACGCCAGTACGTGATGCAGGGGCGTTACGATGCTCATATCGAAACCGTGGTTGAGGCACTGCCGCGTAATCGGGTGGCGCTGAAAATCAACGTTGAAGAAGGCAATGTGGCGGCGATTGCGCACATCAATATTGTGGGTAACCAGGCGTTTTCGGATGACGAGTTACTGAAACAGTTCAGCTTGCAGGAATCCAACTTCTGGTCCTGGTACGCTGGCGATAACAAGTACTCACGGGAAAAACTGGCAGCAGATCAAGAAGCCCTGCGCTCGTATTACTACGATCGCGGCTACCTGCGTTTTAATATTGAATCCACCCAGGTCGCACTTGCGCCAGAAAAAGATGGTGTTTATATCACGGTGAACGTCACGGAAGGTGATGTCTATAAAGTCCGGGATATCAGGCTGGCGGGTAATCTGGTACTGGATGAAGACGAATTCAAACGTTTCTACAATATTCAGCCTGGTGACGTTTTCTCGCGCAGCAAGGTACTGTCTAGCAGTGAAGGCATGATTCGCCGCCTGGGTAATGACGGTTATACCTTTGCCAAGGTGGATGGCAGCCCCAAACCCGATGACGAAACCCTGGAAGTTGACCTGACTTTTTTTGTTGAGCCAGGACGACGCACCTATGTTCGCAGTGTCAATTTCAGTGGTAACGACAGCACCATGGATGAAGTCCTTCGCCGTGAAATGCTGCAAATGGAAGGTGGTTGGGCATCGACCGAAAAGATTGAAGCCGGTAAAAACCGTCTTAACCAACTGGGCTTTTTCAAGACCGTGACGGTTGAAACACCTGCGGTATCGGGGGCGGATGACCTGATTGACGTTGACTATAACGTTGAAGAGCAAATGAATGGCAGTCTGAACTTCAACATCGGTTATGCCGGTGGCAGCGGTATGATTCTGGGTGCCAGTGTCAGCCAGAATAATTTTCTGGGTTCCGGCAATCGCATGAGCATGAGTGTGCAGAAGAACAAGACGGTGCAATCGTACAACTTCTCTTTCCTCGATCCTTATTACACCATTGATGGTGTCAGTCGTGGCTTTAACTTGTTCTATCGGGAAACAGACTACAATAGCCTGAGTTCTGTCAGTGACTATCAAACCAATGCCAAGGGCGCCAGCGTGACGTTCGGATATCCGATCACCCGTCGCCAGCGACTGTCGATGAGCGCCGGATTTACCAATACCCATATGTTTGAAGGATCGACGGTTCCTGCCGAAATTCTGGAATTTCTGGATACCGAAGGGGATGACTTTGACGAGTATACCCTGGGTCTGAACTGGCGTTACAACGGCCTGAACCGGGGTATGTTTCCGACTGCCGGTATCGAACAAAAACTGTCGGTTGATCTGGGTGTTCCCGGCAGTGATCTGACGACCTACAAGCTGGGCTACACCGCCAATTACTATTTCCCCTTGTTTGAAGACTGGTCATTCCGGGTGCGGACAGAATTGGGCTACGCCAACGGTTATGGCGATCAGAAGCAATTACCCTTCTTCAAGAACTTCCGTTCCGGTGGTCTGGGTTCGGTGCGTGGTTATACCAGCAACAGTCTGGGGCCACGCGGCTTGCCAGAGTACACAGTCGTACCTGTGGTACAAACCGATAGTGACGGCAATGTATTGTATGAGACCGATGAGCTGGGCAAGCCGGTGGTCGACTCATCAGCACCTACCGTGGTGTATAAAACCGATGAAGATGGTGCCGCTGTTGCTGTTTCCAACTCCAGCCAGTACAAGCCAATTTACGACACCGATGCTGATGGCTCTGCGGTGACTGCACCTGCCTATTATGAAACCGCCCGCTCACTGGGTGGTAATATGCTGGCCGAAGCGTCGCTGGAATTGATTTTTCCATTCCCGTTTGTTGAAGATCGCAGCTCATTGCGTAGTGTGCTCTTCTTTGACGCTGGCAATACATTTACCGATAGCTGCTATACCCCCAATGATGCGGATGTTCCTTCATTAACGTCACATCCGTATTGTACTGAGGGGTTAGACTTGTCGGATTTACGGTTGAGTACTGGTGTCGGCCTGACCTGGATAACAGCTATTGGTCCGCTGACCTTTGTATATTCGATACCACTGAATGACCAGCGCGGGGATCGTACGGAAGGCTTCGAGTTCTCTCTTGGTCAGGTTTTTTAATGCTGACATCCAGCACAATTGCAATTTAAAGGAGCATTGGGATGCGTGTTTTTCTGTTTTTGGTTGCTGTACTACTGTCACCGCTGGCGGCAGCTGAATTGAAGGTTGGCGTTGTGGATATGGAGCGTGCCCTGTTTCTGTCTGAAGAAGCCAAGTCCGGTGCGCAAAGGTTTGAAAAAGATAATGGCGCTGCCATCAGCAAAGTGCGTGAGATAGAAAAAGCCATGATGACGCTGAAGGACAAGCGTGAAACCGACGGTGCTATCATGAGCCAAGATGAACTGGCCAAGTTGGTGGGTGAATACGAAGAGAAGGGCAAGGAGCGTCAGTTCTATCTGGAAAAACTGCAGCAGCAGGATCAAAAATGGCGGCAGTCATTTTTCCGGTCGAAATTACCAGAGCTGGAAGAGTTGTTGAAGGCGCTGATCGAGGAAGGCAAATACGACCTGGTGTTGCAGGCAGGAGCCGTGGTGTACAGTGCACCGGCTATCGACCTGACCAAACCGCTGCTTGAACGCCTGAACGGAAAATAACGCTTTATCATTACATTAGTAAGGGCACATCGATGGAGCTGAGTTTATCCGAACTGGCCAGCCACCTTGGCGCAGAAGTCCGTGGCGACGGTTCGACACGGATTGGCGGCGTGGCGCCATTGTCATCGGCAGGTGCCAATGACGTTACTTTTATCGCAGACCCGGCCTATCGCAAGCAACTTGGTACTACCCTGGCAGCCGCCGTTATTGTCAGTCCTGCGCTCGTCGATGATGTGAGCGGTGCTGCACTGGTTGTTGACGATGCCTATCTGGCGTTCGCAAAAACGACCCAGCTGTTTGACAATCGTCCATGCTCGCCTGTTGGTGTTCATCCCCGCGCTATTGTCGAAGATGGCGTTGTACTGGGTGATGGGGTGACGATCGGGCCGGGTGCGGTGGTTGGTCGTAACAGCCGTATCGGTGCGGGTACCGAGATTGGTGCCGGATGCGTTATTGGCAGTGATTGTATTATTGGTGACGATTGTCTGCTGAATGCCAACGTAACGCTGTATTATGGGATAAGCATTGGCGATCGGGTTCGGGTACAATCCGGCGCCGTTATTGGTTCCGACGGTTTCGGCTTTGCTCCCAATAAAGGCAAGTGGGAACGTATTGCCCAGTTGGGCAGCGTTCGTATCGGTAATAATGTCGAAATCGGAGCCAATACCTGTATCGATCGCGGTGCACTTGAAGATACCGTGATCGAAGACGACGTGATTCTCGATAATTTGATCCAGATTGCTCACAACGTGTATGTCGGCCAAGGCTCGGCCATGGCGGGTTGCGTAGGTATTGCCGGTAGCACCCGAATCGGCAAAGGCTGCACTTTAGCGGGTGGTGTCGGGCTTGCCGGACACCTGACGCTGGCTGATGGAGTACATGTTATGGGAATGACGCTGATTACAAATTCGATTGATGAGCCCGGAGCCTATGCGTCGGGTACGTCACATATGCCAGCCAAACAGTGGCGTCGTAGCGCCGCACGATTTAAACAGCTCGATTCGATAGCCAAACGGCTGCAGAAATTAGAGAAAATCCAAGAAGGTAAAGCTTGATGTACCCGCAACCAGTCCAAACGATCCAGGAATTTTTGCCCCACCGTTATCCGTTCCTGTTGGTTGACCGTATCAATGAAGTAGATCTTGAGTCTGAAGATGCTCCAGTGATTCGTGCCATCAAGAATGTCACCATTAACGAAGCGTTTTTTAATGGCCACTTCCCCGGTCATCCGGTGATGCCGGGCGTCCTGATCCTGGAAGCCATGGCTCAGTCTGCCGGTTTACTCGGTATGACCATGATGGGTGAAAAGCGTAAGCCGACTATGCTGTACTACTTTGCCGGGGCCGACCATGTACGCTTCAAGCGTCCGATTGTGCCTGGTGACCAAGTTATTCTGGAAGCCCGTTTTACCGGCACCCGTCGTGGTATCTGGAAATTTGATTGCCGTGCACTGGTGGATGGCGAAGTGGCCTGTTCAGCATTGATTACCTGTGCTGAACGAGATATGGAGCCGGCATGATCCATCCTACGGCCATCATAGACCCGTCTGCCCAACTGGCTGATGACGTTGAAGTCGGTCCGTACAGCATTATCGGTGCAGACGTAGTGATCGACTCCGGTACCATAATTGGCCCTCATGTCGTGATCAAGGGGCCAACCCGTATTGGCAAGCATAATCGGGTTTATCAGTTTGCCACGCTGGGAGAAGACTGCCAGGACAAAAAATATGCGGGCGAACCAACCCGGTTGGTCATTGGCGACAACAACGTGATTCGCGAAAGCTGCACTTTTCATCGTGGTACGGTGCAAGACAACAGCGAAACCCGTATCGGCAGCCATAACCTGTTTATGGTGAATGTGCATGTCGCACACGACTGTGTTGTTGGCGATAACTGTATCCTCGCCAACGACACCAATCTGGCTGGCCATGTACACCTGGGTGACTGGGCGATTCTTGGCGGTGCGACACAAGTGCACCAGTTTTGCAAGATCGGTGCACACGTCATGGCCGGAGCCGGTACCGTGGTACTGAAAGATATCCCGGCTTATGTTATGGCTCTGGGCTATCCGGCAGAACCCCACGGTATCAACGCCGAAGGGCTGCGCCGTCGCGGCTATTCGGCTGAAGCCATCAGTGCCGTGCGTAATGCTTATAAAACGGTTTATCGTCAGGGCTTGACCCTGACGGAAGCATTAGCAAAGCTGGAGCAAGACGCAGCAATCGAAGCGGCAGTGGATGTGCTGTTCGACAGCCTGAAAGATTCCAGTCGCGGGATTATTCGCTAGTGAAGCGGATCGCCATTGTGGTGGGCGAAACCTCCGGCGATATGCTCGGGGCTGGCTTGCTCACATCGCTACGCGAACGCTACCCGGATGCGATTTTTGAAGGTATTGGCGGCCCTTTGATGCAGTCTCGGGGCTTTGACAGCCTGTATCCGATGGAGCGACTGTCTGTCATGGGTCTGGTCGAGGTACTGGGCCGTCTGTTTGAGTTGCTGAAAATCCGCAAATCACTGGTGCAATACTGGAGTGAGAATCCGCCGGATGTGCTCATCGGTATCGATGCCCCGGATTTTAACCTGACGCTGGAAGAAAAACTGAAAGCGCGGGGCGTCAAAACGGTTCATTACGTCAGTCCATCGGTTTGGGCCTGGCGTCAGAAACGAGTGATAAAAGTCGGCCGTGCTGTCGATTTGATGTTGACGTTGTTTCCGTTCGAAGCCCGTTTTTACGAAGAACACCGTATTCCGGTACGTTTTGTGGGCCATCATCTGGCTGACAAGATTCCGTTTGAAACACCCAAAACCCCCGCTCGTGAAACTCTGGGACTGGATGTCAGCAAACCATTGGTGTGTCTGATGCCCGGCAGCCGGGGTGGTGAAGTGGAACGTCTCGGCCCGCTGTTCCTTGAAACTGCCCAGCTGATGTTACGCAAACGTGCCGACTTGCAATTTGTGATTCCGGCTGTCAGTGTGGATCGTCGTAACCAGTTGGAAGCCCAGCTGGCGGATATGCCCCTGAAATTACCGGTTACTATTGTGCTGAGCCAGTCCCATACCTGTATGGCGGCGGCCGATGTGATTTTGCTGGCGTCTGGTACCGCAACACTGGAGGCGATGCTGCTGAAACGGCCGATGGTGGTCAGTTACAAGGTCAACAAGGTTACGGCATTCCTGTTACGCCGTATGCTGAAACAGCCTTTTATCTCTTTGCCCAATCTGTTGGCAGGACGAGAGCTGGTACCTGAGGTCTTGCAGGAGCAAGCGACGCCGATGAAGCTGGCGCACGAATTGATCACTTGTCTTGAAGATCAGGATACCCGTCACCAGTTGCACGAAACCTTCCAGTTTATTCATCGGCAATTACGACGTAATGCGGATCATGAAGCCGCAAAAGCCGTCATTGAATTGCTCGAACCAGAACAGGCCGCTGGTGCAGACATGCGCCAGGACGCGCACTAACCGAATAGTATCCCATGATTGATATTGAACTGTCCCTGATTGAACAGGGACTTGTCTACTGCGGTATTGATGAAGCCGGAGCCGGACCGTTGTGTGGCGACGTGCTTGCGGCGGCAGTGGTATTACACCCGGACAGACCCATCCCAGGGCTGGATGATTCAAAAAAGTTGACTGAAAAACGTCGGCAAATTGTCTACGAACAGATTCTTGAGTCGGCTGTGGATTACGCCATTGCCCGTGCGACCGTTGCAGAAATAGATGACATCAATATTCTCAACGCCCGCATGCTGGCGATGACCCGTGCGGTGGCCGGTTTGTCGGGTGATGTTGAATATGCACTGGTGGATGGCAATCGCTTGCCACAGCTCGACATTGCTGCAACCACAGTGATCAAGGGCGACAGTCTGGTGCAGGCCATCGCTGCCGCTTCTGTGCTCGCCAAGGTCACCCGTGATCGGGAAATGCTGGCACTGGACAAGGTGTATCCTGGTTACGGTTTTGCCCAACACAAGGGTTACGGGACAAAAGTGCATCTGCAAGCGCTGCAAACCTTGGGGCCTTGTGCCATTCACCGGCGCAGTTACGCGCCGGTCAGGGCTTTGTTGGAGTCGGACTCCACGCGTTAAGGTCAGCCAATCAGCGTTTTAGTGGCAACGAGTGAAACTGCTCAGCCTGACGATAGGTTTGCTGACGGAGGAAGTCACGCAGCGCTTCGTCGGTGGTGCAGGCAGCTATCTGTTCTGGAGTAATGGCTTCACCGATGCCCAGATGAATGGTGGACTTGCGTTTTTTGAGGAATTCGGCCGGAATTCTCAGTGTTCGCAGGGCTGGATGAATTTTGCCCAGAATATGAAAGCTGGCACTGTTGCGGCCGTGAAAATACACCGGAATAACGGGTACGTTGGCTTTACGGATCAGGCGCACACTGGCGATGGGCCAGGTTTTGTCGCTGATACCGCGTTGGCCTTTGTACCAGGTGGATACTTCACCGGCAGGAAACAGCCCCAGGCCATTCCCCTGTTTCAGTTGGCCGAGTGATTTACGCATGCCGCCCATGCCTTTTGGGCCGCCTTTTTCAAACGGATTAACCGTAATAAAAAGATCGGCAATCGGGGCAAAATAACTCAGTAGGTAGTTGGCAACGACGCGGAAATCCGGGCGAATACGGCAAATCAGCAGTAGCAGGATAACGCCGTCGAGGAAGCCGAACGGGTGGTTGGAAACGGTGATAAAAGGTCCCGTTGCCGGAATGGCCCGACGCAGTACATCGTCGTCATAATCCAGTTCGATATTCAGATAGTGGAGCGATTCCTCAATCATATCGATGCCCTGCTTGGCATCCAGCTTGTCGTAAATACGAGTCAGAGTTGGGCCTTTTAATAGCCGCAGCAGCATGTCGAGTTTGCGAGGGGAGAGTTTGGTCGCTTCCAGTAGTCCCTTGCGATCAAATAACTCCATAGCGTGTTTCCCGTGGTCGGTAATGAATCGAACGCATAATACCAGTCAATCCCCTTGCGGCAAGCGCTTGTTGGAGTCGCTACAGTTTGGATAAACGAATGAAAAATCACACCAATGTCATCATTATCGGGGCGGGTGCCGCCGGGTTGATGTGCGCCGCACTGGCGGCCGCTGGCGGCTGTTCTGTGCGGGTGCTGGATCATGCCAACAAGGCGGGCAAAAAGATTCTGATGTCCGGTGGCGGACGCTGTAATTTTACCAACTATGACATCCAGCCTGAGCGCTATCTTGGTCATAACCCGCACTTCTGTAAATCTGCCCTGAGTCGTTATACCCAGTGGGACTTTATCGCGCTGGTCGACAAGCATGGTGTGGCCTGGCATGAGAAAAAGGATGGTCAGCTGTTTTGTGATAACAAATCGAGCGACATTCTCAACCTGCTGCTGAGCGAGTGTGACCAGGCTGGGGTCGATATCCAGCTCGACACGAGCATCCAGGCTGTCGCGGCGGAGCCTGCTGGCGGCTACCGTTTGCAGACCAGTAGTCAGCAATATCACTGTGATGCACTGGTGATAGCAACGGGTGGGCCATCCATTCCGACCCTGGGTGCCAGTGGTTTTGGTTATCAGGTCGCTCGCCAGTTTGGTCTGGCGGTTTATGAGCCGGTCGCCGCACTGGTGCCGTTTACTCTGACCAGCCAGCTCAAGCAGTTGAGTAGTGAATTATCGGGTAACGCTTGCCGTGTTGATGTCAGCTGTCATGGCAAGCATTTTCTGGAAGACATGCTGTTTACTCATCGGGGATTGAGTGGCCCGGCGATGCTGCAGATTTCCAGCTATTGGCAGCCCGGCGATAGCTTGACGATTAACCTGTTGCCAGAAGCTGATGCGGCGGTGGAATTGCGCTCAGCCCAGCACACCACCCCTAAGCAACTGGTCAAAACCTGGCTGGGTCAGCGTTTGACACAAAAAATAGCCGAATGCTGGCTGGCTGCGGTGGGATTCGCCGCCGATCAACCCTTGTCCGCGTTGAATGGGGCACAAATGGATGATCTGGCCCAACGTATTCACCACTGGCAGGTCAAGCCTGCTGGCACTGAAGGGTATCGTACTGCCGAGGTGGCCCTTGGCGGTGTCGATACCGATGAGTTGTCTTCCAAAACCCTGGAAAGCAAAAATCATCAAGGTTTGTACTTTATTGGTGAAGTGGTGGATGTCACCGGTCATCTGGGTGGATTCAACTTTCAATGGGCCTGGTCCAGTGCAGCCGCAGCAGCAGAGCACCTTGTCAAAGTCCGGAGCTGATACTCTGGATGTAATCGTTGATACCTTGGTAGCGTATTTTTTAGGTGAATAGCAAGAATACGTCCTATTGATTTCAATTATGGGTTCGATGTCCATAGTATTCATTGGCAAGCGGCGATGAGCATCCGGCAACAGATCAGGAGCCATCCGCTGCATACCCCAAAATGCATATGACAAAGGACGAACCCATGTCTGCTTACCAAAACGACATCAAAGCTGTTGCTGCCCTGAAAGAAGCCGCCGGTGCTGGCTGGTCAGGTATCTCTGAAGAGTCTGTTGCACGTATGCGTGCCCAGAACAAGTTCAAGACTGGTCTGGATATCGCCAAGTACACTGCCAAGATCATGCGTGAAGACATGGCTGCCTACGATGCCGACAGCTCTCAGTACACTCAGTCTCTGGGGTGCTGGCACGGTTTTATTGGTCAGCAGAAGATGATTGCGATCAAAAAGCACTTCGGTAGCACCAAGCGTCGTTACCTGTACCTGTCTGGCTGGATGGTTGCTGCACTGCGTTCACAGTTTGGTCCTCTGCCTGACCAGTCCATGCACGAGAAGACAGCGGTTGCCAGTCTGATCGAAGAACTGTACACCTTCCTGCGTCAAGCCGATGCCCGCGAACTGGATCAGCTGTTCCGTGCGCTGGATGCTGCGAACGAAGCTGGTGACTCAGCCAAGGCTGCTGACATTCAGACCCAGATCGACAACCATGAAACTCATGTAGTACCGATCATTGCTGACATCGATGCTGGTTTTGGTAACGAAGAAGCAACTTACTTGATGGCCAAGCAGATGATCGAAGCGGGTGCTTGCTGCCTGCAGATCGAAAACCAGGTTGCTGACGAGAAGCAGTGTGGTCACCAGGACGGCAAAGTGACGGTTCCTCATGCCGATTTCCACTCCAAGCTGCGTGCGTTGCGTTACGCTTTCCTGGAGCTGGGTGTTGACGACGGTGTCATCGTTGCTCGTACCGATTCCCAGGGCGCTGGCCTGACCAAGCAGATCGCCGTTGTGAATGAGCCAGGTGATTCTGGCGACATCTACAACAGCTTCCTGGATTGTGAAGAAATCACGATTGACGACATGCAGCAGGGTGACGTGGTGATCAAGCGTGGCGACAAGATCCTGCGTCCGAAGCGTTTGCCATCCGGTCTGTTCCAGTTCCGTCGTGGCACCGGTGAACAACGTTGTGTATTTGACTGTATCGAAGCCATCAAGGCCGGTGCTGACCTGCTATGGATCGAAACTGAAAAACCACATGTGGGTCAGATCAAGGAAATGATGGACGAGATCCGCAAGGAAGTGCCGAATGCCAAGCTGGTCTACAACAACAGCCCGTCATTCAACTGGACACTGAACTTCCGTCAGCAGGTATTTGATGCCTTTGCCGCTGAAGGCAAGGATATTTCTGCTTACGACCGTGCGGCTCTGATGAGCGTTGACTATGACGAAACCGAGCTGGCAATCGAAGCCGATCGTCGTATCCAGAGCTTCCAGGCGGATGCATCTCGTGAAGCGGGCATCTTCCATCACCTGATTACTCTGCCGACTTACCACACTGCGGCCTTGTCTACCGACAACCTGGCCAAAGAGTACTTCGGTGAAGCCGGTATGCTGGGTTATGTGGCGGGCGTACAGCGTAAGGAAATCCGTCAGGGTATCGCTTGCGTCAAGCACCAGAACATGTCCGGTTCTGACATGGGTGATGCACACAAGGAATACTTCTCAGGTGATAACGCCCTGAAAGCTTCTGGTAAAGACAACACCATGAACCAGTTCTCGTAACGGGTTCACACCCCACTTGGGTGTTGTAGCTGGGCGGCCTTCGGGCCGCCTTTTTTGTGCGCAGCTGCAATGCAACAAAATTCGCTATTGGGTAGCGAGTGCCAGTCGTATATGAATGGATTCTGGAATAACCATCGCTTGCCGCACAGGAAGCCGATGGCAGGATCATCCCTCTGCAAAAAGCTTGGTCTATATATATGGACAAAATTGGCCAACTATTTCTAATGACTGAAAGTAGTGAAACTCGTATGGGGATATATACGGAATGAAGTTATACTGAACGGTGTAACCAGGCGTATCTAAACTTCCCATCAACTTTCATGGATCCAGAAGGCCTCGATTGAGGTCGCGAATGTGATGCTGAGATCAATCAAGCTGCAGAGCTTAATCTACCGTAGTTTTCTGACCAGCTCTCTGGTACCCCTGTTTGCCATCGAATTACTGTTGTTATTATTGTACTTCGGCGTAAACGCCTATCTGTCAGACCATCATCAGAATGCGTTTGTTGAAGAAGTTGTCAGTAACCTTGAAGGCATTAGTATTCGTGAGGCCAACTTGGTTGATGGCCAGCTGGCGGAAGTCAGCCGGATGGCGGCATTGATGCAACGGGCACATGAGGATTTTTTTGCCCATCCCGAGCGTTGCAAGGACGTTGTACCGACAGGACTGTTCCGTACCCATCCGAACGGTGCCTTGTATAAGGCATTTGATAATGGTGGTGCATCGCTTTATTTCTCTGCCAGCACTGCGGCAACCGAGGCGGTACTTCGAAAAGCCTGGTGTTCTGAGCAGCTTGACCCCATGTTCAAAGCGTTGGTAAACCAGAATCCATTGGTATCTCAGGCGTATCTGAATACCTGGGATGACATGAATCGATTATATCCGTTTATGGAGAATGCACCGGTTCAGTATGGCTCTGGTCTGCATATGGAAGATTATAACTTCTATTTTCTTGCGGATAAAAAACACAACCCAGAGCGGAAGCCGGTCTGGACCAGCGTCTACCTGGATCCGGCCGGGCAGGGGTGGTTGGTGTCGGTGGTTGTGCCGGTATATCGTGGTGATTTTCTTGAAGGGGTAAGTGGTCTGGATATCACCATTGATACCTTTGTTCGTGCCATTCTGGATGCTGATTTACCCAGGGGGGCCAGTCGCTTTCTGGTGGATCATGATGGTGTGATTCTGGCTATGCCTCCAAGTGTGGAACAGCTGCTGAAATTGAAAGAATTACGTCACCCTGTCGCTGTATCTGCTATCCGTCGTACGGTAGAAAAACCGGAAGAATTCAATCTGCTCAAAAGTAGCAACGATGAGATTCGCCGGAAAATGACGGATGTCCTGAATGATGTCAGTCCTAATGGTCAATACAGTCTGAGTATCAATGGTGCTGATTATCTGCTGAATAGCCAGCGAATTCCTGCTACCGGCTGGCACATTATTACCCTGGTTGATCAAGCAACATTGCTGGCGCCGATGAGTGAATTACACTCCATCAGTAATCAGGTGGGTTTTGTGGCAATCAGCATCATGGTGGTTTTTTATGTGCTGTTTTTCCTCTACCTGGAAAACAAGTCACGTCATTTGGCCAAACGGGTTGCGGATCCGATTGAGCGCTTGTCCAATCTGACCAGCTCGTTGGGCGACCAGTTGGTGATGGAAAAACTGACGTCGGTGGGCATTGCCGAGATCGATCGCTTGTATGGTAATTTTAATCGTATGAGCAGCCAGCTGGAACAGAAAACCCAGGCGCTGGTAGATTCGGAAACCCGAGAGAAAGTCCGACGTAAAGAGACCGAAATACTGGAGCGATTGGCGATTACCGATCGCCTGACGGGTTTGTATAATCGCCGTAAGCTGGATGAAGTACTCACCTGCGAAGTGGAGCGTAGCAACCGTTCTGGACACCCGTTCAGTATTGTTATGCTGGATATCGATCACTTTAAAAACGTTAATGACACCCATGGCCACCCGGTCGGTGACCAGGTCATCGTGGAGCTGGCTATATTGCTGCTGGAGTTTATTCGCAAGATCGATATTGTCGGACGCTGGGGCGGGGAAGAGTTTGTTATTGTCTGTCCGATGACCGATCTGGTGGGGGCCAGGCAGCTTGCCGAAAAGCTGCGAGTGGAAATTTTTAATCATCACTTCCCTGTGATTGAACACCTGACCGCCAGCTTCGGTATCGCCAGCTCGATGGCGGAAAAACATTACGAGCCTATTATTGATCGGGCTGATCAGGGCCTCTACGATGCCAAACGCTCAGGGCGTAATCGAGTAGGGGTTCGATTGATCGCCCCTCGCAACGATGATGGGGCCTTGCTTTAACCCCCGCGACCAACCAGCTGACGTTATTGCTTGCTCAGCACTTGCTTGATACGTAACTGGGTTTCTTCTGTTTGTAGCAGCTCAGCAAACAGCTGCATTTCTATAGCAACAGCACGGTCTACCCGCTCGACATGCCCTTCTTCCTTTGCCAATCGCTTGATCGCCCGGATAGAACCTTGAGAGTTCTTGCTAATTTGTCGGGCTATCGCCAGGGCGTTATCCAAGGCTTCACCGTCTTCGGTGACCTGGTTTAACAGTCCCCATTGCTGTGCTTCGCTGGCGCTGAAAAAACGTCCGCTCAGTAATAATTCAGCCGCCACTTTCGGGCCAACGGCTTCAGCCAGTAAAACCGAGCAGGCACCTTCAGAGGTAACGCCAATTTTGGCAAAGGGCAATGAGTAACGGGTACTTTTACCCGCATACGCAAGATCGGCGTGTAACAGAATATTGGCACCAATACCAATAGCAACACCTTCTTGTGCGACAATCAGTGGTTTTGTCAAGGCTGCCAGGGTATGGAAAATACCCGCGACCCCTTCTTTGACGGCGAACAGATTACCACCAGGCAGCAAATCACTGAGATCGTTCCCGGCAGAAAAAGCCGTGGCAGACCCGCTTAATACAATCACATTAACCTGTTCATCCTGCTCTGCGGCAGTCAGTGCTGCAATCAGATCCAGATAGGTCTGCACCCGGATAGCATTCAATACTCCCGGTCGATTGAGTTGTAACAAGGCAATGCCCTTGTCCTGGCTGTACAGAAGATCCTCAAACATGCGATGTGATTCCTATATCTGTGAATTAAAATATATTCACTGTGTATTTTTATTCACATGATTGTGCCTGATTCCGGTACCGCCATCAAGAATGCCAGGGTTAGCAAATCTCCATGCTGAATAGACTTGCATCCAGACCCACCAGTCCGTTAACGCCAGTGCCCAAATCGTTTTCAACATACATCCAGGCGCTATCACACAGAGATCGATCACAGATTTGTAGATTAAACAACCAACAATCTCCCTGGATTCGGCACTGAAAAATATTGCCTGATGGCAGGAGGACGTCGGGACGTAAATCATCAAGTGGTAAATACCAGGCGATGAGAGAGGGATTAGACGTATCCGTGTCGGTATTATTACTCGCGTGGTATGTCTGAAACAGCTTATGGCTCTTGGCGATGGGTATACTTGAACCATGGGAAGTGATCTGGAAGCTGCCCTGCAGGGATCGCAGTGGCAGTTGCGGAGGGTGTTGCCATAGGTGATTTTGTTGAACAGGTTGTGTGCCTTCGGGGGTGGTCATAGTAAGCATCCATGTCTGGGAACCACGACAGTTAAACGGAAATAATGCTGTGCCCGAATGGCCTACATCAAGATTAGTGCATGATTTTACCAAAGATGAACAGCAGGGTACGACGTGTGATGCCAAGGGTCTTACTCCCACACGAGGGAGGGGTCTCCACCGTTGGTTTGTATGACGAGAGAGTGGTGGAGTCGTGGCTATCATTGAGAAGGCCCCCTGGCAGGCTCAGCGGATCAGGGCTTCAACCTGGGCTCCATGCAGACGCGCAGGAGCCAGTACCAGTAAGTTCTTAATTTTTCATCAATACCACCAACAGGCTGCCCGGTGCGACACCTTGCCCGGCTTGCTTGACTACTTCCACTACGGTACCCGCTTGATGGCTGGAGACTTCTATTTCCATTTTCATCGATTCCAGAATCAGTAGCGGCTGGTTGGCTGCCACCAGATCGCCGGGTTTTACCAGACATTGCCAGACGTTACCGGCGATGTGGCTTTCAACGCTGAATTCACCGTCTGCTAACGGGCGTTCGTCTTTCTGTTCGGTGGCAGCTGGTTCACTGTCGTAATTGAAGCGGCCGGTACGTTTCCAGTCTTCCAGTTCGTGTTGGAAGGCTTTCTGGCGTTCGCGCTGGAATGCACTGATGCCGGACGATTGTTGCGCCAGAAAAGCTTCATACTGGCTGAGGTTGAATGTGGTTTCTTCAATCCTGATCGGGTATTGGCCGTGGGGAAACTGCTGGCGAATGTCGGTGAGTTCGTCGTGGCTGACTTCGTAGAAGCGTACCTGATCAAAGAAGCGCAGCAACCAGGGCTGAGTGAATTCCCTGGTTTGTTTGTAGCGGTTCCACATTTGCAGGGTACGGCCGACAAACTGGTAGCCACCTGGGCCTTCCATGCCATAAATACACATGTAAGCACCGCCAATACCGACGGAGTTTTCCGCCGTCCAGGTACGGGCCGGGTTGTATTTGGTGGTAACCAATCGATGGCATGGGTCAACCGGTGTTGCTACCGGGGCACCGAGATAAACGTCCCCCAGGCCCATCACCAGATAACTGGCGTTGAAGACGATGTCTTTCACCTCCTGAATCGAATCCAGGCCGTTAATTCGCCGAATAAATTCGATGTTGTCCGGGCACCAGGGGGCATCGGCGCGCACAGATTGCATGTACTTCTCGGCTGCCAGTCGGCATACCTCATCGTCCCAACTCAAGGGCAGATGCACAATACGCGATGGCACTTCGGCGCCTTCGAGGTCACCAAGCTGGCCTTCGGCGGCTTGTAGCAAATCCAGCAGCTGGTCTTGCGGCAATACGGTGGAGTCGTAGTGTAGTTGCAGCGAACGGATGCCGGGTGTGAGTTCTTGCAAGCCTTTGATCGGCTGGCTTTGCAGGTATTGCATCAGCGCGTGAACCCGAAAACGCAGGCGAATATCCAGTTGTAACGGGCCGTATTCAACCAGTAAGTAGCGGTCGCCGGACGGCCGATAGATAACACCCGTCGGGTGGTTGTCGGTGCTGATTTTCGCGACGACAGGGGAGGCCGGACGGTAGTCTTCCACCGTCACCGCATTGGCGGCTGTCAAGGTGATCAGATTGGCGGCTTGCTGGTTAAACAGTTCAACGGCGGTGGTTTGCGACACCGGAATAAATGTGATTTTGTCACCGGCTTTTAGCTGGCCCAGTTTCCACAGGTCGGCGGTGATGACTGTCGCCGGACAGACAAAGCCCCCCAGGCTGGGGCCGTCGGGGCCAAGAATGACGGGCATATCGCCAGTGAAGTCGATGGTGCCGATAGCGTAGGCGTTATCGTGAATATTGGACGGGTGTAAGCCGGCTTCGCCGCCGTCAGTGCGTGCCCATTCCGGCTTTGGGCCAATCAGCCGTACACCGGTGCGGCTGGAGTTGTAATGAATTTCGTAGGTGTGTTCAAACAGGCGTTCGATATCGCTTTCAGTAAAAAATTCTGGTGCACCGTGGGGGCCATAAATTACCCGTAATTGCCATTCGTGGGTAATTGCTGGCAACAGGGCATCAATGGCTGGGTTGATGGCGGGTGTGCTGACGGACTGCAGGTGCAAGACATCGCCTGGCAACAGGGCGCGACCATTGTGACCGCCGAACTGTCCCAGCGTGAAGGTGGATTTGGAACCCAGGTAGTCCGGGCATTGCAATCCGCCATCTATTAACAGGTACGCTCGTGCACCGGCACCACTGACCGCGCCGGTATCGAGTATATCTCCGGCTTGCACCGATATGGGTTTCCAGAATTCCGGAATCTCGATCACACCGTTCGCGTGGGTGATTTTGGCCTGGGTGTGAGCACCTGCCAGCAATACCCGCGTGGTGGTGTTGAATTTCAGGATCGGGCCTTTGAGGGTGATTTCCAGCCCGGCGTCCTGTGTGGCATTACCCAGTAAACGGTTACCCAGCTCAAACGAGTAGCTGTCGAAGGGGCCGGAAGGCGGTACGCCAATGTCCCAATAACCGATACGAGCGGGTAAGTCCTGAATGGTGGTTTGAGTGCCTGCGGCGATGACTTGAAGAGTGAGCGGTGCATGGTGCAGGGTTTTCAGCAGCTGGGTGTAAACATCGCCATTATTGACGCGCTGGTCGGCCAGAATATCGCGCAGGTAGGCGCGGTTGGTTTCGATGCCATACAGTTCACTGCTTGCCAGTGCTTGTGACAGACCAGCAAGCGCCTGTGCACGGCTGTCGGCCGTGACGATGATTTTGGCAAGCATGGGGTCGAACAGCGCTGGCACGGTGGTGCCGGATTCGACCCAGGTATCGATTCTTAAACGACCTTGCTCAACCGCATCTGGCCATTCAACGCGGCTTAATAAACCAGCAGACGGCTGGAAATCCAGTGCCGGGTCTTCGGCGTAGATACGGGCCTGAATAGCGTGGCCTACAGGCTGAAGCGTGGCCTGGTATTGATCGAGGTGCAGGTTGTCTTTACCGGCTTGAACGCCTGGTAGACGTACCATCCATTCCACCAGATCAACGCCATAGACTTCTTCAGTGACACCGTGTTCTACCTGTAAGCGAGTATTCACTTCGAGGAAGTAAAACTGGCCGTTGGCGGCATCAAAAATAAACTCGACAGTACCGGCACTCTGGTAGTTTACGGCAGCAGTCAGGCGTCGGGCGGTGGTTTGCAATTGCTGGCGTTGGGCATCGGTCAGGCCAGGGGCTGGGGTTTCTTCGAGGACTTTCTGGTTGCGACGCTGCAAGGAGCAATCGCGTTCACCCAGGGTGATGACGTTGCCGTTACCGTCGCCAAAGACCTGCACTTCGATGTGGCGGGCTTTTTCGACGAATTTTTCCAGAAACACGCCGTCATTGGCGAAGTTGTTGGCGCTCAGGCGTTTGACGCTATCCCAGGCTCCGCTCAGTTCCTGGTCGCTGTAGCACAGTTGCATGCCGATACCGCCACCACCGGCGGTGCTTTTCAACATCACCGGGTAGCCGATGTGTTTGGCAGCGTCGCGGGCGGCGGTGAGGTCGGTGAGTAGTTCGGTGCCGGGTAGCAGTGGCACGCTATTCTGTTCGGCCAGGGTGCGGGCGCTGTGCTTGAGACCAAAGGCGGTCATGTGCTCCGGGCGAGGGCCAAGAAAGTAAATGCCCGCTGCACTGCAAGCACTGGCAAAATCGGGGTTTTCACTGAGGAAACCGTAGCCGGGGTGGATGGCATTGGCACCGGTTTGGCGGGCGATTGCCAGTATACGATCCTGGTTCAGATAAGTGGCAGTGACCGGGCCTTCACCGAGACAAACGGCTTCATCGGCCTGTTGTACATGCAGGGAGTGTTGGTCTTGCTGGTGGTAAACGGCCACTGAGCCAATACCCAGTTTTTTCAGGGTGCGGATGATACGGCAGGCGATGGCGCCACGGTTGGCAATCAGTACTTTGGTCAGCATGAGCGTTCAGGCTCCGTTGTTCAGCTCGCAGGCCGTCCTGCGAATATTCTGGAACCAGCGCGGGTCGTCCCGCCGGTTTTTTTCGGTGCTGGTTGGCTTTTACCCAATACTGGATGTAATACGCCTGCGGCGATTACATCCTGCAGTTTGGCCGCCTGGGTTACTCCCACACCAACACTTCGATGGGGGTCGGGTTATAACCGTTACACGGGTTGTTCAACTGTGGGCAGTTGGAGATCAGCACCAGGGTGTTTTTCAGGGCTTTTAATTCAACGTATTTACCGGCACCGGAGATGCCATCAGCGAAGGTCAGGCCTCCGTCGGCAGTGATCGGGACGTTCATAAAGAAGTTGATGTTGTGGGTGATGTCGGCTTTGTCGAGGCCATATTCTTCATGCTCGTTGATGGCCAGCATCCAGCTGTCGCGACAGGCATGCATGCATTTTTTTTCCAGTGCGTAACGCACGGTGTTGGATTCGGTGGCACAGGCACCACCGAGGGTGTCGTGGCGGCCACAGGTGTCGGCGACGATTTCCAGTAACGGGTTGTTGTCGTTGGTGCGCAGGATGGAACCGGCGGTCAGGTAGACGTTGCCCTGTTCGCGAATGGTGTCCATGGCGCTGTAGCGTTCGCTGACATCGTCGGCATTGTAGAACAGCGTATCGGCGGCCTGGTTGCCTTCGAGGTCGAGAATACGAAGGGTCTGACCGGCTTCAATACGGTGCAGGAAATAGTCTCCGGCAGCGACGGTTTGGCGGAAGCTGGCGTCGTCCGGGTGCAGCGTGCTTGCTTTAATCATAATCTTTGCTCCTCAGACGGATGTCAGTCCATGAATGTGTATAACAAGGTGTTCTGGAATCCGCGCTGGTTTTCCGGGCAGTGATTCTTGCAGTTGTCGTTGTCTGCCAACGGCATTGCCTTGGCCAGGGCGTACTGCACCGGTTTGCGCGGGTATGCGGCAAAGCCGGTCGCAGGAGCGGCCATCGGGTGCGGGCAGGTATGCAGAATCACCAGGGTGTCCATTTCAAAGCGCAGGGTAACGGAGTCACCCGCTTTGCCAGCGGGCTGGTAACTGAGGTTACCTTCGTCGTCGGTAAACACCTGACTGAACAGGTTGAGGTTGGCGGCCATGTCTTTACGGTTGAGGCCGTACTTGGCTAGCTCGACCATAAAGCTGTCGTAGCCATTCTGGGTCCAGTCATTGCGTCCCTGCTGGTACGTTACCGGCGGCCAGCGTTCGGCCTGCATGGTTTTGTTCATGTTGCCGCAGACGGTGTCGTGCCAGCCACAGTCGTCCTCGACAATGGAGGCTAAGACGCGGCCCATATCGGAGTACAGGCAATGGCCCTGGGTGAGTTTGAAGGTATGTTGGCACTTCAGACTGTCGGGGGCGTTGTACTTCTCCAGCAGGTCGTTGGGGTTGTACAGCAGCAGGCCAACATTGGCACCGCCTTCCAGATCGGTCAGGGTCAGCAGGGTGCCTTTACGTACCCGCATCGACCAGTGGCTGCCGCCAGTCAGGGTGTCCTGATAAAGGGTTGGGCCAGATTGAAAGGGACTCATCGGGTTCTCCTTAAACGGCATGGCGCGAGGCCAGTGCTGGTTGTTGGATGCGGGTAATTCGCAGTAAGTATGAACTCAGACAAAAGGATGTCGAATCGCTGCTGGTCGGATGTTCTGGGAGGTATCGGAAAATACGGGGTATAGCAAATGGCATGTACACTCCTGAATCAGGGTTAACGGCTTGAAACATTGGTCTGCCAAAACGCCAGACCTCCGGCAGAACAGTCACCAGACTGTTTTGCATGTCTCCCGGGCTTTTATCCCGCCGTGTAACCTCCGATCAGGTGTCAGGCAGTGCAGGCGCACTGTTGCCACATCGGTGAGGTCGACGGCTCTCGGACCAGTCACAGCACGCTGCTGCCGGAACCCTAGCCGTCTATTTGATGGACTATTTCACTGAATTAACAGCAGAGTTGCAAGCGATCTTTATGCCAATGTCGTATCGGAAGCATGGTACCTGCTCTGTCTTCCTGTGAAAGTGGCTGACGTAGACAGTGCGGGTTTGCTGTCATGCCGCCTTGCCCTGAGGCTTTTTGTATTTGAGTGATGTGGTGGCTGAGCTATTTCAGGGGGTTTTGTTGTATTAATTTGTTATGGGAATCGACCGGTATGGAGGGCCAAAACAATATTTTTGCGCCAATATGGTGCAAAAATCACCATGATATCGTCGTGAGATTGAAAAACCACTCCGAGTTCCAGAGCTTGCTGTGGCCCCAGATTGTGTACTTTTTACGTTTTGTCCGGTTATTCATATGAACGTCACTCTCCGGGTGTTTATTAGTAGTAATTTTTTGTAAAGTTCGCTCGAAATATACAGCGGAGATACGCATGGATTACCTGATCGTCGGCTTGGGTGTAACCATTCTGGTTGCTGTTGGTTTTATTGTCTGGACAGGATTTATCAGACGGGCGTCAGAGAGTGACTTGCCTTATGTTGCAGTTGGCCCGGTGTTGTCGCCTGCTGAGTACTCTTTTTATGGCGTATTGCAATCGGCGTTAGGAAAATCGGCGTTGATCTTGTGCAAGGTGAGAGTAGTGGATGTGATCAAGCCCCGTTCCGGACTGGATCCCAAAATCTGGCGCTTCCATTTTGACCGCATCGTACAAAAGGAATTCGACTTTGTATTATGTGATCCGGACGATCTGAGTGTGCGTTGCGTTATTGAGCTGGATAATGCCTCCCAAAGTAATGACGAGCGGCAGAAACGGAACGAGTTCCTGACTGCTGCCTGTCAGGCGGCAGACGTGAAAATAATGCTGGTGGATGCTCGGCGGGGGAGTTCGATCAAGGAAATCCGGGAGTTGGCCGGTTACCCATCGGTTACGTCTTCTTTCTCAGCTGACCCGTCCGGTGCTCAGCGGAATGGTACGGAGAGTCAGTATCCATCAACCTTGCTGGTGCCGCCCTTACCTGGTGATGACATGCTGACAACGGAAAGGATGGATTCAGATGATGGGCAAGCAGCAAATCCATTTTCCCTGTCTGCACTGGTGAATGAGCAGCAGCCAGAAAACCTTGTGGCTGATTTCTCCAGCGATCTTGGCTTGGAATGGGTGGAAGAGCGTGGTGTAGCAGCCCCGGTTACGGATGATCCCACACCTGCCTCTGAGCCCGCCAGTCTGGTAAATGCGACGGACACAACATCAATCGGTGTTACCTCAGACACCTTGCCACGGGCATCGGGGGTAGGTCGCGAGGCTATTCGGCGTTCGCTGAAGCAGGCAAGCCCGGCGTCTCTTACTGTCGAACCGCACTGTCCCCGTTGCCAGGCGACGCTGGTAAAGCGCAAGCCAAAATCCGGTAAATTTGCTGGCCAACTGCTTTGGACTTGCAGTACTTTCCCTGAATGTCGTTATGCCGCGCCTTTCAAAGCACATGCAGACAAGGTGCGAAACGACGTCAACGAATCCGCCTGAAGCGTTGGCTGTACCTGTTTGCCGAGGCTGTTTTGCATGACATCTCGGACTTTTGTCTTTAATTGTAAAGTTTTGGTGTTTTTTCGATCGGCAGTTGTTGTTAGGTAAAACGGCTCTGATAATGGCCGGGGATTTTTGTTACCGCTCTGTTGCAAGGCACGATTCGTGCTTTCTGCTATGCTGTCAGAGTGTAGTTTGTTGAGTGAATATCACTGCCGCAGGAGCGTTTTTGTTTTGGCGTCTCCCTAGTGATTCTGGCTGGCTACCCTTTGGGCAATTAATGTTTTATTACCTGTCAGTTATGAGGTTTCCGTACTATGGATGTGCTCGAGATATTGGTGTTATTGATCGCACTGGTGCTAATTGCTTTGGTTGTGGCAGTGGTGCTGGTTTCTGTTCAGGCGCTGACATCTCGCAAAAGCTCCAGCTCTTCAGAGACTGAATCCGGGCCGGCTGTCACAGTTCCCGCATCTGGGGGAGCCACCCCAACGCCAGTTACCGTACCTGTTGCCATGCCTGTTGCTAGGGAAGATGAAATTCTTGACGAAGATGCCGAGATGGACGGGCAGTCCGTCGAGGATCTGGTGTTTCCGGGAGATAACCCGGAAAGCACAAAAACCACGGGAAAAGAAGTGCCCGTTACTCCCCAGGCCCATTACACACCAAACAGTGATGCACCAAGCAAGGAACAACCTGGTGCCGCCAGTCAGGATCGCCGTCCGCCACCCGCATATCAGCCTGTCAGGGATAATATCCCGGAAGACAGGATCCGGCGTCCCATTGAAGAAGTGAATGTGGCCACGCCCGTGCGGCGCAATGATGAAAATTTCCCTTACGTGGCTGGAGGCCCGCTGCTGACACCGCTCGAACGGCTGTTTTATGGTGACCTCAAAACGTCAGTTTCTGACAAAACCGAGATATTCTGTAAAGTCCGGGCGTCAGATATTCTTAATCCAAGGTCGGATCTCAACTTTGAAGAATCCCATTTTGCGGCGGAACAGCTGGCCACCCAGCGTTTTGATTTTGTTTTGTGTGATTCCCGCGATTTCTCAGTGATTGGTGTTATTGAGCTGGACGGCATGAATGAGCGCGAAGGTTTACGCAAGGCACAGCGTGAGGTGTTGCGCAAGTCCGCCGAGTCGGCCAATTTGCCAGTATTGCTGGTGGATATGAAGCGTGGCTATACCATCAAGGAAATCCGTGATCGGGTGAATTACTTGCTGCCGAAAGAGAGTGGTGGCTATATGGAAGGTTCACTCAGCCATCAAACGGCGGAGCTGGATGCGCTGTTTGATGAACAGGATGAAGGTATTTCCCAGTACCGGCAGGTGGATTCCGACGACGATGTTGAAGAAGCCACACTGGCTGAGGCTGACGAGGTCGTGGTGAAGAAGAAGGACGTCGCCGCCGTCGCCGTGGCAAAAGACAGTGTTGCCGAAACTCACGAAGACGTCGATAAAAGCGCTGCAACCTCTGGCGCAGCAGAGGTTGTCGATAAAAAAGCCACGCCGGCTTCGGAGCACAAAAATGCCTGTCCCCGTTGTCAATCACCGTTGAAACTGTCATTGGCGACCACCGGCGAGTTTGCCGGGCAGTATTTCTGGATTTGTACCAAATTGCCGGAGTGCCCTTATGTCGCTCCTATTGCACCGCCCCAATAAGTACACCTGCCAGTTTCATGGAAGCGTCAGCAGTCTGACGGGATCGGTGACATTCAGGAATTATTTATGTGATCCGAGCAGAGTCCCAACAGCGACTGCAGGTAACGGGTGGCCGGGCCAGCACTGCCCGGACTGGCGACGATGAGGAACAGGTCTTCGTAGCGGCTGCAATCGGTTGCCATCGGTAACGGTTTGAGGGTTCCTTGCTGCAGATCATTATCAATCCAGCTGAGTGGCAGCCAGGCATAACCCAGTCCCCGGCGGACGATGTTCAAACTGGTATAGGTATGGGACACCGTCCAGCGTTGGTGGGCACCCAGCCAGCCGGAGTCCTGGCGTTGGCGACTGCTGTCTCGCATCACAATTTGGCGATATTCGGTAATATCGTCGTAAGTCAGCTTGCGGCCTTGTTGCAGCGGGTGATCCGGGCTGCTGACGGCAACAAACTGTTCTCTGTGGATCAGTTGGCCTTGGTGACCAGAGGGCAACACCGGAGTCACCAGCAGATCAATTTCCCCTCGTTCGAGCATGTCGTTGCCACCATTCATAACAAATTCGGTTAACTCAACCCGGGTGTCGGGAAAGTGACTGGAGAAGTCGTGCAACAGGCAAAAAAGCCGTTCATAAGGGAAAATCATATCCAGTGCGAGTCGTATGACAGGCTCGACACCTTGTTGCAAAATATCAGCCGCCTTGTCCATGCTTTCCGCCTGTTCCAGCAACCGGGTTGCCCGTTGCAGCATCACTTTCCCGTGTTCTGTCAGCACCGCCTTGCGGCCTTCCACTTCCAGCAAGGTGATTCCCAATTGCTCCTGTAGTTTGTGCACGCCGTAGCTGATGGTGGACTGGCTTTTGAAAATGGCGTCGGCCGCCTGGGCGTAACCACCATGGTCAACTACTGCCTTGAACATGCGCCACTGTTCCAGTGTCGTTTTCATCGGAAATCCTGTTTGTTGCCAAGGGTATCTTGGGGATCACTGCGATTGGACTGTGCTGCGGGATGGTGCACCCGCTGCAAGGCTGCAGCCATTGTCCGGTGTGTGTAACGACGGGTCAATTTCAGCCGGTACTTTGACGGTTCCCTCTAGCTTTACAGCAGAAGGAGCTTCCCTCTGGATGGCTATAGCCAGCAGGCTATACTCAGATTTTTATGACGGGGGCTGAACCCATGGCTGTTCCTGAATCGCCCGAATCGTTTGTTAAAACACCAGATACAAGACTGCGCCATCAGGTGGCTAATCCGCTATTACGCTGGCTGCTGATGCTGTTGGGATGGTTGGCCGTGGCGCTGGGAACAGCGGGGATTTTTCTGCCGGTTTTACCCACCACGCCATTTTTGTTACTGGCGGCTGGCTGTTTTGTTCGGTGTTCGCCAACTTTCTATCGCTGGCTGATCGGGCATCCAACCTTGGGAAAGTACTTGCTTTATTACCTGGATGGTAAAGGTATGCCAATGAAAGCAAAGATTTATACCTTACTGCTGATGTGGACGTCACTGCTGGTGACTGCTTTCGTATTACTGAACTCATTGGCCCCAAAAGTGGTGTTGCCGCTGATTGGACTGGGAGTCAGCTGGTACATTTTGCATTTGCCGACTCTGACCCTGGTGACCGAGCCAGGGAGTACTGTCGAGGATTCGCCGGAGTGATTTGGTGGCTTTTGCGTTGTGGTTGCCGCTATGCTTTGCGCCGCATTTATCTGTTTGAGGTGGTAAAACGTGTTTTTTCTGAAACAGCATGTCGATTGGTTGCTTTTTCTATTGCTGGTTCTGCTCTTTTGGCTTTGGCCGGGGCTGGATCTTGCTGTCAGCCATTGGTTTTACGATAGTGATTCAGCCAGCTGGCCTTACCGCGACAATCCACTCAATCTCGCGGTGTATGGTTTGTTTCGGTATCTGCCTTATGCTCTGGTACCCCTGTTGTTGATGGGGCTGGGATTAACTTTCTGGTCACATGGGCTGCCCTCCAGTCAGCGGCGGGTATGGCTGTTTTTACTGCTGACCCTATTGATAGGGCCTGGTCTGCTGGTGCATTCGGTGTTCAAGGAGGGTTTCGAGCGACCGCGCCCGAAACAGGTGGTCGAATTTGGTGGCGAAAGTGGATTCAGTCCGGCATTTGTTATCGCTGATCAATGCCATGGCAAGTGCCGTTCGTTTGTCAGTGGTCATTCGGCGATGGGATTCTGGTTGATGGTGTTTGCCTGGTGGACCCGGCGCCGGGTCTGGTTGTGGCTCGGTATTGCGGTGGGGGTAGGGGTCAGTCTGGTGAGAATAACCCAGGGCGGGCATTTCCTCAGTGATACCTTGTTTGCCGGATTTATCTGTTATTTCATCTATCGCCTGCTCAGCTTCTGGGTGTTGGGGCATAGTCGTATTGGTATGTCTGATACAACACGGGGTACGGCTTGATCCCCGTTTGTTGTGCAGCCAGACGGGGTTACTTGGTCGTAACCAGCCAGCGGTTTTTTTCTATCGTGGCGGAGCCGATACCACGTACCTGAGCCAGGTCTTCGACAGTGGCAAAGGGGCCATTTTCCTGCCGGTAGCGCACAATCGCCTCAGCCTTGGCTGCGCCGATCCCGGTCATGCGGGTCAATTCAGCCACATTGGCGGTATTGATATTGATCTTGCTGATGGTTGCGGCTTTCTCTGTGGTTGTTTCAATGGCGTTTGTGGTTTTGGCTGGGGAATCGTTGGCTGCCAGTACGATGGACGTCTGCAGGGGCTGTTGTGGTGGTTGCAGTGTTACCGAGAGATCAGCGTTGGGTGTGACGGCAGTGCTGGAGGACTGGCTATTGGCGGGTTCGCTGCAGGCAACGGACGACAGGGCCATCAGCAGGGTAATCATGGCGGGTTTGAATGATTGCATTTCAACATCTCCTTGTTGGCTGGAAAGGTGAAGTTAGCAATCAAACAAAGAAATTTGAATCCGGCAAAACTCCTAGATCGAGAGTTTGCCGGTTCAGTCTAAAGTGTGAAGCAGCGACTATTTTTCAGCGACTTTTGTCGTCTTTTTGGCTGGGCTTTTTTTCTTGTTTTCCTCAGTCCATTTTCCGTCTGTGTACCAGGCTGACCAACCCGTGGCCTTACCTTCCACTTCTGACATCACGTATTGTTCTTTGCTTTTGCGACTGTAACGAATGACGGCAGGATTGTTGTCCTTGTCGGTTCGTGGTGCATCCAGCAGGTAATGATATTTTTGCGGCAGTTCGGCCTGGTGGGCTAGCAGTTCTTGTACTTGCGGTGGACGGGTTTCGCGGTTTTTCGGAAACTGGCTAGCGGCCAGGAACAAGCCGGAGGCGCCATCACGCAAAACGTAGGTGTCGTCTACTTTCTGACACTGCAGCTCCGGCATTGGAATCGGATCCATTTTGGGTGGTGCGGCTTCGCCACTTTTCAGTAGCTTGCGGGTATTTTTACATTCGCTGTTGGTGCAGCCAAAGTATTTGCCGAAGCGACCCGATTTGAGCTGCATTTCGCTACCGCACTTGTCGCAATCGAGTGTGGGGCCGTCATAGCCTTTGATTTTGAACTGGCCACTTTCAACCTCAAAGCCGCTGCAATCCGGGTTGTTGCCACAAATGTGTACCTTGCGCTGTTCGTCCAGCAGATAACTGTCCATGGCGCTGTCACAGATCGGGCAGCGGCGTTTTTCCATCAGCCGACGGCTTTCCGCTTCTTCGTCTTCGTCGGCGGAGATGGCTTCTTCGCCGGGTATCAGGTTCAGTGTCTGGGTGCAGCGTTCTTTGGGCGGCAGTGAGTAGCCAGAGCAGCCAAGAAAGACGCCGGTAGAGCCGGTACGAATTTGCATATGACGACCACAGGTCGGGCAGGGGATGTCGGTATCGACCGGGGTATTCGGACGCATACCGCCATCTTCACCGGCACTGTCCAGTTTTTTCTGGAAGCCGCCGTAAAAATTATCCAGTACTTCAGTCCAGTTGCTGTCACCGTCGGCAATATGGTCGAGTTTTTCTTCCATGCTGGCGGTAAAACCAAAGTCCATCAGGTCGTCGAAGTTTTCAACCAGGCGGCTGGTAACAATGTCGCCCATCTTTTCAGCGTAAAAACGACGTCCCATAAGGCTGACATAGCCACGTTCTTGAATGGTGGAAATAATCGAGGCGTAGGTCGACGGTCGGCCAATACCCCGCTTTTCGAGTTCTTTTACCAGTGCGGCTTCAGAGAAACGCGGTGAGGGTTTGGTGAAGTGCTGTTTGGGTTCCAACTCAACGAGATTGAGGTGATCACCTTCGGTGACGTCTGGCAACAACACGTCATCATCCTTGCCACCGCCGGAGGTCAGTACTCGCAGATGGCCATCAAAGCGGATCACTCGGCCTCGGGTTTTTAATTCAAAGTCGCCGGCGCTGGTGGTAATGCTGGTACTGGTGAATTTTGCATCGGCGGTTTGGCAAGCCACAAAGCGGCGCCAGATCAGGTCGTAAAGACGCTGGGCATCCGGCTCCATGCTGCTGAGATCGGCGGCACGTAATGCGACATCAGAAACCCGAATGGCTTCATGCGCTTCCTGTGCCCCTTCCTTGCTGCTGTAGATTCTGGGTTGTTCTGGCAGGTATTCATTACCGAGCTTGTCCTGAATATAGTCGCGCACACTGGCAACGGCATCCTGACTGAGGTTGGTAGAGTCGGTACGCATGTAGGTAATGTAACCGGCTTCGTACAGACGTTGGGCCAGCGTCATGGTTTTTTTAACGCTGAAACCCATGCGAGTGCTGGCGGCCTGCTGCAACGTTGACGTAATAAACGGCGCAGCCGGTTTGGAGCTGGTGGGTTTGTCTTCGCGTTTGCTGACCGAGAAGGGCAGCTGGCGCAGCTGGTCCACCAAGATGGTGGTATCGGCTTCGTTGGTCGGGCGGAATTCCTTGCCTTGATATTTAATCAACTGCGCACGTAGCACTTCACCGGCGTCGGTGCTGAGGTTGGCAAAGGCTTCCCAGTATTCTTCCGGAATAAAGGCGCGGATTTCGCGTTCGCGCTCAACAATCAGGCGTACGGCAACGGATTGAACCCGTCCGGCCGACAGGCCACGGGCAATTTTGCTCCACAGCAAGGGCGACAGCATGAAACCCACTACGCGGTCGAGAAAACGTCGTGCCTGTTGGGCATTGACGCGATTCATGTTCAGGTCGGAAGGCTGTTCAAACGCTTTCTGAATGGCTTTTTTGGTGATTTCGTTAAACACCACGCGACGGTACTGCTTGTCTTCACCGCCAATAATCTCACGAAGGTGCCAGGCGATGGCTTCTCCCTCGCGGTCCAAATCCGTCGCCAGATAGACCTGGTCGGCATCCTTGGCCAGACGCTTCAGTTCGTCGACGACTTTTTCCTTGCCAGGCAATATCTGATAATGGGCTTTCCAGCCATGCTCGGGGTCGATCCCCATGCGATTAATCAGTTGCTCTTTGGCTTTGCGGGTTTTGTAGACCGCTTTTTCTTCCGGTGACATCTTGCGAGTCAGGGCGGCCTGTTTGGCGCGCTCTTTCGGGTCGCTTGTCGATGCGGAACCGGATGTAGGCAAATCGCGCACATGGCCGATACTGGACTTGACGATAAAGTCCTTACCCAAGTACTTATTGATGGTTTTCGCCTTGGCAGGCGATTCCACAATTACCAGCGATCTGCCCATATTCTCCGCTTTACCCTTAAAAAACGTGTTAACTCATCCCAGTAGTCGCGACACTTTATAGGTAGACCCCAGGGTCTGGTCAAGCCTGAAGCAAGGAACTTCTCTATATAATCCATTCTCAGTGGCAGAGAGTGGGACAGATTCGCAGGTCAAATATCGTTTTTTTGCCCGGCCTGTGGAAGGTGGATACCCAGCTGTTTCCTGCACCCTGGCCAATCGTTGCTAGACTGAAGGGGACATCTATTTAATCCTGCACGGCTCTGCGCGAGTGTTGCCCTTCTTTAGGGCAAGGCGGCGAATGCAGCGAAAGGACGCGTCCTTTTCAAATGCGTCAACACCGCACTGGACGGCGGCAACCCGCGCCCTGCGGGGGCTGCCGGATGATTCCGACTCGGTAAATAGATGTCCCCTGAAGGTCACGCTGGCAGGTTGTATTATTGACAAGATCCGGCTGTGCTTTTATTTCACTTCCCACCGCCGTGGGGCCGGAGGTTGGTTTCAGATGTCTGCGATTGGAATGGTCATTGCGCTTGCACTGCCGATAGCTCTGTTGATGTTGGGAATGGTGTTTTACGGTCGGCATCAGCAGAAGCAGCAGTCGAAACGGATGCAAGCCCGTCTGATTGCCAGCAGGGCAGAAGAATTGCAAGAAGCGCTGGAATTTCTGATGGTGGTGGACAACCTTCAAGAGCTGCAGCTGTTGGTGCTGGAACGGGTCGAACAGCTGTATCAGCTGGCGCGTGAAACCCGGCCAGAGGGCAAGGTTCAAGTTGACTCTGAGGCACTGCCACCAGTTGATATCGAATCCCTGCGACATAAGATACTGGAGAACAAGGAACCCAGAATTGTACTCAAGAGTGATCGTGAAATCCGCTTTGCCAAACAGCAGTTCAGCCGGGTGTTGAAAGCACTGGGGGCGATGGCGAAGCGCAAGCAGATATCGGCCACCACGTTGAACGAATATCGTCGTTATTTACGGCTGACGTTGCTGGAGCGGGAGGTCGATACCTTTACTGCCCAGGGAGATGTGGCGGCAGCGCGTGGCGATGTGGTTACCGCCAGTGGCTACTACAAGGCAGCACGCAAGTTGTTGATTGAATTTGATTTGCAGTACCCGGAAAAAAACGAACGTATCCGGGACTTGTCGGAACGTACCAATGCCCTCTTTAATGGTGGTCTGATAAAAGAAGATAAATTGTCGCAAGCACTGTCCCGTGAAGCGGATGTTGAGCGAGACCCTCACGGAATTCCGTCGGATCCGGAGGAAAAACGCAAATATTGAGGGTGGTTTTTACTGGTGTTTTGCTCCTGCACGGATTGTCTCACGGCTGTTGAATCATTTTTGTCTCTGTGTCGCTGCCTGAACGTTGAGCCTTTTCCGGAGATTGCCGGAATGGATGTCTCCGGGGTTGCTGTATTGCGGCTGGATCGTATTCATCCGGTACTGTCGGGCAATAAACTGTTCAAACTCTTGTGTCACTGGCAGCCTTGGCAGGCGAGTCGCCAGCCAGGCTGGATTACTCCAGGCGGTGTCTGGTCGAATCACCTGCATGCGGTGGCTTTTCTGGGGCAGCGCCTGGGAATACCAACTACCGGCCTGATCCGTGGTTATGAACATCTGCCGCTGACCGCAACCCTGCAGGATTGCGCCGACTGGGGTATGCAGTTGGTCTTTCTGTCCAAAGTTGAATACCGGCAACGCTATCACCAGGCTTGGCAGCGTCATTGGTCACGCGTGACAGACAGCTATTTTATGGGTGAAGGCGGTGCTTTATTGACTGCTAGAGGGGCGCTGGCCGTTCTGGAGAACGGCAAAGATCCTGGTGGGCAGGCGTTTGATGAGCTTGCCAGGGTTTGCAGCCGATATGATCAGGTCTGGCTGGCCGTTGGCAGCGGCACAACCGCAGCACATCTGCTGCCGCGTTTGCCGCCGCATGTGGTGCTGATGGCGGTGAATACTGTGGCTGATGACGGTGCTATGGAACGGCGTTGGCAGCAAGAGTTCGCTGGCAGGCAATGGCAGCTTGTTGCCTCTGTGGCGCGCCGGTTCGGGGCGCAATCCGACGTGTTGCGGGAACGTATTCTTGCTTTCGATCAGCAGGGTTTGCCGCTTGACCCTGTGTATGGCGCTGCTCTGGTAGAGACTTTTTTGCAGCAGCAGTCACTTTGGCAGGGCAAATCCGTATTGCTGATTCATGGTGGTGGTTTGCAGGGGCGACGGGGTATCGGCTTGGACATTGACTGCTGAGCAAAATCAGTCTGGCCAACGATCCGCAACCACCATCCAGCGTTGCTGTTCGGCCCATTGCTGCTGCCCGGTTGACTGTTGCTGCAGCGGTTTTACCCGAGCAAGGCAGAGCGGAACCTGCAAGTGACGAAAATGGCAGCCGAGCAGCTGGACGACATCGGCAGCACTGGCAGCAATTGGCGACAGTACCGGGCTGAGCCATTCGTCTCTCGCTAAAATTACCCAGAAGCCTTCGGTGATATGGTTTGGCACGGCACTGGCGTGACACCAGCGGCCTTGCCAATGCAGTCGATTGACTTCTTGCGGAAGTTGCGCCGTAACGGTGCTGTCGGCAGGATAAAACAGACAGCCGCGAAACACCGCTTCGGAGTCTGTGGGGTGCCAGCCCATTGCTGCCAGCTGCTGCTGTGCTTCAGCCAGGCGAGACAGCGGCAACTGTTGTTCACGGGTATGACGTATTTTGTTGGCCAGTCGATCACGCCGATTGGGGCCAATCCAGTCGTTGCCGATGCCAAGATAAAACTTCAGCGCCAGTTCAATATGGCAGTGCTGCTCACCAGTATCGATCAGCAAATCAAGCTCACCTAATGTACGGCCATACTGGGAAATCTGGATGTTGGCGTCCCAGCGCCAGTTGCTGTGTTGCAACCATTCGTGCCAGAGCGACTCGAATATCAGGCCCAGACGACTGTGTTTGGAGTGCTTGATACGCGGCCAACTGGCAGGCGAACCGGCTTGCTGCTGCAGCTGGGAAAACCATTGTGGCTGTGCGGCCGACCAGGAGCAGTCGAGCAGCGATGGTGACACCAGCGCCCATGTCAGATCACGCAGATGCTTGTCAGTCAGTTGGAAAAAGGGGTCGTCAGGCGTTTGCATGCGTCAGGTCAACAAGCCTTTTGGTAGTTGCTGTGATATAAATCGCGCACTTTAGGGGACATCTATTTAATCCGGTGCTCACTCTGGGCTAGCGGATGGTGTCGAATCACGAAGCCGACTTGCAGGCCTGACGGGTCACGTCAAACGTCGGCGACACAGAGTCGAGATCATCCGGCAGCCCCTGCAGGGCGCAGGTTGCCGCCGTCCAGTGCGGTGTTGACGAATGTGAAAAGGACGCGTCCTTTCGCTGCCTTGCCCTGAACAACGGCAACACTCGCGCAGAGCCGTGCAGGATTAAATAGATGTCCCCTTTATATTCCCGACACTGGCAGTATCAGTTTGGCAGGATTGGGTACCATAACAGCGCCGGGTACAGGCCGCATCGATAACAACGACTTGGGTTAGGGTGATGGAAGAATTCCGCAATATAGGCCTGATTGGCCGCCTGAACAGTAACAAGGTCATTGAAACCGTCAAGCGATTGTCCCGCTTTCTGACTGATGAAGGGTACTACGTCATTCTGGACGATCGTATTGCCGAGGTGATTCCAGGTCACAATATGCAGGTCAGCAAGGTTAATTTGCTGGGTGAGATTTGTGATCTGGTGATTGTTGTCGGCGGCGATGGCAGTTTGCTGGGAGCTGCCCGCGCATTAGCCAAATATCATATTCCGGTGTTGGGGATTAACCGTGGGCGTCTCGGTTTTCTTACCGACATCAGTCCAGACGAAGGCATGTGTGATGAGGTGCTGGCCGTTTTACAGGGCGAGTACACCAGCGAATTGCGCTTTTTGCTGGATGCCGAGGTCAAGCGCGATGGCAATCCGATTGGTGCCGCCGCTGCCCTGAATGACGTGGTATTACATCCGGGCAAGTCGGCCAGAATGATTGCCTTCGATCTGTATATTGAAGGGCAGTATGTATACAACCTGCGTTCGGATGGCCTGATTGTCTCGACGCCAACCGGCTCTACGGCTTATTCGTTGTCGGGAGGCGGGCCGATTATGCATCCCAAGCTGGATGCGCTGGTGCTGGTGCCGATGTTTCCTCATACCTTGTCGAGTCGGCCGATTGTGGTGGATGGCAAAAGCGAAATCAAAATCCATGTTGATGGCGACCTGGATATTTACCCGACGCTCAGCTGTGATGGCCAGACCCATATTCCATGCGCGCCGGGCGATACCATTACCATTCGCAAAAAAGCGCACAAGCTGAAGTTGATTCACCCCAAAGGGCATAATTTCTACGAAATCTGCCGCACCAAACTGGGCTGGAGCAGTAACCTTGGAGACTGAACATGCATCAGGGATATGACCTGATCGGCGATATACACGGCTGTGGGCAGACCCTCGTAACTTTGCTTGAGCAAATGGGCTACCGCAAGCAGCACGGTGTTTATCGTCACAATAACCGCAAGGCAGTCTTTGTTGGTGATGTGGTTGATCGTGGCCCGCACATCCGCCTGGCCTGCGAAATTGTCAAGAACATGGTCGATGCCGGTGAAGCAGAAATGCTGATGGGGAATCATGAATACAATCTGATTACCTATTGCACCAAAGCACCGGCCGGTATGCGTCAGCCGTTTTTACGCGAGCATACCCGTCGTAATACCCGCATCGTCGAAGCCACCATGGAGCAGTTTGCCAATTATCCACAAGAGTTGAACGAAATGCTCGACTGGTTTCTGGAACGGCCGCTATTTGCCGAATACGACCATTTTCGTGTGGTGCATGCCTGTTGGGACAGCGACATGATTGCGGAATATATTGCCCGCTATGGTGGTAACCAGCTGGATCGTGATTTGCTGGTGGAATCGGTTGATACGTCCAGTTTCTTGCATCAGTTCCTGGATCGGATGCTACGCGGTACATCGCTGAAATTACCGCAAGGACGTTCCATGACCGCCAAGGATGGTTTTGTGAGGCAGTTTTTTCGCACCAAATTCTGGGAGCATGAACCGAGTCGCTACAGTGATGTCCTTTTTCAACCGGATCCACTGCCAGATGACCTGCAGCATTCGCTGCTGAGTGACGCGGAAAAACGTCAGCTGTTGTTTTACAGTGCTGAGGAAAAGCCGCTGTTTTTTGGTCATTACTGGATGGCAGGTATCCCCTCGCCGTTAAGCAGCAACCTGGCCTGCATTGATTACAGTGCGGTCAAATATGGCCGCCTGGTTGCTTACCGCATGGATACCGAACATCAATTGCAACCCAGTAAATTTACCTGGGTCAGAGTGGAAAAAAACGAGCGCTGATGGAAGCTTTGCTGGTACTGGTAGCAGGCGCGACGGTCGACCTGTCGCCGATCACACAACAATTATGGGCACATCGTATCGCTCATCGGGTAGTGATGGTGGATGGCCAGCAGCACATCTATCTGGCTAATCCGGCCGATATTCCCCAGGTTCGGGCCTGGGTCGAACAGTGGCGGGAAGGTCAGTTGGATGCCCCAGAAATCGAGCCGGTGAGCACCCGGCCGCTGGTGTCGCTGATTCTGATGTTAACCAGAATTCCGGTGACACTGGGTGTTTCTGTGCTGTTGGTGCTGATCTTTGGCTGGATGCAGCTATCCACCGACTGGTTGCCTTGGGTTCGGCCGGGAGATGGCCTCTGGCCGGATCAGCGGCTGAATTTTGCCGCTTATCTGGATATCGGGCTATTAGCCTGGCTCAAGCCGTTACTGGTGCATTTTTCGCTGATGCATCTGGTGTTTAACGGCATGTGGTGGTGGATTCTTGGTCGTAATGTCGAGCAGCACGATGGTTCGCGGATGTTGCTGTTGTTGACGCTGCTTACCGGGCTGGTGGGCAATGTGGCGCAATGGTGGTATAGCGGCCCCGGCTTTGGCGGGTTGTCTGGTGTGACTCTGGGGCTATTGGGCTGGATTGGCTGGCGCCAGTATCAACGCAAGATAGCGTACTCCGTGCCACCCATGTTATTGCCGGTGATGGCCGGTTGGCTGCTGCTGACCATGATGGGGGACACTCTGGTACCGGGTCTGACCGGTATCGCCCATGGTGCTCATCTGGGTGGGCTGATCTCCGGTATGTTGCTGGCGACCGTGTGGCCAGCCCGGCGACCCGCAACGCCCAATACGTAAAAAATTGTCTGGAGGTAACCTATGACCTTGCAAGATCTGATTCAGTCCCTGACGCCGGACGTCTATGAAAACCTGAAAAATGCCGTGGCGCTGGGCAAATGGCCTAATGGCATTGCCTTGCAGCAAGGCCAGCGCGAGCTGTGCCTGGAAGCGATTCTGCATTATGAAATAACCCACCAGGTACCAGCCGATCAGCGGGTCGGTTATGTCGGTGGCGCCTGTGCCAGCGGCAATGTGGATATTATTGGGCGCGATGACAACGTTCAGCCGCTGACACTGCAATAGCGGCATGACAGACAGCTACAATGGCAGCCTCAGCAAGATGACCGCGACCGCCGATGCCGAAGGGCAAGTGGCTTATCAGCTGTCACTGGGGCGCGACCAGATCGATATGAACGCCTGGCTGGGGCAGCGTCTGGCGCTGAGCTGGAACGGTACGATTCATTGTTGTGCTTGCGGCCGCCACACCCGTAAAAGTTTCAGTCAGGGGTATTGTTATCCGTGTTTCAGCAAGCTGGCGCAATGCGATCGTTGCATGATGAGTCCGGAAACATGCCATTTTCACCTCGGTACCTGCCGTGAGCCGGAGTGGGCGGAGCAGGTCTGCTTTCAGCCCCATTACGTCTATTTGGCCAATTCTTCCGGTATCAAGGTAGGCATTACCCGTGCCGGTCAGCTGCCAACCCGTTGGCTGGATCAAGGTGCTGTGCAGGGGATAGCGATTGCAAAAGTAGCCAGTCGGCGGGTGTCTGGCGTGCTGGAAGATCTGCTGCGTCAGCGGGTGGCCGACAAGACCAACTGGCGGACGATGCTGAAAGGTCAGAACCCCTTGCTGGATCTGGCATCTGAACGCGACGCCCTGTTTGATGAATTTGACCGTCGTATCCTTGGGCTGGCCGAGCAGTTTGGCGAACACGCCATTGAATGGTTATCCGCTGATGCCACACTGTCGCAAAGATTTCATTACCCTGTGCTGGAATACCCGACCAAGGTAACCAGCCACAATCTGGACAAGACACCAGACGTGCAGGGCCGGCTGCTCGGCATCAAGGGGCAGTATCTGATGCTGGATAGCGGCGTCATCAACCTGCGCAAATACACCAGTTATCAGATCACTCTGACTAAATATTGACGCGATCTGACTAATACTCCTGCTCGATAACAACGACCGTTTTATGATCAGATGGTCAGGGTTGCAGAGAGAACCGACTTCAGAAGGAAACAGATACATGCGTGACGCTCAACCTCAAAGTATTTACCTGAAAGATTATTGCCAGCCCGAGTACTGGATTAGCCAGACGGAACTGACTTTTGATCTGCAGGACGATGCGACCGTCGTAACTGCCGTATTAACGCTGGAAGCCAACAGCGCAGGTGCTCAGTCCGGTGTGTTGGAGCTGCATGGCCAGCAGCTGGAATTACTGGGATTGACACTGGATGGCGACGTGTTGGGCACCGGGCGTTATACCGTGACGGATGAGACGCTGAGCATCACCGGTCTGGCGCAACAGCATTTCCTTACCATAGTGACGCGAATCTACCCGGCTACCAATACCGCACTGGAAGGCTTGTATCGCTCTGGCGGGATGTATTGTACCCAGTGCGAAGCCGAAGGTTTTCGCCGCATTACCTACTATCTGGATCGCCCGGACGTGATGTCGGTGTTCACCACTCATATCATTGCCGATGGCAGCCGTTATCCCGTAATGCTGTCGAACGGTAACTGTACGGCGGATGAGATGCTGGCGGATGGTCGTCGCAAGGTCACCTGGCTTGACCCACACCGCAAGCCTGCCTACTTGTTTGCCCTGGTGGCGGGTGATTTGCTGAATAAAGAAGACCGTTTCACCACCATGAGTGGTCGTGACGTGACGTTAAAAATCTTTGTTGAGCCACAGAACATCGATAAAACCGACTACGCCCTTGATGCGCTCAAGCGCTCGATGCGCTGGGATGAAGAAGTCTACGGTCGCGAATACGATCTGGATATTTTCATGATTGTGGCCGTGGATGATTTCAACATGGGTGCGATGGAAAACAAGGGGTTGAATATCTTTAACTCCTCCTGTGTGCTGGCCAATCCAGCGACCGCTACCGATGCGGCGTATCAACGTATTGAAGCCATTGTGGCGCATGAATATTTCCACAACTGGTCGGGTAACCGGGTGACCTGTCGCGACTGGTTCCAGCTCAGCCTGAAGGAAGGGTTTACCGTATTCCGTGATGCCAGCTTCTCGGCAGATATGCACTCGGCTACGGTCAAGCGGATTGAAGACGCCAAGATGGTCCGTACGGTACAGTTTGCCGAAGATGGTGGCCCAATGGCGCACCCGGTGCAGCCGGATTCCTTTATCGAGATCGCCAATTTTTATACCGTTACCATTTATGAAAAAGGCGCCGAGGTGGTGGGGATGATCCACAAGATCCTTGGGGCGGAAGGCTTCCGTAAGGGATCGGATCTGTATTTTGATCGCCATGATGGTCAGGCCGTGACCATTCACGATTTTGTCGCCGCCATGGAAGACGCCAATGGTGTTGACCTGACCCTGTTCAAACTCTGGTACAAGCAAGCCGGTACTCCAGTGGTCAGCGCTGCTGTCGATTATCGCGAAGATGAGCAGGCGCTGTATCTGACCTTGCGTCAACAATGCCCGGACACTCCAGGGCAAATCGGCAAGCAGCCCATGTGGATTCCGGTGCAGCTGGGTCTGATCGCTGCCGATGGTCAGGACTTGCCGGTACAGGTGGCTCCAGCGCTCAATACCGCCGGTATGGAAACCTGGACCAGCGCCAGCCAGGTGCTGCACTTTACCGAAGCCGAGCAAACTTTTGTGTTCTCGGGACTGGCACAACCACCGGTGTTGTCGTTATTCCGTGATTTTTCGGCGCCGGTCAAAGTCGAGTTTCAACAGTCGCCACAAGAACTTTTGTTCCGGTTACAACACGACAGCGACGGCTTTAATCGCTGGGATGCCGGTCAGCGGCTGATGCTGGACTGGATTGATCAGGCCCGACTGGATGAATTTGAATTACCGGAAGATGCCCGGCAAGTGATGGTGCAGTTGCTGACTGACGAAACCCTCGATCCTGCCATGGTCAGCTACCTGTTGACCTTGCCATCGGAAGCCTATATTGCTGAATTCAGTGATCCGGTAGATCCTCATGCGATTCACCTGGGTCGCAAGCGGGTTCGTCTGGCCATGGCGATGGCCCTGAACGAGCAGTTTGCCGCCTGTTATCAGCGCTTGGTCAGTCATGCCGAATATCAGCCGGAGCCACAGCAAATGGCAGCCCGGACGTTAAAAAACCTCGCTCTGAGTTATTGGAGCGTGGCGTCGGATGCCGGTATTCGCCAGGCGCTGGCGCAGTTTGGCAGCACGGATAATATGACCGATCAGATGGCAGCGCTGGTGGCGTTGATCAATAGCGGTGATGACGAGCTGGCGCAGCAAAGTCTGGATGCTTTCTATCAGCAGTGGCAAAACGATTCACTGGTGGTGAACCAGTGGCTGTCGGTACAGTCCGGTTCTGCAGATCTTGGTACACTCAGTCGTATTCAGCAGTTACTGGAACACGAAGCCTTTGATTGGCGTAACCCGAACAAGATTCGCTCGGTGATTGGTGCATTTGCCAATCAGGCCCTGTGCCATTTCCATGCAGTAGATGGCAGCGGCTATGAGTTACTGGCCGATGCGATTATTCGACTGAATGCCACCAATCCACAGATTGCCTCACGTTTGTTGACACCGCTGACCAAGTGGCGTCGCCTGATCCCTGAGCTATCTGAACAGATGAAGGCCCAACTGGAACGGGTGGCGGCCCAGCCTGACCTGTCTCGTGATGTCTACGAAGTAGTCAGTAAAAGCCTGGCCTGAGGATTATCTGTTTGTGGCGCTGGCTGTTGCTGACATGTCTGTTGCTGGCGGGGCTGGCACCTGGTGCATTGGCGCAAGGTGTTAGTCAACGGACAGATTATCTTGCCGCCGAGCTGGACGATACACAGCTGACCGAGCGATTGGCCCGCGCAACTCGTCTGTCTGATGAGCTGACGCCACTGGGTGCAATACGCGCCGGTAATGGCACCGATATTCCGGTCTGGCGTGGTGGATTGCGGATGCCTCCTCTCGGTTATCTGGCTATTGGCCAGCCGCATATTGATCCCTTTGCCGATGAAACCGAACTGTTGCGGCTGTCGGCTGATAACCTGTCCGACTATCGATACTTTGTAACTCCCGGCTTGCAGGCATTGCTGGAACGTTATCCGGGCAGGGCCTACTTGTCGGTTTACCCTTCCCATCGAACGGCTGCTGCACCGGATACGGTGTATGAGCAAACCTATAAAAATGTCATACGTGCGGAAACCAGTTGGGATGGCTCCGGGTTTTATTATGCCTGGGGCGGTATTCCTTTTCCGCTGCCGGACAATGGTCAGCAGGTGATCTGGAATCATCTGGCCAGTTGGCGAGGGAAGCAGCTCCAGGCTCGTTGGCGTGAAATTCAGGTGTCTGGCGAGCAGCAGCACGTCATCAACTGGCTAGTGCAAGAAGACTATCCGTATTATTTCCAGCGTGACCGTTGTCTGTTGCCTCTGGCCCGTTGCGAACCCGACCGCCGCAACGGTCGCAGCAAACGCAAGGATCTGACTCTGTTCCAGCGTCAATGGAGTGCCGTTGGACAAGGATTGTTGCGGACGACGCATCAACTGGAATTACGGGAAGGCGTGGAACACAGCTATCGTCGCCAGCAGGGTGGGTGGCCCGATGGCTGGAACAGCGACCTTCGCAGCGCTGATGATGTGTCACTGTTTAGCGGTTCTCCACAGCAATATCACTGGATGCTACTGGGTAAGCGCGAGCTCTATATTCCCTACAATAATTATCGGTTTGAGGCTCTGGATGATGCCGTGTTACTGCAACCGGGACATTTGGCCAGCGCTGCGCTGCGATTCGAAAAACATCGTGTTTGGGTGGTGGATGGAACCCTGAAAAAAGGCGCGACAAACCCCTATAGCAAACGGGTCTATTATGTTGACGAAGACAGTTGGCAGATTGCTCTGGCCGATTTTTATGGCGCCGACGGCCAGTTGCAACGACTCGGCCTAGCGCTGTTAAAAAGCTTTTATGAGTTACCCGCCGTGCTGCCTGCGGCAACCGTTATTCACGATCTCGATACCGGCAGTTACAGCGTGACCGGGCTGGAGTCCGGGCAAGCAGAGATGCGTCACTTTGACCAGGCTATAGAAGGAGAAGGGATCATGGTGGAGATCGACTGAATGGGCGAGTCCATTCGTGGTTGCGCTGGGCGGACAACGTGCTGCTTACCCTGTTTGGCCCATTCTGGCCTGGGTTCCGGGATAACAGGTTCCGGGTTGGGTTCAGGTTTGAGTTCTGTGGGTGTCAGGTTGGCAAATACCCCAAGTCATGCGATTATCCACACATTAAGGATATAGACCTGTTCCTTTAATTCACATAAGGGCAGTTTTCTGTCTCATTCAACATAATAATAACGGAGTTCTTGATGCGTTTTATCAAGGCGTGTTTTCTCATGGTAACCCTCTCTCTGGGGGCGACGACCGTACTGGCAGAGTGGGTTGATCCCTTACAGGCTCCGGCGCAAGCCAGTGTTAAAGCGCATACCGCGTTACTACTCGATATTACCCATGCCGGTGATCGCCTGGTGGCGGTGGGTGCCTTCGGCCATATTCTGTATTCTGATGACAATGGCCAATTTTGGCAGCAAGCGCAGGTGCCGGTCAGGGTGACTCTGACGGCCGTTACCTTTATCGATGACCGTACTGGCTGGGCCGTGGGCCATGATGGCGTCGTACTGGCAACGGCTGACGGCGGCATGAGCTGGCATAAACAGCTGGATGGTTTTGCCGCCAATGACGCTATGGTCGTTGCCTCCGAACGGTTACTTGCCAAAGCCGAAGCTGCTGTATCAATGGCGTCAGATGTTGGTGATGAGGAACTCGAAGACGCTGAAGCCGCACTGGAAGCCGCCACCTTTGCTGTTGAGGATGCCGAGTATGACGTCTCCGTGGGTTCAACCAAACCATTGCTGGATGTGCTGTTTCTTGATGCCCAACATGGCTTTGCCATCGGCGCTTATGGCATGGCCTTTGAGACCAGTAACGGCGGTAAAAGCTGGACGGAATTTACCTCACGTTTGCCTTTGCCAGAGCGCTCCCATCTCAACAGCCTGGTACAGGCCGCCTATGGCCAATTGTATATCGTGGGTGAGCTGGGGCTTATTCTTACTTCTACCGATCAAGGCCATAGCTGGCAAGCTCTGGAGTCTCCGTACGACGGCTCGTTGTTCGGCATGATCAGTTCCGGTAATACCCTGACGCTGATGGGACTGCGTGGCCACCTGTTTCAATCGACCGATGCGGGCAATCGCTGGACAGAATTGGCGCTTAACAACGAACAAACGTTGTTTCAGGGCCTGGCCATGGCAGACGGTACACGGGTGCTGGTGGGGAATTCCGGTACTCTGATTCGGTTGGAACACCAGAACATCCAGGTGATCAATCTGACAGGGCGCAAGGGTATTGCTGGTTTGGCGGTGACTGAAGAGGGTTTTGTGCTGGTGGGCGAAGCCGGTGTACAGCGTATTAATCATCGTGGCAAGCTGATCAGTGCTGCCCGCATGACCACAGCAGACGGAGTTTCCTCCGGCGGACAACTGGCCGCGGAGGCGCAGTAATCATGGCTCAGAAACATCATTATTCGACCGAACCCGAACACTTTATTCTCTCGCCGGAAACTGAACCCTTGTTAGAGCGAGTGTTGTTTAATAATCGCTCGCTGGTGTTGATGCTGCTTGGTGTGCTGACCCTGGTGTTTGCATTTGGCCTGACCCAGATTCGTCTCGACTCCAGTATCGAAAAGTACATCCCTCTGAATCATCCCTACATCCAGAATTACCTGGTGCACAAGGATGATATGAAAAGCGGTATGGCCAATATCAAGATTGCGGTGGCCGCCGTGGAGGGAGATATATTTGATGACGACTACCTGAAAACACTGAGCAAAATTAACGACGATGTTTTTTTTGTTGCCGGTGTCGATCGTTCTGGTATGCAATCGTTATGGACACCGAATACTCGCTGGACTGAAGTAACCGAAGAAGGTTTTCAGGGTGGGCCGGTGATTCCGGCTAATTACGACGGCAGCCAAGCCAGTGTCGAGCAAGTACGGCAGAATATTCTTAAATCGGGACAGGTCGGTCGGCTGGTTGCCAATGACTTTTCTTCCACCGTGATTAACGTCCCGCTGGTGGATATCAATCCGGAAACCGGTGAAAAGCTCAGTTACCAGGCGTTGTCACATCAGCTCGAAGACCGGATTCGCGATCAGTACAGCTCTGACAAAATACGCATCTACATCACCGGTACGCCAAAAAAGCTGGGTGATCTGCTGGATGGCGCGGTCTCCATTGGTTACTTCTTTCTGGCGGCGATGCTGATGACGGCGGTATTGCTGTATCTCTACTCTCGTTGTCCGAAAGGCACGCTGGTGCCAATCATTGCATCGCTGATTGCCGTGGTCTGGCAGCTCGGAGCACTGGCACTGCTGGGCTTCAGTATTGACCTTTATTCGGTGCTGGTGCCGTTTCTGGTGTTTGCCATCGGCATCAGTCATGGCGTACAGCTGATTAACGGCATTGCCATTCATTCTGGCCAGGGGCTGGATAAAATGTCTTCGGCGCGTCAGGCGTTTCGTGGCTTGTATGTACCGGGAATGCTGGCCTTGCTCAGTGATGCCATGGGTTTTCTGACATTGCTGTTTATCGATATCGGCGTGATTCAGGAGCTGGCTATTGCGGCCTCGGTCGGGGTTGCCATGATCATCGTGACCAACCTGGTGCTGGTGCCGATTGTCATGTCCTATATCGGCATCAGTCCCTCTGGCGTTGCGCAAGCGCAAAAGGCAGAAAAAGCCAACCCGGTGATCTGGCAGTGGCTCAGTCACTTTACTGAAAAACGCTATGCCGTCGTGGCAATCTCACTGGCGTTAGTGCTGGGAGCCTGCGGCTTTTATTACAGCCAGGATCTGGAAATTGGGGATCTGGACAAGGGCGCACCGGAATTACGTGCCGATTCCCGCTACAACCAGGATAACGATTTTATGGTGGCGAATTATTCCACCAGTTCGGATGTGATGGTAGTGATGGCCGAAACACCGATCGAAATGTGTAATACCTTCAAGGTTATGGATGTACTGGACCGGTTTATGTGGCAAATGGAAAACGTACCCGGCGTGCAATCTACGCTGTCGCTGGTCACGGTCTCCAAGCTGGTTACCAAGGCGATGAATGAAGGCAACCTCAACTGGTATGCCTTGTCACGCAACCAGACCATCCTGAATACCTCTATTCAGCGGGCGCCGAGTGGGCTGTTGAACGCTGACTGCTCCATGGCTCCGGTTATTATCTATCTGAATGATCACAAGGCCGAGACGCTGAAAACGGTGGTGAATGCGGTTGAAGCGTTCAAGGTCGAGTACGATGATCAGGTGGATGAAATCTATTTTGGTATGCGTGCCGATGCTATCGAAAACGCCATTGCCGAAGGCAAAATAGACGCGGTTCCGCTGCGTTTGCAATTGGCTTCCGGTAATGCCGGGATCGAAGCGGCCACTAACCAGGTGATCGCTGACGCCCAGGACACCATGCTGATCTTTGTTTACGTGGTGGTGTTTTGCCTGTGTCTGTTGACCTTCCGCTCGCTCACCGCCGTCGCCTGTATCCTGCTGCCATTAGCGCTGACATCGATACTGGGACAGGCGTTGATGACCTGGCTGGGGATTGGCGTCAAGGTCGCCACACTGCCAGTGATTGCCTTGGGTGTTGGTATTGGCGTTGACTACGGCATTTATATCTACAACCGGCTGGAGGCGCTGTTAATCTCTGGGTTGTCGCTCAAAGATGCCTACCTGGAAACCCTGCGCTCTACCGGCAAGGCGGTCAGCTTTACTGGCGTCACACTGGCCATTGGCGTTGCCACCTGGATGCTGTCACCGATCAAATTCCAGGCAGACATGGGCATTCTGCTGACCTTTATGTTCCTCTGGAACATGCTTGGAGCGCTGGTGCTACTGCCAGCACTGGCCAGAGTCTTGCTCAACCCGGAGCGGATTCGGGAGCGTCATCAGCGTGCTCACCAAGGCGTACCACCAGCGGTGTAACTAACACCCCTGCCTTTAATGATTTTAGACACCCATTATTGGCGTTATATTAGCGCCAGCGCCAATAATGGGTGTCTATGAGTCAAAACGTCAGTCCGTTGCAGTAGGATTGCAGCTCAAAAGACGTTGGTTACCGAAAAGGTTACTCGATTGCTGAAGCCTGTTTGGTATTAGGTCTGGAACCAAGTGTCTTGCGGCGTAGGGAGAAATAACTTGGTCAGGAGCTGACAGGTATTACCCCGCTTCAGAATAATGCAATGACACTGAAGCAAGACCCTATCCATAGATACCGTGGCAACGAATCCTAAAATAGCAAAGACAATGGATCTGCTGCTGGAATACAGCCATTCAAACATGGCGCACAATCTGGAGAGCTAGAACGACAAAAAATAGAACGAAACAAGGTGCTTTTGACGGAGAAACTCTCAAAAACAAGGCACCGTTGATATCTCTGATGAGTATGTCCCTTACAAAATGCGGGCTTCAGAGCGATTGGAAGATAAGAAAGCGGTGCTTCAATTGGTGTTTTCAGAGCCGTTAGGGTACGACCGGGAGGAAGGTTCTCGAACACCCGAATTTCTTTGCTTTTCAAAGCAGCAGAAAAACTTCAGAGTTGAATAATCAAATGGTGCCCAGGGGGAGACTCGAACTCCCACGAGCATAGCTCACTGCGACCTGAACACAGCGTGTCTACCAATTCCACCACCTGGGCATTTTTATTGACTGGTTATGTCCAGTCCCGAGGTTGGCTGCCTCGACCAGTCGTACGATTTATCGTGCTTTACCATTATTACATTAAGGGCAAACGACAGGGTCGTTGCTGATTTTGATAATGGTGCGACTGAGTAGTCAGTACTCGAACTCACTGGCGCGCATACTAATGGATTGGGATGACTTCCTCAAGCAAAATGTTTCAACTTATCAAACGAAGCTATCCGGCCCGGAACCGGGCTGAATTCGTGGCCTGTGAGCAACTCATAAATGGGAATTAAACAGGCCGCCAAAATGGATTGGCGACCTGTATGGTCTGTTCATACTGCCTTTGGAAGGTGAACTGAAGCCAGACGGTTTCTGGCCAAGGTGCAGTAGCCGGGCTCAAGCTCTATACCCAGATAGTCCCTTCCGGACAGTGCCGCTGCTATGGCTGTAGTGCCAGAGCCAGAGAACGGATCAAGCACCAGATCTCCAGGGCGTGAGAATGCCTGAATCAGAGGCTTAATGACCTGTACGGCTTTCTGCGTGGGGTGTGACGCATTCCCGGAGTAGATCCAGCGCTGAACATCGTTCAACGGCTTCTCAGGAAAGTCTGGATAGCCTTTTGCCAGAACGTAAGCGGCTTCATGGGCAAAACGCACATGACCGGCGCGTCTTGCATAGCCTTTCGGCCAGACCAGATGACCGACAATCCGAAGACCGGCCTCCTGCCAGCAGTTTACAAACTGCGCAATGGCTGACCAGCCGTAGAAGCTGATGCAGTAACTCTCAGGTTTCAGTACCCGTGCTATTTCATTGAACACGGGCAGAACCCCATCCGGGTTATCGTCATTACGAACCTTTCTGCCGAATGAATCCTTATAACTGATGAGGTAGGGCGGATCAGTAACCACCAGATCAACAGAGTTTTCTGGCAGCGCAGACAGCAGATGCTGTGATTCACCGCACATGATTTGATTTCTGAACATAGTGTTATCCTTTCTTCCTTGAAACGGGGTTTTACTCGTCATCGTTATTAAACGCATCATCCAACAGCTGAATGATGGCCTCAGGCAGGTACTGGCGGGGGGCGTCGTAGCCGTGATTATGCTTGGACGTATTGGATGGTATGTACTCAACCCCATCTTTCTGGATGGAGGTGATAACGGTATTGTGCAGCCCCCATGTATAAGATTGAACAAGGTATCCAGCTTTGGAGAGCACACTTTCAACTTGCCAGGTTTCGACTTGCCAGGTTTCGACTTGCCCATCACCGTCATTGAAGCCGAATTTGTAAAAAGCCTCTTCCCAGTGCCAGAGGTAAGAAGACCCGCAGTTGTCGCATATTGAAATTGGCATGATGATAATCCTTTCCTTGATATTGCCGGTCGAATCCATTTCGACCTTATGCCAAGCAAAGGTCAGGCAGGGATGAGGGGAAGCGTCCAGCCCTTTTGTGGGGGACCGCTCAGAGAGGCTTGGGCGCAGCCCTTAGACGAACGAGCGGGTAAAAGGGCTTGAAGCGACACGCCTGCCTGACAGCGTGGGCGCTAAGGTACGAAATGAAGGTGATTGGCAGAAAGGACAACGTCTGTAACACGCAGAACGATATGCAGGCGAAGGCTGATTGCATGCATTTGATTGACAATTGCAGTCATTTGGTGTACAAGTATATGAGGTAGTAATGATAAGTATGCAGAGGTTTGATATGGCTACTAACGATACAGTTCAAGCACGCGTTTCCGCAGAGTTGAAAGCAGATGCTGAGGCAATTTTTGCGTCCATAGGCTTAAAAACTTCGGATGCTATTCGGCTGTTTTTACAACAGGCTGTCAATAGTGGTGGGCTGCCGTTCCAGCCGAAAGCTAAAGTTCCCAATGCTGAAACACTGGAAGCGATGAAAGAAGCTGAGAACGGACAAGGTACACGCTATAAAAACACGGATGCCATGTTTGAAGATTTAGACGTCTGATGTACGAATTATTTGCAACGAATAAATTTAAGCGCGACCTTAAGAAGTGCAAGAGACAGAATAAAGACGTACAGAAGCTCCATGTCATATTGGAGCTTTTGATTGCGGAGGAAGCTCTGCCAGTAAGCAATCGAGATCATAATTTAACGGGCAACTATGTTGATCATCGAGAATTCCATATCGAACCTGATTGGTTATTGATTTATCGTGGTAACGAAAGAGAAAAACTAATTGAACTTGTTCGCACCGGTTCGCATTCGGAGTTATTTTCATGAGCAAATGCTTGCAACCTCCCAGTACCAGAGGCAAGAAGACCCGCAGTTGTCATATATTGAAATTGGCACGATGATAATCCTTTCCTTGATATTGCCGGTTAAATCATTTCGACCTTATGCCAAGCAAAGGTCAGGCAGGAATGAGGGGAAGCGTCCAGCCTTTTGTGTGGGGTTGGTATTATGACTTTTCTAAGTTACGAAACCACTCTGATTCTGTGAGTCCAACACGAGAAAGGTCACTTGCCAAACGTTCAACTGCTCTTTGCGCGTGATTATTCTTTAGCTGATCAACCCATCGATAATTGATGCCAGAAATATCAGTAAAAAAATGTGGTCGCCATTATCACCTCTTGCAACTACCTGCTTTTTAACACCCATATTCCTCTCTAAAAACACGCACATACCAATGCATTTAAAAAATAAACTAGGAATAAAATAGAGGCTTGTGCGGAGCATCAAGCTCAAAAATTTTATAGCGAGCAATTAAAAACTGCTTTATTCCCTCAAAGTTTGGGGTCTGCGTTGGAGACGCAGGTTCCAGGTACCAAGTTTTCATTATGCTAATAAAGCTTATTCTTTCCTGCATCTCCAGATCAAAAATTGGCACCTGACCGATATCGAAGTTCTGCAACAGATCATTCATCTCACCATCAAAGATAGAATACATAGCTTTTTGCGTTGCATCAGCAGTCGCTTTATCAACCGGGTTCAAACCCAGCCCTATATGCACGATATGATTACATACTGCATTACAGACGATGACTGAAATATGCCAATCGAGATAACCGTCATTATGCAGTTTCTCCACAAATGATCTGTGATGCTCACTCATCATGATTTTTGGCCATATGATATCCATCATACCAGCTAGACGCTCATACCGATTTTTGGCGTGCTCCCGCCCCTCATCTTCAGAGAAATTAGCCCCAGGACCATTTATCCACGCTAACTGCGCATGCTCTGAATAGCAGAATTCTTTGCCTGCCTCTTTTGCATCCAGCTTCTTTCTAAGTTCTTCATTAAATAAATCTTCCGTGATTATTTCTTTGTATAACTCTGGATATGGCCTACCAAAAAAGGTCTTGCTTGATAGGCCTTTGTTCATAGCTTTTCCCAGCTTAGACTGAAATTCATTTTGGCTAAGCATTGAGCAATACGCCAAAGCAGAAACCGTATAAGCAAAAACCTCATTGGTTCTTTTATCCATAGCGGATTGCTTTTGAGGCTTAAATGGAGGAATAAAAATATCCCACTTCAACTTATCGTTATCTGGCCGCTCTTTTACATCGAACTTACCATCTTTAGATAAAATCGCGTTAATTTCTATCTTAACTGGCAACAGCTGGAAGTCATCTTGCGCAAGATCGACTAGCGCTATTTGCAAAACAGCTACAAACTCCTCTGCAACCCTGGTAATTTCATAGGAGTTATCGAAATGCACTTCCCACTCAATACCCAGCGCTTTCCAAGAAATAATCCGTGTATCACCAATATCCGAAAAAGGAATTCCCGTGAGATTTTCTTCAAACTTTTGCCAAATATCTTCATAGGATGCCGAGTGCCAAAAATTATCTTTAGGCAAATCATCAGTTATCTGTTTGAGTTCTGTTCGCATTTGGTCATCTAATAAAAACTCGTCTAGGCACTGCTCTACGTATTCATAGGCGTCCGGCCAAAAGCGCTTGGATAATGACCTGATAACCACAGTGTAAAAGATGGCCCTTTGCAAGCTATTATGTTCTGTAAGGTCCAAAGGGATGTTATCAAAGTGATGGTGCGTATATAGCCCTAAGCGCATCATCGAAAAATATGAAAACCAATCACCAGCTCCATAAGTAACCTCGGATGCTTGAAAAATACACTTGCTAATTAATGGGTGTAAATCCTCATTATCTGATCGAAATGCCAAAATGAATGATGAAAGCAAGTAATATTTTGCAGCATATTGCATACCCAACTCATCGTAGCACTGAGCAATGAAACGGGATGCCACTATGGTTCCACCAAGTGCCTCAGCAGAAAACCAATTAATTTTTACACGATGAAGGTGTTCGATAGCCTGGATAATTTTCCCATTATCATAAAAAGCCATCGCCCGATCTCGACATTTATCAGCCGCAGCATGCCCACCCATGCGAGCAGCTAGTAAATCATCTAATTTATCGGTAATTTCTAAAAACCGTTCATCATCACCAATCATATTGGTTAATAAAACCATAACATCAGAAAACTGCTCTAAAGGAAATAACGGAGCCTTGTCAATATTATCAGCCAGCTTTCTCCACCATTTAAAAGCTGTATCTAAATCAAAATCTGGATCAACTCCCTTATAAAACTGTAATAGATAGGCCCTCGCCTTGGCTTCAATTAATAAACAGCGCGTATTATCACCAAGGTCACTATCCAAAAAGTGATCAATACGGGACATCAGGCGTTTGGAAAGACCATGCAAGTACTCGGCCTCGACTTCAAACTCACCGAGCATTTTTCCGGTAGAACAAAAACTTAGAAGCACGCACATATCCGGCAATTGCAGCGGGTCATCAATCTCATCTAAATTCGCAAAGTACTCTTCAACAATACTCTTATATTGAGTTAAGTTTTTTTGCCCTCGAAGACCAGCCACGCAGATTTCATACTGTATCTTACGCTTTATTGGATCACCAGTAGTTTCAATCATCATACTAATTGCTGAGATCCAACTAGGAATGTCGACTTTTAATTTTTCATTATAAGTAGCTTCACGCAGACCATATTTTATTTGGCAGAAATCAGAAATATTAATTGGTTGCTCGCCATTCTTTATCCAGCGATCTTTATATTCAGTGTAAGATTCATCATCTGTTCTGGGAGCAGGGTATATATCAGCAGGAATATGCAAAAACTCTTCTGCAATCCAAAAAATATCGGGGTCACTCAAATTCTCTGAAAGAGCCTGACCATCAAAGATTTGCAGCTCAACTCCATAGTTATTATTGCACCATTTTATTAGTTGATTCCGCTTTGCAACCGGGACATCCTCAACACAAAAAAAGAAAACAGGCCTTCTCTCATCTGTTTGGGAAAAAATAGACTTAATATCGGCGCGTATTTTGGCGACAATCTTTTCCTGAAGTGAGCAGGCAAAAAAGATATTTCCCTGTTTAGAGTTACCCTCGAACAGAGTAGTATTTTCAATAGGCGAATCGAGATAGGTTTTGAATGTTTCAAAATCTCTACCCTGGTCGCCGCCTGTCCCTACAGGCCCTGTTGCAGGTAATAGATTTCTGCAAATCCGCTGTCTAGTAAACTCTCGTGTAATATCTTCGAAGCCATGATGTTTGTTTTGCGGTTTTAGTTGTTCCAACGCAAAACGGATTTGTGCTCTGACAGCTTGTATGGACATTAAATATCTCTACTAGGCTCAATCTCGATCAATGGGGTCCGATCAATGGGGTCAGAGTAACCGAATTTGTGTTTTGGCGAGCCCAGCTCATTATTTCGTTACTTACGCTGCTCATGTCATTTATGAGCCCATTGATACATTATTCTGCCACATATACAATAAATGCGACACATCCTTTATATATGTCCGCTTTGGGTCGATGGCAGACAAGCCGCAACTCTCCGATCATTAAGGTAGCTATAAACACCATCACGAGCAATGATGACGGTAAATACAGTCATAAGTTATTCACATTCACCATGAAAATGACAGCTCACTTTGCCGTTTATAGAATGAATGGCATTAAAACTCAGAGCCAATAGGTATGTGATATATTGAGGGCACTTATTTTCTTTTCCCTGTTTATTTTTGCTTACACCGCCAATACCCACCCCGGATCGCACTGTTCCGCTTTTGCCAGCCCGGATGAGTCTCTGAAGGGCTGACCGCCATTGAGTACCTCATGGCCTGCTCGAACTCACTTGTTCCCATATTGGCTAAGGCCAGAGCACAGCCAGCCCAGGCATCAGCGCTCAGCTCTTGCTGCCAGTCAGTCATCCGGTTGTAACTGCTTGTGTTGAAGTCTATGTGATGACCCAGCTCATGAGCAAGGATGGCAAACGGTACGCTCTCCCCGTAAGTACGGGCAAGATAGCCCATCCACTCTGGATCATAGGAGATTTCTGTTTCCTGAGCACGCAGATACTTTGCCTGTGCGTTGTTACGGACACCTTCTGCTGAGATGGTAATGTGCCCACATTTGCTTGGACAGAGCAGTTTGTAGATCTGGCGAATGTCCTGAAGTGCGATATCAATATTGTAATAGCTAGTGCGAGCTATATCACATGGTTGAGCGGCTGCGGTAAAAACCGTCAGGCTCAGCAGCAGTGCTGACAGATATTTGAATGTCATACATTCCCCCCTGGCAAATGCCGGACTGGCCTTGATGATTTCGGATTGTCAGGGAGGGCCAGTCGTAATCTGGGAAACTTGGGGCAGACACAATGTGATTGAGCGGCATCACGCTCACGCGCATCCAAACCGCGCAGGGTTGGTTGATGGGAAGTCCAGAAGGGAGAGCCAACATCTCCCGTCTGGTCATGGGGTCGTCAGGGGAGCAGGAACGCGCCCCTGCTGGTGATCGAACGGCCAGACGTTTGTGCATGGTCTGGTGCAGGTGGAGAGGCAATTCTCCAGATCCTGCGAGTGGTCGGAGCGGCGATACGCTCACTGACACCAATCTGGCTCAATGCCTGAGAGGGTGTCACGGCTGGGGATCAAACGGGGGCGCAGCATCCCCTTTGCAAGCAGTATGGCAATGCCATACACAGCTTGCGTTCGGTGTTAGAGGTTAAAAGCGGAGTGGGTCACAGAAGGTCAGCCAGCGGGTCACGTCCGTACTACAGCAAGCCATGCTCAGCAAAGGAATAAGGCTGACCACTGCCAATGATGAAGTGATCCAGGGTACGGATATCAACAAGGCTGAGTGCCTGCTGCAATCGCTCCGTAATCAGCTTGTCCGCTTGACTGGGTTCAGAAATACCGGATGGGTGGTTATGGGCAAAGATCACCGCCGCCGCATTAAACTGCAGTGCCGCTTTCACGACCTCTCTGGGGTAGACGGAGGCCGCATCAATCGTGCCCCGGAACATCTGAGTCAAATTGATCATCCCGTTCTGGTTATCCAGATAAAGGACGGCAAAAACCTCATGTTCTTTATCCGCCAGATTGAGTCTCAGATAATTCCGGACATCGTGGGGATTCTTAAAAGTGTGCTGAGGCCTGTGCAGCCGTGATTCCAGAATAGTCAGGGCATCATCAATAATGGTTTGTTCGTCCATGTGCAATATCTCCTTGCGTTGTTTATCATGCTTTCTCCTTAGAGCATTCCTTCCTCGTTATTGGGAAATTCCACGCGCTTCTTGCCCGGAAAAAGAAACGGCGACCATGGGCCGCCGTTTTCACGCTGAGATATTGAAGACATCGAATCTAACGGGATCGATCCGGATGATAGATACGGACGTACAGATCCAATAACCTCAACCGGTCAAAGCTGCGGCTCTTTATCATGGGTTGCCGGTCTGTAGTATCGGCTTTCAGGTAATAGCTGAGCCAACGCATCCCCTCATCATTGCCGAAAACGTCATCGACCAGTGGAGTCCGGTAGGGCACACCGGGGGCATACTGAATGGCTCCGCCATAATCCCGCAGCATATCCGACAGTTTTTCCCGCCACTGCCTGCGGGAGTAGTTAAGGTTACGGACAGCTCGCCAGAGCCTGAGGTAGTAGTTTCTGTCCTGGAGTTGCCAGTTAGTGACCAGATAGATCACGGGATGGAGTGTCGTACTCATAGTGTTTCCCTTTCTGATTGAGTTGAACAACAGAAAAGCAACCTAAGGGTGATGTTTTAGTATTTTGGGAAAAAGTCAGATGAATAATCAAAAGGACGAATGTTGAATTCGTAAGTACTTACCCTTATGAAGAGTGGGCTGTTATCTTTTGTATGACAGTAGGCCCAAAGCTGATTTCCATCTGTCTTTGTTGGGGTTTGACTCCGAGGTAGGTATCTAATCGATGAAAAATGGGTGCTAAAGGAACAACCAGCCCTTCGGTAACGGTTTCACTCAGGCGAGAGTAAGAAACTTTTGCTTCGCCCGTCACGACTACTAAGCAAGCAAGTGGATCTACTTCTCGAGGTGACTGAAGTATTTCAAGAAGCAGTCCCAGAATCCCACCTATAGCAACCCGCTTAATGCCGTATCTTTGTTCCATATATGTGATAACGGCAATAGTTAGTAGCTCAACTCGTGTAAACACGCGGCTTCGTCCAGTGCCTTGATCGAGTGTAAAAGAGGGTAAATCACGTAATAGAGCCCGCATTTGGTCTCTCGTATAACCAGATACTGAGCAAGCATCGGCCATCTTCAGAGTTCGAACATCCATTAGATTTGTGGTTCGTTGTGGATACTGCTGCCCATTAAACCAGTTTTTGGGTTATCTTGGCAAATATGTGTGTCCAATAGACGCATGCATGTGCTAAGATGGCATAATTCTAGATGGACGTTCACTCTATTGGTCAATATTGAGTTCCTGTAGGATGTAACACTATTTTTGAATTGATTAAGTAGGGAAAGTCATGGCCACTGCGGATCAGATTAAGTCACTCATTCGCTCGTATTCTGAAGAAGATCGGGAGCGTTTTTACTCGATTGCACTTCAGATGGCGGCTCATGAGGCAAAACAAGGACATGCAACTCTTGCTCATGAGATTCGTGAGCTCGTGGACAATCATCGGAAGAGGACCCGCCAAGGTCTCAAGGTTGTCCCTTTTCCTCAAGATTTGAACGGTCTTGTTGCATCAGAATCTCCAGAAATACCATTCCAGTTTTTAGTTGCCCCTCAGGCCACCTTGGATCGATTCCATCGGGTGATCCAAGAGTACTATCAACGTGGCAAGTTGCAGCAACACGGTTTGTCTAATCGTAGGCGTATTCTGCTTGCTGGACCTCCAGGCACTGGTAAAACTATGTCGGCAAGGGTTTTGGCGCATGAGTTAAAATTACCGCTTTATACCGTTCAGGTAGATCGACTTGTGACGAAGTTCATGGGGGAAACTAGCGCCAAGCTTCGTCAAATATTTGACATCATGGGGCAAAAACAAGGAGTTTACTTCTTCGACGAATTCGATGCCATCGGTGGTGATCGTTCAATGGACAATGATGTTGGGGAGATGCGTCGGGTACTAAATGCTCTGCTGCAATTTATTGAGCAGGATCAATCAGACAGTATTATTGTTGCGGCGACCAATAATCCTAAGCTTTTGGATCAGGCACTGTTTCGTCGATTTGATGATGTACTCTACTACTCTTTGCCGGATGAAGGTGAGCGAAAGCACCTGATTGAACTGATCATGGGGACTTTTCTTGCCAGCCGTTTTGCATGGAAAAAAGTGTTGTCTGGCTGTGAGGGGTTGAGCCAGGCCGAAATTGGCTCAGCATGCCGGGACGCAATTAAAGAAGCGGTACTACATGATCGATCTAAGGTAACTGCCGCTGAGTTAATTGGTACTATAAATCAACGGAGACAGGTCTATTCAGGGCTCTGATACTCTCTTCTATAGCAGAATAAAATAGTTTATGGATAAGCTTCCCCATATCGTTCTACCTGATCAGCCTGAAACCCGCCCTTATACCAGTACCTCTTCTGCTGTCATCCCAAAGACCGTCATTCCCAGAAACCGAGCCCAGCATGGCCAATATTTGCAAGGCCAATTCAAAAAGGCGTGGGATGAATCCCAGAGCAGTCAGCTTGCTTTGGTGGGAACGCGCAATGGCGTGTATCTAGAGTTTGTCAGTGACCCAGATGCGGAGTTAGTGACCAAAAGTCTTGAGGATATGCGATCCAAAGAAATCAGATTGCTGAATGTACGCAAAGAGAAAAATGCGTCCGGTCAATTAGTCACGTTAGCAACTGTATATGTATCCAATCAGAAGAGAAAATATTTTGCCAAGAAATTGGAAGAATACCTGAGCCAGAATACCGATAAAGGAAATCCTAAACATCAGGATTTGGTGGCAAGCATATCGGATATCAGAAACGCCCTGTTAGTTGACTCGTTTTGGACAGATACCAATGCTCCAAAACCTGGGTCGGATAAAAAATGGGTTGAGGTATGGCTGCGAGGGGATTCTGATGAAGACGTAAAAGCCTTTGATAGGTTGCTTGCGCAGCTAAAGCTGGAAGCACGTCAAGGAGTTATAAAGTTCCCCGAACGGATGGTTAAGGTTGTTTTCGCCAGTTCCGCTGACCTGGAAAAGCTGACGCAGGCAAGCGACTTGATTGCGGAATACCGCCTGGCGAAAACGACCACTGCATTTTTTATGGAAATGGATGCAAAAGAGCAAGCTGATTGGGTCGATAACTTGCTGAATCGGATTGATCAACCCGAGAATCCAGTGTCATCGGTGTGTATTCTTGATACGGGTGTCAATAATGGGCACCCCTTGATTCAACCGTTTTTGTCTGTTGACGACTGCCAATCCGTTGACCCTTCTTGGGGTGCGCATGACCATGATCGTCATGGTACTCTCATGGCAGGAACCGCATTGTATGGGGATTTAACGTCATTGCTGGAAAGCAGCGATCCTGTTTCGGTTACTCATGTTTTGGAGTCGGTGAAAATCTTGCCGCATGATGGAGAAAACGAACCCGACCTCTGGGGATATATTACTGCTCAAGGCGTTAGCAGAGCTGAAATACAATCGCCAGACAGAAAACGGGCATACTGCATGGCCGTCACTGCGACGGATACTCGTGATCGAGGGCGTCCCAGCTCCTGGTCTGCGGAAATCGATCAGTTAGCCGCGACATGGGATGAGCAACGGCTATTTATCATCAGTGGCGGTAATTCCCTTCATACGATGGAAGTTAAAGAGGCTGCGCAACAATACCCTGATATTCAGGTGACAGAGTCAGTTCATGACCCAGCTCAGTCATGGAATGCACTGACAGTTGGTGCAATGACCAATCTGGTCGATATCGTGGACTCGAATCTAGCATCGTACAAGCCTGTAGCAGAGGCACAAACACTATCGCCATTTTCTACAACATCGAGTACTTGGGAAGAAAATAAATGGCCGATTAAACCTGAGTTGGTATTAGAGGGTGGCAATTTAGCAATAGACAATTCGGGATTTGCTACTGAGTGCGATGATCTTTCAATTCTTTCCACTACCTATCGACCAGATGCGCAAGGTTACTTTTACCCATTTAATATGACGAGTGCTGCCACAGCCCAGCTGGCGAGAATGGCGGGAGTCATCAGGGCTGAGTACCCTGACTATTGGGAAGAAACCATTCGTGCATTGCTGGTGCACTCAGCCAGCTGGCCGGAACCGCTTAAAAAACAGTTCATGGCTACAGACAAAAAGAGTGAGTATAAAAACTTACTTAAGATTTGCGGTTATGGAGTACCCAGTCTCGACAGAGCACTCTACAGTGCCAGAAATGCATTAACGCTGATTGCCCAAGCAGAGCTCCAGCCATACGATAAAAAATCTGGTGGTGGCATGCGCACTCACGATATGCATTTTTATGATCTTCCCTGGCCAGTGGAAGTGTTGCAGGCGCTTCCTGACGATGTACAGGTAAAAATGAAAGTCACGCTGTCATATTTTATTGAACCGGGGCCTGGTGAGATTGGCTGGAAAGATCGTTATCGTTATGCCTCTCATGCGTTGCGATTTGATATCAATAATCCAGGTGAATCCAAAGAGGAATTTATCAAGCGGATAAACAAGGCTGCCAGGGAAGAAGATGAGCAGCTGACGAGCACACAATCAGCTTCTGGGCATTGGTTGCTTGGTTCAACAGCCAGAGATCGGGGGTCTATTCATTCAGATACATGGACCGGCACATCTGCAGAATTAGCGACGTCCAATTTTATCTCTGTTATGCCTAAAATTGGTTGGTGGAGAGAACGCTCTCACCTAGGCTGTTGGAATCGGAAAACTCGTTATAGCTTAGTAGTTTCTATTGAAACAGAAAGCGCGCAAGCTGACGTTTATACTCCTATTGTTACTAAACTCAAATTGCCTATTTCAATTGAAATTCAATCTTAAGATTGAAATGGTGTTCAGATTATAAAAACACAGGTATCAATATTTGTTGATACAAAGCTGCTTTACTTTCCCACCTCAACTAAACAGCCCGTTCACAATGCCTCACTTCAGTCACTGAGTGAGGCTTTCTTATGCAACCCCAACAAAAACCAACGGCGCTGGAGCGCGCCATCAGCGGCTTTTCGGCCACTGTCGCTATCTTAGGCGCTGTGCTGTTACTGCCGGTTCTTGCCCAATATATCCGTCCGTTTGCGTTCGATTTTCTACGGCCTGATCTTGGTACAGAGCTGGCGCAATTCGGCTCTTGGGCCGTTATCCTGTTGATTTCCGTCAGTGTGTTTTTCGGCGCGTCGGCGCTGCTTCAGGTGCTGATCATGATGCTGTTCCGGCGCGGACATCACCATAACCGGGGGCCGTTCTGATGATCACAGAAGCACATTATCGCCAGTATCTCTACGGCTCTGCCCGACTGGGCACAATGAGGGACGCGCAGTACCTGACCGTAGGTGGCGGCCCGATTGGTGTGTTGGGGAATACCGTTCTCCGGCGACGGCTGGATGAGCCCACGCTGATTATCGGTGGGGCGGGGTCGGGCAAAGGGGCATCGCTGGGGTTGTATCAGCCGGTGCATCCCTCCACCGGCAGTTTTCTGCTGCTGGATATGGGCGGCCAGTATATGAGCACGACTTGGCACTATAACCTCGCTATGCAGCGCGAGGCTTATGCCCTGAATGTTGAGGGGGCAAGCGCCTACCCGGACATCAATCACAAGCTCAACCTCTGGGGCATCTTAAAACCTGACGATCCCTTGCTGCTGGACAATGCCCGGCGGATTGCGGCAATGGCCATTCGCAATGACAGCAAAGGCGATAATGCCTGGGTGGATAAAGGCGCGATGCGCTGGCTGGGCCGTATCCTGGCAGGACTGGTGCTGACCGAAGGACGCGTGACCCCCGCCCGGCTGTGGGCACATCTCAATCAGCTGGAAGTGGATAACGAGTATTTCAAAGCCTGGAGCCAACAGCTTGAGCCGTTCGGCGGCGATCTGTACAGCACTCTGGTCGAGATCTACAGCAAAAAGCACGGCTCAGAAAAAGAGTACGGCGCGATCATGGGCAAACTGCGCGATGATCTGGATTGGCTGTCCTCACCAGTAGTGGCAGAGTCGGTCAGTGGTGATGAGGATTATCTGGCCTATCTGACTGACCCGCGTAAAAAAGTCGGCATCTATTATGTGCTCAAAGGTGGTAGCGGCAAATTTATGGAAAGCCTGACGCGCATGGTGGTCGGGATTGCCAAACTGCACTGTATGCGCATGGTGAGAGGTGTACGCCCGCTGTTCTTTCTGGAAGAGGCTGCGACTTGCGGACGCGCGGACTTTATCAAAGAGCTGGTGAGTGAGTGTCGTAAGTACATTGATGTGGTGCTGGTCTATCAAAGCCAGGGGCAATTGGTGCTGTTGTTTGGTCAGGCCGGTGCACAGGAAATTCAGGAAAGCTGCGGTATGCAGATCATACTGGGCGGCGGTATCCGCGATATTGAAAGTGCCCGCCGTTATGCCGATATGGTCGGCAAGATGACCTTAGAGATGGATGATCCAATGGCGCAGGCCGAGCGTGCTTATCTGGCGGAAAGTGCACGCTATAACGCCCTGTGGCAAGGCGGGAATCCTCTGGATGCGGAGCGGGAATTTCAGCATCAGCAGGCGCAGAGTGAGCGCCGCCGCCAGACCGGGCGCTACGCCATCGACCCGGCAGAGATCATGCGCCTTAATCAACAGGTACTGATCTTTACCCCGGGTGCGGGCGTACCGCCCATTCTGGCGAACAAGCTGCCGCCGTACTGGAAAAACCCGGCCATGGCAGGGCGCTACGGCCCTGATCCTCTGTTCCCGCCACTGGATCGCGTCACGGTACAACACGCGTTCTGGGGCGCGAGACAAAAGCGGTTTATCCGCAAGCCTGTACCACAGAATCTGGCGCATTGGCCCAATCACATCAATGGCGAAATCGCCTATGTCGAAGGTTATAAGACGTGGTGAGTTTCCCACGTCACGTAAAAGACACGCGCACAATACCACCTCACCCCATGGTTAACCGGAGGACACCCCCATGAGTGATGACAAGAAATACCCCTCGCACCGGATCAGCTTCAGTGAAATCCGCGCCGATCAGTACGGCGAAGAAAAACTCGGCAAGCCGGTTGAAATCGCCAGTATATGGCCACGCAGTAACGGCAAGAAAGGCGGCCTGATTGAATGGCATATTGATCCTAAAAACTTGGGCGAAGGCGTGTACTACCACTTTGAGAATGAACGCGGCCAGCAACGTGAGGATCACGCAAAAGGACAGGGCAAGGATCAGGAGAAAGACGCTTTCGCTCAGGCTGAAAACCGCAAGCGGGAACGCGATGATCGTGGTAGCGGACGAGAACGCTAAGTCCTGGCCTGTTCGTAAAAGTGCGCGAACCAAGGCTCAATATTATCGTTGGCCAGCTGGTAGCGCACTTGCAGATAACTGCGGTAATTGCGGTAGATGTAATACATGAACAGCTCACGAAAGGCGGTCTCATGCTCCCAGTCTTCCTGAATCACGCTTTGCTCACTGAGCTGCAGAATATAGCTCAGGATCTCATCCAGACTGGGCGTATCCACCACCAGAAGCGTATACAGCTCCTGCCAGTAGCGCGGCGGGAGTGATAACAGGCGAGCCACGCCATCGGGGCATTCCAGAATACGGGATTCCATATCCCCACCGGCTGCCTCTCGAAGATCATGAATACTGCGCATACCACCAGTATGCGCCATCCGTGTTGGATAAAGCAAAATAATCCCATAACCCATTGATACCCTTGAGGTAATTCCTATGGAAGAACGGAAAGGAGAGGCAAAAAATGCCTTCACGCGCGCCACGAGCGCGCAATCTTACACAGCGGAACAGACAAAAAGCCCCGTACCGGAGATGATCAAGCAGGATGAACCTGTTCCACAGCCAACCCCGCCAGGACTGGGGCAGGATCTCGACAGGCAACGGTTCAATCAGCGCTGGCAAGCGCAAAAAGAACAATCCAAAGCGCTTGATCCGTTTGAAGCGATTGAGGCTAAAAAGCAAGGATTAACCCAAACCTTTAATGGTGAAGTTAAACAGCGCTCATCCGGTCGGGAGCGCGAATAATGGGGCGGGAAGTGCGCTACGTTCCCGTCGGCTGGCAGCATCCACAACGCGATGGGGTCTACACACCGCTCAGCCGTCTGGAGATACCCGCCTGTCAGGATGCTATTGCCCACCTGCAGATGTATGAAACCGACAGCAAAGGCACACCGATCTCACCGGTGATGCAGCATCCACAGATACTGGCGCGCTGGCTGGTAGATAACAACGTACCGGCCTATGGCAAGCAGACCACCAGTTACGAAGCCTGGCTGCTGGTCTGTCAGGGCAAAGCCATCATCCCCAATTACACCCAAACGGATATCATGGCGGATAAGGCTCAAACGCACGATCCGTTTAAAGCCGCCGAGCAGAAGCAACACAACAGAAAGCAAGAGATAGAACGGTAAAGCCCCGATTTCGGGGCTTGTTTTTGATCTCAAAAATTGAATGTTTATGATGCAACCGGAATGACAGAGCGCGGGTTAATCAGCAGAGTATAGGGTGATGGGTTACCACTGTTGATCACCTTTGTAACGTCTGCCCCTCCATTGCCCGAAGCGGCTGGCAGGGTATAGCGGGCCAGATAGGTCTGACCAGACACGGAGATACGGATATCAAACGGAATTCCTTTTGCCCGCTTACCTGCATAATGGTTGACTGCAATGGTCAGCGCATTGAGATCAACGGGTACATTCAACGCCACGGTTTCAAACCCGTTCAAACTAAGGCTGGCGGCATCAGTGTAGTCTTTGTATAGCATCCCTTCAGCCGTCTTGACGTTACGGAAGCTGATCACCTCCCCAGCGTCAGAAGGTCTTACGTGCAAATCCAGATCACAGGCGCAGCGCCAGCGGATATCAATTTCTACATCCTGCGCCCTTGCCAGCTCGTGATTAGACATCGGCTGGGTGGTCACAGGACGTTCAAATAGAGACTGGCGCAATACAGTCGGGCGCAGATAAAAGATCTCCAGCTTGTCAGAGGTCACACCGTCAAAGTTACTTTTAGGGGCTGGTAAGGCTAAGGCATTCTCCTCAATGTTTCTTAACAGCGTACTCAGATCATTGGCCCAACTGTTCAGTGTGCCGCCTTGACGGCTAATGAAGAGTTGCCAGAAGCGTTTCACATATACATCGTGAGGAGTGCCTTCCATGAAGGCACTGTCACCGAAGCCAATATGCACCTTCATGCCTGCCAGAGCATTCTCAGCCGTTGCTGAAAACGGTGAAAGATGACGCGGCGCTTTCAGATACGAGTCCGATGGAAAGTGCCCTTCACGCATGGACAACAGTGGATTGGCGGGGTTGTGATACAACACCGAACCCAGGATGAGAACATCTATTGGGTTGCCGCGGCTGATGTTTTCTCCGATATAGCGCAGCACATTCGGCAGTGAACTGGCAGGTGCATCCACTGCATGTGATTTTTTGGCAAAAGTCATCAAACGATTTGCCAAGGCTTTGTTATACGCGAAGCGAGCCTTTAGTTGACGTGGATCATTAAACGGTTCGACATCTGGGATCGTGAATACGCCCAACTGAACCAAGTCGTCTGCATCCAGAAACGTTGCAGTATCACCGGGCTTCTGCTTGGTCAAAAAGGTGATGGCCTGTTTAACCTGATCTTCAACGACGGATGGACTGGTCTGGCGCGTTAGCGCGAACACATAGTCACGGGCGAAAACCGGTGCGCTCAGGCAGATGAACATAACAAAGACAGATAAGGCTTTCAGATAAGTAGTCATAGGAAATCTCCTTTAATCTTCGGTCAGATGGTTGAGATGGGATTCGTAGTTTGAGAGAAACAGAAACTCGCAAAGCTTTTCTTCAATAACGAACTGGCGTGACACTTCAATAGTTCTAATGCGCCCACGACATACCGATAGCTCAGTCAGGATCGCCTGCTGTTTCTGAAATATGGCTTCAAATGCCATCTCGTTTTTGATGATTTCCGGACTGTCTGCATTACAGTCCGGCTCGTACTTGCGAACAATTTCATCCAGAGCCAGTCCGAGTGAGCTGGCAGTAAAAATTTCGAGCAGCAGCTGGCTTGCAATCATGAAGCTGCTTTTTCCTGTGACCAACGACCCCCAATCAGAAAGTGACGAAGCAGAGCCGTAATTCTGTGCAAACAGAACGGCCCACCCTGCGGCCACAACGCCCGTCGCGGCAAATACCGCGAAGGTGTATTTCCGGCGGGTGCTGTCGAGATCAAACAGCTGATTGATCCTTTCCAGTGCCAGTGATACCAGTGCAGGCACAGACGCCATGAGAACGGCAAGAGTCGGGTTGGTTAAAAAGGCGACATCGCCACTGCCCATGATCGCGGTATAGGCATTGGCAAAACCAATGCCCAGAGAAGTCAGTAATGCGACGATCAGGATAGGAATGCTCACTTTATCCTTGGTATGTAGCTGTCCCCAAAGGCTTGGTTGGTCAGAGCTGACTGTTTTGCGATAACGAGACGTGCCGTCCTTGCGGGTACGGGCTTCATCAATCGGCTTATTTAAGGCCTCATATTCTTTCTCAAGCGCGGACTCCCGCATTTGTAGTTCGGTTAGTTCTTGTATGTGCTCCCTATCAAACTGAGTGCCTGCATGTTCACGGACGACCTGAATCGCAAGCTCTCTATCACCGCACATCCGCATCTTGTGGATGAAGGGATCACCTTGGGTCTTGGAAGGCAGTGATGTTCCAACTTTGTTGGCCTGCACCAGCGATTGACCAACTTCTGGTTTCAATTTTCTACGAGACATAAGAGATCTCCTCTGTGATGAAATGACGTGATTTCATCGCCACGTACAGATGTAGTGAACGAATAACAGTCCGCCTTTTAGCCTCAAACCCTACGCGAGGCTGAGAGATGTTCTGGGAAACTGGATGGGCGTTGAGGTAAACATCAGGAGCTGCGAATGCAGCCCCAGAAGCAAATAGCCCCAGATTACAGATGTGGGCCATTAGCAATCCTCCTCATCGATGTCTACATTCAGCTGGGTTTCACACCAATCCTTGACGAAAGCAGCGTAGATATCGTCCAGATGCTGAAGGCAGAGTGAAAGGTATTGGAGCAAGTCGTATTCACGGATGAAGGATTTGGGCGTTCCGTCATCGTTAGTACGGAGCATGTTCCGAATCGTCCTGGAGTCATCATCGGTCATCTGATCCCAGTCAAGCACGAAGACACAGCCCATAGTTTCAGGCCGATGAATACGAGCCATCGTTTGTGTCATCAGTTCGGGGATCTCCCGACTGGAGCACTCCTGACGCAGTAAGGACGCGTGGAGATAGCTATAGCAGTGACGATCTTTAAAAAAATTCATTGGAAGTACCTTTATGTTCTTCATGTTTTCACCTATCGAGTAAGTGAAAACTGCGCAGTCTTCGTTTCTTAATGTTGAGTGTTTCAGCAATGGCCATAGCTGTTGCTCCCCCGAATTGGGAAGCTGAGCATCAATCTTGATAGCTCACGTTCATCAGAACAGCCGGAAAGAAACGGAAGAATCGGAAAACGAGGAAATATCAATTTTTCCGCCAGTGGGATCTGTAAGTTAATGATTTATAAAGGTTTGATGTGTACGTTAAGGGAGGTAAGGAAACGGATTTCAACAAAATGAAAGGAATATCCATGTCTACGCAAGGAGATAAAGCAAAGTACGAGACCAGTAAAATGGAAATTGAAGTGCCAACGGTTATAAAAGAAGGAATGGAAGAGTGGGCTACTCAGAACCTATTTGGCGATGATGATGAAAACCGCATGGCGAATTTGGTGACGGCTATGTTTGTGGGGTTGCACTGCTGGTTTTATCCGCAAAACCCGCAGGTCGGGTTGAACGAACTGGAGGATGAGTATGGCATTCGTGTTGCAACAGGGACTTATCACGGGAGGATTGTGATTGGGGAGGAGATTACACTGGATGGTTCGGAGCCAACTACACAGCGACCACGCCGGGATCACTCGGGCCCTTTTAATGACCTGTCATAACAGGCGAGCTCCTTGTTGCGGAGCTAGAAGTCTGAGGTTAAGTTTCGTAGTCTAATATCCTAAGACAAGTGAACGGAACCTTAGAGTATGTCGGATACTAGCAAAGGTAAAACTCAGTCATTAGCCGATCAATACAGCAAGCTGCTGGATTCAATGTGCTCTTCGGTTACCACTGGTGCTTACGAGGATGTAGGCAAAAAAAATAAAAAAGATTGGGATGGGCAAGCATTATGGGCGTTTTGTACCTCTAAAGAAAAGGTGGGTATACAAAGCAAACTGGAAGGCGATAGAACCCTTCCAGCGTGGAGTACTATGACCAAAATGGGCTCCAGTGGTGTTACGAAGGAGAATGCTGAAGCGTTTGTTCGAGCCTGTATCGATAAGAATCACGGAAGAAGTGTTAAGGATTTCCTAGATGGTTTTATAGTATTTGTTGAAAGTAGTAACAAATTTCAAATAGAAAAAATAAAATCCTTCGAGGGTTTTGATGACCTTATAGAAAAAGTTATAGCGCGGTGGAAAATAGAAAAAGCGATCGAAGCTCGCGAAAAAAGTGAAGACTTTCCAGAAGAAGATGCTATTGAGCTGAAATCCCCCTTTAAAAGCCTGAACCACTTTGATTTTGATGATGCCGAGCACTTCTTTGGGCGCAGAGAAGAAACCGCAGATATCGTCACAAACATAGATAATGTCGCCTTTTACGCGTTGATGGGGGCTTCGGGGACGGGCAAGTCATCTCTGGCGCTGGCTGGGGTAGCCTATGAGCTGGTAAGAACAAACACATGGAAGTATCTGAGCCTTCGGGTTTCCTCACCCAGTTTGAAAGAAAAAAGACCTTTCTATGCCTTGATTGGGGCATTACTTAAGCTTCATTCGCCTGGATTGCAAGGTGCGGAGTTTGAAGAATCTAAGCAGAAGATGGCGGATATGCTCTCGGGAAAAGAGGGCGCAGCAGCACTTGTTCAGTATATCGATACTGTCTGCCAGAATCTCCAGGGCAAGCGACTTCTTATTATTATTGATCAATTTGAAGAATTGTTTACCAAGGAAGTCGACAATGAGGATCGCAAAGGTTTTCTGGATTTACTGGTTTCAACACAGCAGAAATTGAAGAGTGCAAACCCGGATGGCAAACCTCGGGCTTGCTTCCTGTTAACTATCCGCAGTGACTTTCAGGAACAATTCAACCCTTATAGCGATTTCACCAACCTGATCAGTAACAATCACCATCATAGAATAATCACCCCGATATCCACGAAGGATCAGGTTGCAGATGTCATTTGCCTTCCATTAGAAGATAGTCCAGTCGCATTTGAAGAGGGGCTGTCAGAGCGATTGGTAGAGGATGCTGTGACAGCGATTAAACAAGCTTCTCATAGCAATGTTATTCCCTTGTTACAGTATACACTTGCCCAGCTATGGGAAAATAAAGAAACCATTACGATAACTTTTCAGTCATATCTGAGTATGGGCGGTCTATTTGGTGCATTGCCGAATAAAGCGAATGACTTTATCGAGAAATTGGGAAATGAGGCTGAGAAGGAAACCGTTAAGGATATATTTCTTAGACTAGTTGATTGGATCGAAACCTCTGATAACGGAAAGTTTTCTAGGCAACTAGGTTATAGGGGGAGATTTGGAGACAAAGAATGGGAGATTATCAAAAAACTCGCTGGAGAGAAGTACAGGCTATTAACGATTTCAGGAAATAAAAATATTACGAAAGACGTAGATGATGGTGATGTAACGGTTGAGATATCTCATGAAAGCCTTTTATCAGAATGGGATGTGCTTGCTGGTTGGTTGCAGCCCCTGCCAGAGTTCATTAAGTGGCGAAACCAAATTAAAGATAAAATTAATGACTGGGAAAAAAATGATAGAAGGAGTGACTACCTACTCACCAAGCCTTATTTAGAAGAAGCTCATAGGTGGCGGGGGGAAAGAAAGCTTGCAGACGATGAAAATTATTTCTTGCATGCGAGTTTAGAATATTATGACAAGATTTCTGAAAGAAAAAAAATAATAAAAAAATCTATAACTTTAGGATTTTTATTTCTGGTAGTGGCTCTGTCTGGGTTTGGATTTTATAGCTATTACCTTTCAACTGAAATAGTTGATGAGATGAAAAAATCTTCGATTAATAAAAAACTATATTGGTCTGAAAAAGCAAGGGATTTACTATCCTCTGGAGAGACGAGATTAGCTATTTTGTTAGCACTTAATGTTATAGATGAAACGGAAGAACTAGAAAATTTAGATCGGGCTTATAATAATTCAATTGAGTTGTTAAATGAGGCCATTGGAAATCATGTTGAGTCAGATGTTATAGAATTTAGTGAGCGTATAGATTATTTTGATGTGGCTAGTAGTGGAGAATACTTGGCAGTTGCATCCAAGGATGGCTTTGTTCTGGTTGAAGATGTTAATTCGGGCTATCAAAATTTTTTTGAAATTCCTGAAGTCGGAGAGTTGGTAGGTATTGATTTTTTTAGTAACGGGAATAATCTGCTTTTATCTGTAAGTGATGATGAATATTATTTTGTATATGATGTTAATACTCCTGAGTTGATAAGGATTGATGAAAGAATATTCGACGAGCCGATGATTGGCTATGAGGAGGATCGTGATCGTGGTGTGGTTATTCGAAAAAGCATGTCGGGTAAAATTAATTTGAATGGAATTGATTTTGATGTTTTTTCTGAGGGCGATATAGATGATATAGGCCTCGACTATTATTATGATTCTGAAAATGGTGTTTTTTCTGCTTTTGGAGATAGAGGAATAATCCGTTTAAATTTCAATAACGATAACAATAATAGACTAGAAACTTTTTTTCTTTTTGATAAATATTCGGGGTATAGCTTAAATAAAAATGCAACAGCGCTCTGTGCTAAAAATTTTGATTTAACTGTCGAATGCGGAAGCTTTGTGGGTTCTAAAAGCTCTGCATCCTTTAGCAATATAGATACAGATTTGCCAATCAAACTGAGTGGTTTTAATAAGACTAAAGAGGAATACGAGGAGGCTAGATATTTTTCTGTATTGTCCGTCAGTGATAGTGGAAAGTACGTCGGCGCTGGTAATGGTGGCCATGTTTCAATATTTGATTTACGAACAGGGCGTGAAATTCAAAAGCTTATGGATTCATACTCGGAACTTATGATTCCCAAGGTCTACTTCTCGCATGATGATTCCATGTTTTTAAGTCAAGACTGGGATGGAGGTATGCATTTATGGGATACCGCATATGGCAGCGTATATAATTCTTTTCGCGGAGGCGAAGGATATTCATATTGGACAAATGCTGATGATTATTTTGATCGTTTTGGTTTTTTAGGAAGAACTAAAGATTTTTATTCTTTTTCTAAACCCGATCAGATTAGAATTTATAGGCATATCCGTTTTCCTCAAGGAAGCTCCGTTTTTGATGGGTATGGAAAAACTATTTCATCTTTTGATATTGATCAAAATTTACAGTTGCTGATAATTGGGTATAAAGATGGAACTGTTAAGGTATGGGATGTCGACGATTATAAGTTGATTGATAGTTTTAATTTGGATGGCAATATCATTAGTATACAAATATCTCACGATCAAAGTAAGGTTATTTTTACATTCAGTAATGCCAAAAGCATATTTTGGGACATTGAAAATAGTATGCTATCTAGCTTTATTTCTAGTGATTTGCCATTGCAATTTGTTGGTTTTTCTAATGACGATTCAGTTGTTATGGCTGCTTCTCGGGAGGGAATGTACCATCATCTCTGGGTTTATCTAGTTGATGAAATTGGAAATAGCAACAGCTTTAAATATATTGGTGAGAGTTCGACGCATGATACTTACATTGACTTCTTTTTGAGTAATGGGAGTGATTTTAAAGATCAGATGTGGGATGCAAACTCATTTAAATGTGTTCGTAATGTTACTGATATGATGAAGGGGAACCTTGATATTGAGGGGAAGAGCGTTTCTGTTGGCTGTGAGGCGATGAGTACGAATTTTGAATTATTTTCTGTGTTTTTGACTTATAACACACCAAGTGATGATGGTAAGTATGCAACATTAGACCATTATGAAATATCGTTTAGAAGACTTGCTGACGGTGAGGTTGTTGACACAATTCGTTCTGATGTAGAAATATCGTCAATGGGCTTTAGTTTTGATTCTACTCAGTTCTTTACTCAAACTGAAGGTGAGATTTTGATTTACAATATGGAAGACACCAGTACTCCAGTTGTAAAATGGAAATCCATAGAAAATATAAGAAAAGAATACAGTGAATTTAGTCCGGATGGAAAATTATTTCTTCAAGTCGATTCAGATAGTCGTGTTGTCATTCGGTCAGTAGAGACGGGAAACGTTATGTTCGAGTATGATAATTCCGTAAGCGAAATAGAAGTGATTCTGTTCTCTAGTGATTCGAAGAATATTATCTGGAGTGATGCTTCAGGAAAAATCTCTATATTTCCTATAATATACTTTAGTGATGATGATGTTATTCAGTATTTTAAATCTTTGCGTATCCCTGAGATGACAGAAGAGGAAAAGAAAATTTTTCAGATTCAAGACTAGTTATATTTTAAAAGTTCCTCACAGGTTTTGTTACTAATGTAAAAATCATTGCTCCGTTGTGTAGAGTTCACCAATAGGATTAGAGATGTCTGGATTAAACGTTATTCCGCTCAGATGTGCTTTTTCACAGACCTTTTTTACTTCTTCACTGCAAAAAATACCTTTGTATGTATCAAGCTGAGCTTTGAAGATGGCAATGCCTTTTAATTTTTTTTCATGGAAACTGAAATATTCCAAATTGCCATTGTGATCATGGGTCGTTAGCTCTGTATCGAGAGCGTCCAACTGCTCTACGGTCAACAAAGGGTTAAAGATAAATCCTCGTTCACCTTCGCTATATGTGACAGGTAAAAATTCACCACACTCTGCCAATACGTCTTTTAGCACGGCATGAGCTTTGGTGGACAAAAACAATCTTCCGAAATTCTCTGATATGTCGGGGATGGCTTTGGTTTTGCTGCCAGTGCAGGGGCTAAAATCAATATGAAGCGCTTTCCACACATCCGTATAGGATTTGGGTTCGGCATTAAACGCAAAAACACCATGCTGCTCGCCAAGTTTGGTCATTGCCTCCAGAGGTGGCACCGAGTACATCAGATAGGCTTCATTGTGGTGAATACGATATATCATGGTAATTGATCTGCCCTTAACATCACAAAGCTCGGGAAAGTACAGGTTTCGAGCTTAAACCGTATTTCCCTGAGTGCCAACGCCAGTGATTTATCATCTTTAATACGCGATTGGTCAATAAGTGTACTGAGCCACTGGTAATAACCTTTCCTGTGGATGCGGCTGTGAGGAACAGCATTACTCAGGTGACGGGGCATTTGAGGCTTAGCTGCGGTGTTGTGGGGCAGCCAAGCGCCATTTGCGGGGAAATCGATCCGCATTTTTGCCCATGCCATGATGCCCCGCATCGGTATTGCGCGCGGATCTTTGCCTGCAATAATTGCATGGCAATCACAATGCTGGCTTGGACGAGGATCACCATTAGCGGTCATATGGCGAGCGAGCCGACTGGAATCATGCGCCTCATTGATCAGCTGTTCAAACGTCATGCCTTTTCCCTGAGCCTCATACGTGACTAAGCCTTGCTGTACCTGAGAGAGATTCTTGAGGTGATTAAAATCTAACAAGGTCGGGTTTTCTTTGCCTGCAAACCGGGTAATGGCGTGGTTGACGACATTGTCATAGGGTAAAGACATACAATGATCCTTATTGAGTTATCCAGGGGGCAGAGGGATTTGAGCCTATTGTAACGGAAAGAAGAGGCGCGATTCTGCGGTCATCAGCGCCATTCGCGCACCGTAAGCGCCGAGATTTATTACGCCAATGCCCTAATCAGGGTATGGCGCGAGCAACCATAGGATCGAGCGAGGCCTGCAATGGTCGTACTGGGTTCATGCTCCAGCAGGTAGCGAGCATAAGTGACATCTTTATCACTCAGCTTGCGGGGGCGGCCTAGCGTCTTGCCCCGTTTACGGGCGGCTTCCAGCCCTTGTTTCGTGCGTTCGCGCAGTGTGTCACGCTCGAACTCTGCCAGAGCAGCCAGCAATGTATAAACAAAACGGCCTGCGGGCGTTGACGTGTCCATGTGCAAGGTCACGATATACAGGTGAATTTCTCGCTGGCTGAGAGTTTTTGCCACCGTAATCGCATCCAATGACGAACGAAAAGCGCGGTCTAAATCCCAGACCACCAGAGTATCACCGGACTTCAAATCAGCCAGCAGGCGCTCAAAGACTGGGCGAGACTTCGCGCTGGCAGAGACGCCTTGTTCTATCCGCAGCTCATCACACTCGCTGTCCAGCCCATCAATCTGACGGTCAGGGCATTGCTCTCCTGTGGATACCCGCAGATAACCAATCTTGCGTCCCATATTGCCTCCTTACAGCGAGTTATGTGCCTAAGATGCATAGCATCTGCATGGACAAAAACGAACGTTTTTGATCCATAGGCTCATTTTGCACACTCCTGTATGCAAGTGATTGATTATAGGCAGGCAGATGACCCACAGATGGTCTAAAGTGATTAATATGGAAATAGTATCAATAACGTTCGTTTTCATACAGAAAAGCTATCAGTGACGATAACAATGCTATTGCTTGCGGGAATAGTAAATATGGCGCAGGCAGAGGATTTTACGAATAAAGACTTTCTGATGCTGCAAGAAGCGCATCAGAAATTCTGGATACAAGGAGCGGTAGATGCTCTGTCGCAAGTTGCAGCAGCCAAAGCCAATGAGACTGGCAGGTGTGTTATGGAGTGGTACTATGGCCCGAAGCATGCCGCACGCAATGGCCTCATCCTCGCCAGTATGGAGAAGTACCCTGATGCCCATCCACGAGCTATAGTACTAGCTCTGATTGAAAGGGCTTGTGGTGTTATCAGAAAGTAAATGTCAGGTTTGGAGCAACCTGAGGAGCTTCACGGTTTAGGTCGCTATCGTAGGATACTGTAGCTAAATCAAGAGAGTCATTTATTTTCAATGCTTCTTTTTCCATCGCCTGAATTTCATCAAGAGATAGCGGGCTACTCTTACCCGCCGTCATTTCCTCGCGGATTTCAACAAGGCGGTTGGAATGGCCGTTGATACGGTCAAATTCTTTTTGGGCGGTCGTCAGTGCATCCTGCCTGTGGGTCTGATCTTCCCTTGAAGGATCGTCACCGCGCCAGTCAATCTGCGCCGCTTCGTCTGCCGAGAGCTTGTCTCCGTCTTCGGTGTACACTTCGCCATGCTTGTCTTTAAACACCCGCTGACCATCATCGGTCAAAGCGGCTTTGTCTAATAGGTCTTGGTACTGACTCTGCGCTTCATGCAAAGTATCACTGGCCTGTATCAGGGCATGATATACGGCTTCTTCTGCTTGGTTGACCGCATTCATCGCGTTAGTCCAGGCTTCGCGGTAGACTGGATTCATCATCAACTGCTCAAAGGCAGATTGTTTACGTTTTTTGTCTTCGGTAGCGTCCTGACGAGCCTGATCAAAGCCAAAACGTTTTATGCGTCCGGTATCGCGTCCGGCCATTTCATTATTGAAATCATCTAAATTTTGCGTACGCCGTTGTTCATCAGCGGCTTTGTTAATGGCGTCAAATTCGCTGGTCATTGCGTAACCTCCCAGACGGGAAGTCCTTGCAAATCTACCGCTTTGCTTACGGGATTTTTATCACAGATAAAACTCCCGTAATGTTTATGTTTCCTGCGCATATCACGCCCCATAGCCCTACCATCCTGATTAAATCTATAGTTGTATTCTATAGCGCCAGTATTAAGAAACCGTAAATAGGAACCGCCTTAGCGGTTCCAGAATACATGCACCTCGTCATAAGCGGTTGTGACGGTGTAAACGTCATTGATTTCTAAGTCTCGTCCCATTTTCTCGTAGTCGATGTAATAAGCCAGATTTTCTGGAATGCTTGTACTTTCCTCGGTCAACGCCTGCGCGAAGTCGGGAAGGCTGGTGAAGCAGCCGTGATAATCATCGGACAAGGCCTGCTGTGCTTGGTCTATATCACTGCACCAATGAGATAATACGGCTTTGCCTAACTCACCGTGCTCTTCGAGAAATACGGCGATAGCATGAACATGCTCAAGGCTTTCATACTCACCTAAACCAAGCCCACCAAAACCGTCATAATCATGGATTGCCCATTCTTCACTGAACGGCTCAGGTGAGGCGGCTAACATCGCTTGAATAGCTTCTTGTATGTCGTCCAGCTCTTGGGTGGCATCGATCCACACCCCGTGCAGGATTCCGGCGTTGTAGGCGGCTAAATCGGCAACGTAAATATTGTAATCACTGTTCATGTCTTTGCTCCTTGTAAAAAACACACCCCTTTTGGGGTTGAAAACCCCAGAAAAAATAGGGAGCGGAGCGAGCGTAAAATCGCATGTTTTGACGCAATCCAGACAGGGGGAACCGCCCCATCTGCACAAACGCAGAGCGGAAGATTGGGGGATGTCTTGATGGAGACAAGTTATGTGATATTTTTAGGTCTACCCAAAAGGGGAAGAAATAATCAATGGACGAACACGGATGTGCTCACAGTTAAAGTTATACGGGGCGTTGCGGGGTATCCCCGCTAGAAGGGGTGATGGAAGACACCTCTGGCGGCTGTAATCAGGGGAAGGCTTTCCCCTTTTTATCGCTTATGTCGTCTTTCGGCCAAAAGCGGACATTTAGTTATTATTTCCCCTTAACAGATTACTTATTAAAATGGCTCGTTATTGTCATCTTCGTATTCACTCCAGTCTTCTTCAGGAGCGTAGTATTCAGCAGCATCGTACTCATTCTTATTAATGAATACATCACCCAAGCCAGCTTGGCTTAAATGAGACAACCCAGAAATTTTCAAACCACACGCTATACATTCAAATTTATTTGGTAAATTCTGTTGTTTTTCAATAATGGTGTCATCCTCCAGCGTGGTTGTTGGCGCGTAAATCGGCTCACCTTGAAGAATTGCCAGAGAACCACATGCTGGGCAATCTACTCTATGTCCAACGTGTTTAGTTGCCCAAACTTCAGCTTGTTTTGCAAGCGTCTCTTTATCCGCTTTTTCCTTTTCATCCCAAACTATTTTGTGAGACTTAATTTTTCCAGACACCGCTTTCGCGGCATCATCCAATGCAGCGCTAATAAGTTTAGAAGCCAACTCAGCCGCATCATCACCAATAAGATCAGCCAGTTCCTTTCCCATTGTTTTTAAAAGTACGGAGCATGCTTTGTAAAAATTGGGTAGCCAAGAGGATTGACTTAGCCCCTCATAAGGAGAGTTTCCAGAATGAAGTTCCGCGTTTCGCATTCCTGTATGCGCAAGACAGAAAGCTTCGATTTCACTATTAAATTCTGGATATATGTCTCCTAATCTTGACAGAACATCTGCAACGATAATCGATTTAGGAAGAAACTTTTTTGCGTTTGGCTCAAACCCAAGAGCATGATACAAATTGTGCCAATTTTTCTGATCCGCCAGTAAAACAGGACTTACGTTTGATAAGGCTGACCGAGATAAGAACTCTAATGAAAAACTTGAAAACAGAACAAATTGCCAATCAGTAGGATCATGTTGAAGCATTTGCTCGATATATTTTTGAGCCTTTATCAATAGAGCATCTTTTTCCCAGCTCGTAGGTGTTGTTAGTGACATATTTTATCTTCCAAATAAACGCGTTCAATTATTCGATCTTCATAGCCGTCGGTTATTTTTGACCGACCATGCAGCATTCGCCAATTATCAATTACTAAGGAATCGGCCTTTTGATGTAAATAAACATGTTTTGTATCAGCTTCTTCTATCTTCAATTTGATAGAAAATACTCCATCCTTTCCCGCCGGAGAAGCTGGAATTATGAACGAATTATCCCATCTAAAAAGGCTCGGAGTTCCTGATTGAAACACTCTCATCAACGGGATTTCTCCATTAATTGGTCGTCTGGGCTTAACGAGAGTGCGCTCAAGCCTTCGCTTTCCCAACTCACATACCAGTTCATTTCCATCAAGCAATTTGGTTGAAACAGAGCTACACCCCTTGATGCAACGAAGCAAGATGTACCGGGGAGGCCTAGCCCAGTGCGCAAGATCGGTATGCATCGGAAAATCATTGTAACCGTATTGTCCACTATATGTATTAGGCGTGCTGTCCTTCATTTTTGCGGGAACAAGCTTATGAATATTGGATGCCTGTTCTAGACCTTCACTTTCCTTAAAATGTCGCAGAAATTCTTCCGTGGTAAGATGTTTCATATATTCTCTCAAGAATACATATCCATCCCTTTTTAAAAGACCTTTTAGTGTCATTTTTATTCTCTTTCAAACTAAAGGCCAACAAAAGCCACTCGACCAATAGCGGACATTAAAATAAAACATAGAACCTATGTCTGGATCCAAATGATCTCTACACTTAAAAAGCTGTTCCCTGATAAACTCTAATGCCGTTAAGGGCCTCTATTTTCTTTTTATCAAGCACAAAGCAGACGCTGTATTTAGCTCTTGTCATTGCAACATAAAGACCAGCTCGTGATGTGTCAGCCAGTTTTTTTTCTGAGTTTTCTAACCATTGGATTATTGGATCGGTTGGGTATATTAGCACTCGATCAAACGTAAGCCCCTTTGACTTTCCAAATGTATACACAGGGTAATTTATGTTTACCTTTGTTTTGACTGAATGCCGAAGCTGCACAGGGGTGAATTCATTTAAGTATAATTCGACTTTAGATTTTTCAACTATAAAAACCCCATCGTGACCTGTAACCGCGTTATTGCCAGTTGTCGCTTTTGGTAATGCAGGATAAATACTATTCGAGTAGTCACATATTTGACCGGAGCAACGATGATTCACTGTTAATGAAGTATTATCGGTATCAATTTTAATCGTGTCATCGGAAAAGAAATTTACAATGCTCGCTCTTTTATATTTTGCGTTTTTCTGGGCATTGTTGGTTGAATACGTTGCCTGCCTTGGATCGCCCACAAGTAATATGCTTGTATCGCAATCAAAGAGCAGTTTTAAAAGATCTAAGTCATAACCAGCAAGATCTTGAACTTCGTCAATAAAGATATTGTCGAAGCATTGAGATATTCTATTGATAACTTTCCCGCCAGATTCTTTATTACACCGAACTACAAATTTAGCCAACTTATCTGAGTAAATCTTCCCGCTTTGAGAGAAATAAAACTCACAGGGGTTTTTTGCCTCCCCCCAATAGACTTTTTTACCATCCTCTGTTTCGTACCGTAATCCAGATTTTCCACTCACGAGAATTAAGCCAGTGATGTCTTTATCAGTAACACAGTCTTGATAAGGTCTGACACCGTGCTGAATTAGAAATGAAAACCAAGTTTGAATCGTAATTAGTGTTGGAATGTAGCCGTAACTTTCCTCAATCAGTTTTTCTCTTATTTCCTGCTCACAAGCCTCTGTGAATGTTGTAATAAGCACAGACTCACCAGCATTCGCTTTCTCTAACGCCTTTTCAACTAATTTGGTGGTCTTACCTGATCCAGCGGAAGCAATGATTAGCTCATTGGTCATCACTTATAGCCTCGGTAATATAGTCTGGGTAAATAATATTCTCCGTACTATCGAAGATCTTTAAAGCACATTCAGTCTTGTTTGACTTCATATATTTATGAAGATCATCTATTTCATCATATTCAACGCCAAGTATTTTTTTCGTATTCTTAAAGCCATTTGCTTTAAGAAATTTTGGTTCAAGTGTGTTGTAGTTGAATTTTCTATCGCCAATTTTTAACTCACCAATATCAATATCACTATCGTAATGTATCGTTATATTGGCTTTGGCGTTGTCGCCCAAATAGTCGCTGTATTTCTTCTCCAACGCTTCAATATCACCGTCATTGTCAGTTACTACACAAACCCGTTGAGATAGCTTAACGGCTATTTCAAGGAATCGTAAAAACGATACACCAACAGAGATAACATCAATACGGTCTTCTATTGGTAGCTTGCCGCCATTAGCAGTCATATAGGCTTTTTGTATTACCAACTCGTCCGAATCACCCTCAACTAAGATAGCTTTATCACACAGAATTAACCTCAAAGTGTCGTAGCCCTGTATCTTCTCAAAGAACTTTTTAGTATCTGGTGATAAGCCGTCCATTTTTACAGGCTTTCTATCATTGAGCAGCGTTAAACAGTCCAGCCCCAGTTTGTTTGCAACAAAGCTACTGTGTGTTGTCACAAGTATTTGCTTCTCAGTACAGCTTGCCTTAACTGACTTTATTAGCTCGTTAAGCTTACTATGTGAGAGGTGATTCTCTGGCTCTTCCAGTAGAATAATATTGGCTTCCTGAGCCTTGTTATGAGCCAGGGCGAGGTTTGTTTTTATAATGCTTTGTTCACCTTTTCCTATGTAGTGAAAGGGTATGTCTTCAAGGTAAGTGGTAAGGCTGCTTTCCCAAGCGTGTTTTGATGATAATTCAACAGATATAGAGACAGTTTTTTCACTAACTTTTGAGGCAGTAGTCAGTTTGTCGTTAATAGCTTGTATGGATTTGTTGTCCATAAAATGCTCTTTCATTTCTCGATGTGACCGAGAAATATTGACTATCTCTTCTGGGGTTAAAAGCTCTTTAACAATTCTGCTAATATAAACATCGGAACCATTACTAAATTTTGTGCTTGATGAGTCTATGAATGCTGATTTAAGAGGGATGTTTCTTGCGGTGATAGGATCTCTTGAAAAGCCTTTCCAAACGATACGGTAATATTCGATTGGAAGAGTTTTTAGATCACCAGATTTGATTAGCTCCTCATAAACTGGTTGGTAGGAATCGTCAAATTCAACCTTCAAAAACACTCCACTACAGTCAGCTCCGTCAGTGTTTTTGGTACCCTTTAAAAAAGGTCTTTCTTCTCCTTCAAGGTATAGCTCAATGAGTATGCTTGGTGGTGGAAGAGGGTTGTCTGTTGTTAGGCTATTTAAGTACTCCTCAACAGCCTCGTTGTTAAATAAGTATTGGCTAAGCTCATACTGCAAATATCGCCCATTATAAAGCCCAGTAAGAGCTATGTTTATGGCTTCCAGAATGGTTGATTTTCCAGCCTCATTGTCACCAACAACGATGTTCAAGCCCTTGTTTAGAGATAAGGTGAATCGATCCTTAAATCCCTTGAAGTTTTCAATTACGACTTTATCTATTACCACATCAGTTCCATCATGTGTTGGGATTAATATAATCAGAGCCTTTAATCATTAATGTCCGCTTAGGGTCGAAACGAGCCAAAACCTAACCAGCTATATCAATACAAGATAACCACATAAACCATTACGGGCAAACACAATCATTGATACAGCTTAAGGTTTATCTGAATAACGCAGATATTGCCGTGATCGTCCTCCACTGGCGAAACAGTGGTCGAGGTTAAGCATTCGAAATGCTTACGTCCATCTAATCCGCGTAGGGTTGGTTCAGGTTTCCAAAGGGCTGGAATACGCTCTTTGGTCTCCATGAAATGGTCATAGGGTATCAGGGAATAGTTAAGCGAGGTTTAATGGCGAACCAAAAGAAAAGGCCCGTCAAATAATTGACGGGCCTTTGTATTTAGTTGAGCTCAAGTATAACTCAGTACGGTGAGTTCTTTATGCCTTCTGAGACATGAACGGCATCTGTAGGGAGGCCAAACTTTTCCGCTAACATGGTTGGAGTGACTGATGGGTTGCTTGTAAGCTTAAAGATTCTTTCAAGATCAGTAGAATCCTTAGATTTATCAGTGGCTTGCAATTTTGCTCTTTTGTCAGCAGGACGAAAGGCGTGTGATCGACTATTTGCAGTAGAAGTTGACATGTCCACCTCCATTCTTTCTCAAATCATAATGCTATATGTGGTTGATGTATATGTCAACCTTCCTGCCGGTAAAATAACTCATCTTCGGGAAGCCCTGCTGGTTGGGGGAAGTTGTTCACATATACCCGAAATAATAGCCTCGGCTCGTCAACTGCCTTAAGCGACTTTATTGCCTTTCTGCCGTGTAGGCATCGTCTGTTGTTAAAAACCAGTGTTTCTCCTGGTTTCAGAATGATGTTTTCTCCCAAGTCGATGTTCTCAAGAAGTTTGTAAAGGGTGGTATAAACCTCTGCTCCTTCCAGTGAGCTTGGTAGGCACTTCTCCCACCTCATTAAATCTACACCATTGTTAGAAAAGACAATCGGTTTTGATTTGTATTTCTTGATTGGTTTAACGGAGTCTGGGCTTTGAAATGAGAACCAATTTCTTTTAAGGAAATTGAAAGAGTTTCCCATCTTTTCTTTAATAATATCGATATCTAAAACGAATGTACCAACTTTTTCCGAGTTGCGAATACATGTGAGCGACAAGTAGTCAGGTGCTCTGCATTTGTTGGCATGATTTGTCTCTTCTGAGAATCTTAAATATCCCATATCACTATGATAGGGAAGGTATTTAGCACCTTGGCTGCCAACTTGATCAGTTATCTTGGGGGTAACCTCTCGTAGGTATTCACCACCATTTTCTGTCTTGTAGGCTGTGACATAACCTTTCAGAATATCTCTAATAGCCAAAAGCCTCAATACTGCATTATTTTTGATAGTAAGCTCTCTGTGAGACTGTGAGCTTACTTCTCTGAGGGTTTTTTCATGTAGCGGGTCTTGAGGAAACCGGAAGTAAGATAATTCTCCTTTTAAAAATTCCTGTAGTTCATCCTGATTGTCTCTCGTTAAGGCGTTTGTCATGATTTTCTGTACTATTTTTATATCCTCGTGGGTGTACTCTTCAACATCCATATATTTATCCGCTATTAAATTTTCGGTGATTATATGGGGATATTGTATGTGAGTTGGAAATGGGTTTGTATTCTTACTGAGAGACAAAGTTGCCAATTTATTCTTCTGCTATCGCTATCAGAGTCTATGGCAGGTTCGGTTCTATTGCACTTTAAATGAGATATTTTGCCACTCATTGTGCGTTACAGATCCAAAGATATTATGGGGTGCTGAGATCTATATTTCCTTTTCTGCTCTATCTGCGCAAATACATCCCGCACCGGCTGTTGGCTTTGCTCCGGAACATGAGCGAACAGGGTGTCTTTAAACGCAGCGACCTCCTGTTGTCGTTGCCTGTGCAGGATATCAAGCTTGTTTTGTAAGGCCTGTCGTTCTTGTAGCTGGGCATAGATTAGGTCATCGCGCTGTTGCTGGTCGCGCTTGAGAGCGTCCAGAGTGCTCAGATCGTTTCGTTGTTGCAGTGTCTGATGACGGCCTGTCAATCGTTGCCACAGGCCTTTCAGGCCACGGCTAAGGCGAGCTTGGCGCTGCACCACTTCCTGCTGCCAGCGTTCATCCTGCTTGGCCTTCATTCGGTCACGTTCGCCCTGATGCTGGGCGATCATGTCTTGTCTTTGCTGTTTTAAGGGGACAAGGCGGGGCTGATATTTCTGCTTGATCTGCTCCAGCCCTACGCGGACACTGTTCAACAGGGCTTGTGAATGTCTTGCCTTAACCTCATCCACGGTGGGCAGAGCGGTGCGCTCCCCCAGCCTGGACTGCAAGGTGGGGTTTTTCTGGTTTAACCAGCGTGACAGTGAATACACTCCCCCTTGCCAGTCCACGGCAACATAGCCGCGCCGATCACCTTGTGCCAACGCGTAGCCTTTGCGCTCCAGTGCGGCGGCAAAGTCGGGTTGGTTGTCGGTGGTGGCCCAACATTCCTTTAGGGTGGTTTTGATCTCCTGCGGAGATTGTTTCAGGCGTTTGGCCTGCTGCCATTCGGCCAGCGTAAAATTGAGTGGGTTTCGCTGCTTTCTGTCAATGAGACCATCCGGCATTTGCCAGCCATGCTCCAGATACAGCTCCCGCGACAGGCCGGTCAGCTTGTCTTTATAGAAGGCCATGTTGACGGCTTTCATCTGCTGGCTGTCGATCCTGCTCCAGACCGCGTGGGCGTGACGGCGGCCTTCTTTCTCATGAAACACGATCACGCGGGGATGTCCGCTCAGTTGCAGGCGTTCCTCCGCGCGGGCAATCGCGTCTTCGTACGCAGCGATATCGGCACGCTCATGCGCAGGCGGTGACAAGCTCATTGAGAACAAAAACTGAGAACAGCGTGTGCCTTTGGCGACGGCTTCGGCTTCTTTAAACGCGCCGGGAATATTGTTGGCGATAAATCCGGAGACCTCATGGACTTCAATACGCTCGTTATCATTCGCATTCAGCAGATGAGCGGCTAGCTGGGCAGCGTTGCTGCGCTGTGAGGCTTTTAGGATCATGTCTCTTTCATTCCCAGAGCTTTGAAAATGAGGTTGCGGATCTGGTGAATTTCGGCGCATGCGGCCAATAGCACCAGCTCGGTTTCGCGGGAGGGCATGATTAGCAAACCACTGTTTACCGCTCGGGCGATCTGATTGAGGTTGTTGGCAATGCGTGTGCGGCCCAGTTCGCCAATGATTTGCGACAGGGCCTCATGATCTTTGGCGGGAAACTTGTGCCGTGTACGGCGCGGTGAAATTTGCTCATCCAACACCCGCTCCCGGATGTACTGCGCCAGTGACGTTCCGGCAGCCAAGCGCTCTAGCAGAGCACGTTCTTCTGGTGTAAATCGGATCGACAAGGATTTATCTTTGCGTGGTCGGGTCATGGGGTCTCCTAGGTTGGAGACAGCCTAAACAGAATCGTACTCCGATCCGGGAAATTACACGGTGACATATCAGGAGGGCGAGAAGCACAAGAAGAGCGGTGTTTCCCGCATGGCAGGGGCGTGGATGATACAACCAAGCTCTCACCTGAACCTGAAAGGACCACGCCATGACAGACGATACGCAGTACAGCTTGAATTTTGATCCTGATCTCTACCGTCACCATCTGGAGGGGATGGATATTAGCGAAGAAGAGGCGCAGCAGTTGATGGCAGCGCTTTGGCACATCATGCAAACCTTTGTGGATATTGGCTGGGGTGTCGATGCCGTACAGCAGATCTTTCCCGACCTATTTGAAAATACTTCTACTGAGTTTGAATCCACGCTACAACAGAATAATCAATCAAGATCACAGGACTAGATAGTTCTAAAGACGATGAAAGGCCAACTCATGACACAGTTTCCAACAACAAACTTACCGAATACTCAACGTGGCCAGAAAGCCCTTATATACTGTAGGGTTTCTTCCCTGAAGCAAACTATCGACGGCTCGGGGCTCGATAGTCAGGAGCATCGTTGCCGCCGTTACGCGGAGCAGCACGGCTATGTGGTTGAAAAGGTCTTTACCGACGACGTATCTGGCGGTGGTGATTTCCTGAAGCGTAAAGGCATGGTAGCGCTGCTGGAGTATCTGCGCCGTCGTCGCACCACGGATTACGTGGTGATCTTTGATGATCTCAAACGCTTTGCCCGTGACACGCTGTTCCATTTGCAACTCAGGGCGCAGATGGATCGTTATAACGCTCGGATCGAGTGCCTGAACTTCCGCTTCGAAGATACGCCCGAAGGCAAATTCGTTGAAATCATTCATGCGGCGCAGGGCCAGTTGGAGCGCGAACAGAACGGTCGTCAGGCCGTGCAGAAAATGTGCGCCCGCCTGGAACAGGGCTATTTCGTGTTTCATGCACCGATTGGCTACCGCTATGAGAAGGTCGGGCATCACGGCAAGCTGCTGGTGCTGAACGAACCTTATGCCAGCGTCATTAAAGAGGCCTTGGAAGGCTTTGCCTCTGGGCGTTTTCAGACACAGGCTGAAATGCGTCGCTATCTGGAGGGCTGCGAGTGCATTCCTAAGAATGCCAAAGGCCAGATTGCCAAAAAGCGTACCGCAGATTTGCTGAAGCATCCAGCTTATGCTGGGTATGTCGAACACGAACGCTGGGGTATCAGCTTTCGCAAAGGGCAACACGAACCGCTGATCAGCCTGGAGACCTACCGCAAAAATCAGGAACGCCTGAACGGCAAACCGTTAGTGCCGACCCGCAAAGACCTCAACAAAGAATTTCCGCTGCGTGGCTTTGTCGTGTGCGGTGACTGTGGCCATCCTTATACAGCCAGCTTCACTAAAGGCAAAACCAAGTATCATCCATATTATGTATGTCAGCAGCGCCGCTGCGACAGCTATGGTAAGTCTATACGCCGCGCGGATCTGGAAGGCGCTTTTGAAACCGTACTGAAGCACATGACCCCGTCGAAAGAAGTCTTCGCTTTGGCAATGGCGATGCTCAAGGATCAATGGAATAAGCGCGAGGAAATCCAGAGCACGCAGGAAAAAGAGCACCAGAAAGCACTGGCAGAGATTGAGCAGAAAATAGAAAAAGTCATCGATATGATGATTGATGCAAACAGCGATATCGTGCGTCAGAACCTGACCAAACGGCTGGCACAACTGGAGAAAGAGAAGCTAATTACGGAAGGGCAAATTAATGCCACAGCCCAACCACTGGGCTCACTTGAGAGTATCGCTAGAACTTCGCTGGATTTTCTGGCGAACCCGCGCAAACTCTGGGAATCTGAGCGCCTGGAGGACAAAAGAGCAGTGCTAAAGCTCGCCTTCGCAGAACCTTGGGCCTACCACCGGAATGAGGGTGCTAGAACACCGAATTTCTCTTTGCCTTTCAAGGCTTTAGATGAAATTTCACCACCTCAAAAAGAGATGGTGCCCAGGGGGAGACTCGAACTCCCACGAGCATAGCTCACTGCGACCTGAACACAGCGTGTCTACCAATTCCACCACCTGGGCTTACAGATAAATCCGCCTGACAACTACAAGGATTCTGGTACCAGAGGCCGGACTCGAACCGGCACACCCGCAAAGGCGGGGGATTTTGAATCCCCTGCGTCTACCAATTTCGCCACTCTGGCTTGAATTAGTAGCTGTCAGTGGCCGCGTATACTACAGTCGAAATTTTTCCTGTCAAATATTTTTGAAAGTTATTTCTTAACTTAACGGGACTTGTTGGGTAACCTTGCGGTCATTGTCTGTTGGTACGGCTACTCCGTCTGACTGCCCCTTATTTTCTGCGATCCATAAATATCATGAAAACCAGTGATTTCAGTTTTGAACTTCCGGATGAGCTGATTGCTCGCTATCCGACGCCTCAACGTAGTGGTTCACGCCTCCTCATTCTGGATGGTGTCAGCGGTCAGACTACCGATGCGCGTTTTATGGATTTGTTGGAGCAGGTATCTAGTGGTGACTTGCTGGTCTTTAATAATACGCGTGTGATCCCGGCCCGGCTTTTTGGCGAGAAAAGCTCGGGTGGCAAAGTGGAAATACTGGTCGAGCGTATGCTCGATGGTAATGAAGCCATGGCCCATGTTCGTGCATCGCGTTCCCCAAAACCCGGTCAAACCTTGTCGGTTGCCGGATGTGTTGTGGAAGTGCTGGGCCGGGAAGGCAATCTGTTTCATTTGCGCTTTGTTACCGATGGGACGTTACTGGCGTTGTTGGAGCGAGCGGGCCATATGCCGCTGCCGCCTTATATGGAGCGCGAAGACAGCGATTTTGATCGCCAGCGTTATCAAACGGTGTATGCCGAGAAACCGGGAGCGGTTGCAGCTCCGACGGCGGGGTTGCACTTTGATGAACCCATGCTGGCGGCCTTGCGAAACAAGGGCGTCAATATGGCGTTTGTGACCTTGCATGTTGGTGCGGGAACTTTTCAGCCGGTCAAGGTGGAGAATGTTCTGGAGCACCAGATGCACGCTGAATACATCGAAGTAGATGATACTGTTGTCGCTGCGGTCAAGACTGCTCGTGCGGCTGGCAAGCGGGTGATTGCCGTTGGCACTACGTCGGTGCGCAGTCTTGAAAGTGCCAGTCAGAATGGCGAAATCGCTCCTTTTTACGGCGATAGCCGGATTTTCATTTACCCCGGTTATTCGTTCCGTTCGGTGGATATGATGGTGACCAACTTTCACTTGCCGGAATCCACGCTGATTATGCTGGTTTCGGCGTTTGCCGGGCAGCAGCACACACTGGATGCCTATCGGCACGCGGTAGCTTCCGGTTATCGCTTCTACAGTTATGGTGATGCCATGTTGCTGACGCGTCCGCAAGTGACCGGTCTTTCCGCCGACTTTAATGCCCCACAGGAATCTGAATGACGTCCGAGACCCCAAAGCGCCAATGCGCCATGAGTTTTACCCTGCACACTACTGACGAGACCAGCCATGCGCGTCGCGGTACGGTGTCGTTTCCCCGTGGTGACATCCAGACGCCAGCGTTTATGCCGGTAGGCACCTATGGCTCGGTGAAGGGTTTGAATCCGCAGCAGGTGGAAGCGCTTGGGGCAGAGATTATTCTTGGTAATACCTTTCATTTGATGCTGCGCCCTGGCACTGAGGTGATCAAATTGCACGGGGGGTTACACAATTTTATGGGGTGGGATAAGCCGATCCTGACGGATTCGGGTGGTTTTCAGGTGTTCAGCCTGGGTGAAATGCGCAAAATCACCGAAGAGGGTGTGACCTTTCAGTCCCCTGTCAACGGTGATCGGGTGTTGATGACGCCAGAAAGTTCGATGTCCGTGCAGCGTGATCTGGGCTCTGACATCGTGATGATTTTTGATGAGTGCACACCATACCCGGCCACGGAGCAAGAAGCAGCGGATTCCATGCGTTTGTCATTACGCTGGGCGCAGCGCTCAAAAACGGCGCATGGTGATAATCCGTCCGCGCTGTTCGGTATTATCCAGGGCGGCATGTATGAACCTCTGCGAGATGAGTCCTTGCAAGGTTTGCTTGATATTGAGTTTGATGGTTACGCCATTGGTGGCTTGAGTGTGGGTGAACCGAAACCCGACATGTTGCGAATACTGGCGCATACTGCGCCGCAGATGCCTCGCGACAAACCCCGTTATCTGATGGGGGTGGGCAAACCGGAAGACCTGGTCGAAGGCGTTCGCCGTGGTGTTGATATGTTTGATTGCGTAATGCCAACCCGTAATGCCCGTAACGGTCATCTGTTTACGTCATTCGGCGTGGTGAAGTTGCGAAATGCTGCCAATCGCAGTGATACCGGGCCGGTTGATCCGGAATGCCACTGCTATACCTGTCAGAATTACAGTCGTGCTTACCTCTATCACCTTGATAAATGCAGGGAAATTCTCGGTGCAACGCTGAACAGTATCCACAATCTGCATTACTACCAGACACTGATGGCCGGTTTGCGCCGCTCCCTCGAAGAAGGTACATTTGCGGCCTTTGTTGATAACTTTTACGCCAAACGCGGCGGCACAACACCACCGCTGGAAAATAATACTGACGATCAGACTTGTGCTTAGTGGGTTTTAACTCCATAGCGCAAGCTGGCTGACTGGACTGATATCGGCGGGTATCTTCATGCGCAAACTCAGAGTTGCTTTGGTAACCTGAATTTGTACACCGTAAAAATTATGTCGCTTTACCCTGTTAGGGTGCGTCTGTTGTTTTTGGAGAATGTATTTCATGAAAGCTTTGTTTGCTGTGATGGCGTTGACCTTTTCCGGGTTTGCCATGGCTGAAGGTACTGATGCGCCGATGGGCGTTACTGGCCAGCTGGTGTTTTTGGGTGGTTTTCTGCTGATTTTTTACTTCTTGCTGTGGCGTCCGCAGAGCAAGCGTCAGAAAGAGCACAAAAATTTGATTACCAACCTGTCGAAGGGTGATGAAGTAGTGATGGCTGGCGGCATGCTGGGCAAAGTGACCAAGGTCACTGAAGACTTTGTGGTTATGGAAGTGGCTAACGGTATTGAACTGCCAGTGCAAAAAGTAGCCGTGACCATGGTGCTGCCAAAAGGCACAATCAAAGACGTTCTGGGCTGATCCTTCCTGATGATGCCAGTGCCCGCCCTGCGGTCGCTGGCATATCCGAATCGAGTTTTCATAAGGGCAGATTATGCTCAACAAGTACCCTCTCTGGAAAAACCTGCTGATACTGGTGGTATTGGCGCTTGCGGTTGTGTATGCCGCACCTAACCTGTATCCGCCCGATCCGGCGGTGCAGGTCACGCCTACCCGTGCTGGTGCCGAAATGTCCGCCAGCGTGATGTCACGAGTGCGTACCATTCTGGCCGATAACAATGTCGACTTGCTGGCTGATGAAGTGAACGGCAGCAGTGCGTTGTTCCGGCTTGGCAGTTCTTCCCAGCAGCTGGGTGCCAAGGATCTGGTACAACGCGAGTTGGGTGATGACTATATCGTAGCGCTTAACCTTGCTCCGACAACACCTGACTGGTTGTTGTCGATGGGTGCTGGCCCCATGACACTGGGGCTGGATCTCAGTGGCGGCGTGCATTTCCTGATGGAGGTGGATATGGAAGATTACCTCGCCAGTCGCGTAAAAAATTACCGTGAAGAACTACGTACGCGTCTACGGGAAGAGGGGATCAAGTATCGCCGGGTGCTGATTGACGGCAATCAGGTGGTCTTGCAGTTTGTCGATGCGAAAGTCCGGGATGAGGCAAGCAGCTTTCTGGCTCGCGAGTATTCTGAATTTTTGCGCAAGGAAACCAGAATTTCCGATCAGTACGGTCTGGAACTGACCATTACTGAACAAAAAATCAAGGAAATGGAAGATTATGCCCTCAAGCAAAACCTGACCACCTTGCGTAACCGGGTGAACGAATTGGGTGTTGCCGAGCCATTGGTGCAGCGTCAAGGCAGTAACCGTATTGTGGTGGAATTGCCCGGTGTCCAGGACACGGCAGAAGCGAAAAAGATTCTTGGCAAGGCCGCCAATCTGGAATTCCGCCTTGAAGCTGATCCGGGGGCCAATCGTTTTACGACTGAGGAATACCCATTCCGCAGTGATGAATTCCGTACCGCTCGGCTGGAAAAGACCATTATTACGACCGGCGACAGCGTGACCAATGCACAGCCTTCCTTTGATGAAAACGGCTTTCCTCAAGTCAATATCGACCTCGACTCCAAAGGGGGGGCGGTGATGACCCAGGTTACCCGCAAGTCGATCAAGCGTCGTATGGCTGTGCTGTTTGTCGAGCGCAAGCCGAAAACCACGTATGAAGTCGTCGACGGTGTGGAAACACCAAAAACCATTCAGGTGGTGGAAAAATCGATTATTTCCCTCGCCACGATCCAGAGCACTCTGGGTTCCAGTTTCCGTATTACCGGTCTGGAGTCTGCTGAGGCGTCCGAGCTGGCCTTGTTGCTGCGCGCAGGGGCATTGGCGGCACCCATGTACTTTGTTGAAGAGCGCACGGTTGGCCCGAGCCTGGGTAAAGAAAATATCGAAATGGGTATTAACTCAGTGATCCTGGGGCTGGGGCTGGTACTGGTGTTGATGCTGGTTTACTACCGGACATTTGGCTTGATCGCCAATGTTGCCTTGCTGGCCAATATCGTCTTGCTGATTGCCATGATGAGTATCGTCGGGGCAACACTGACCTTGCCCGGGATTGCCGGTATCGTGCTGACTGTTGGTATGGCGGTGGACGCCAACGTACTGATTTTTTCCCGTATCCGTGAAGAGATGCGTGCCGGGCGTTCACCGCAGCAGGCAATTCACGAAGGCTACAACCGGGCGTTTGTTACTATCCTTGATGCCAACCTGACCACCCTGATTGTGGCGGTGATTCTGTTTGCGGCAGGCACCGGGCCAGTGAAAGGGTTTGCGGTGACTCTGTCGTTCGGCATTATCACCTCCATGTTTACCGCCATTATGCTGACCCGTGCACTGACCAATGCACTTTATGGTGGCCGTCGTCTCGAATCCCTGTCTATCGGAGGTAAGGTCTGATGAATAATACCTTCGACTTTATGCGCTTGCGTCTGGGTGCCATGTGGTTATCTGGCCTGTTGTTGCTGGTGTCGATTGGCTCACTGGCGGTGCAGGGGCTGAATCTGGGACTGGATTTTACTGGCGGCACGCTGCTGGAGGTTCAATACGCCACACCTCAACCACTGGATGATATTTCTGCAGCGCTGGAAAATGCTGGCTACAAGGATGTGACGGTGCAGAACTTTGGTTCTGAAACCGACATTCTGGTACGGATGTCGGAAGCCTTCCGCGATAATCTCGGCAATGAGGTACTGATGGTGCTGCAAGCTGCGGCTGAAGACAATCCGTTGACGCTGATGCGCAGTGAGTTTGTTGGTGCCAACGTTGGTGAAGAATTGCGCGACCAGGGCGGTTTGGCGTTGCTGCTGGCGCTGGCGGTGGTAATGATTTATGTCGCGGCCCGTTTCCAGTTCAAATTTTCAGTTGGAGCCGTGGTTGCACTGTTCCACGATGTGGTGATTATTCTCGGGCTGTTCTCACTGTTCCAGTGGGAATTCGACCTGACGGTGCTGGCTGCTGTGCTGGCGGTGATCGGTTACTCGCTGAACGACACCATTGTGGTGGCGGATCGGATTCGGGAAAACTTTCGTATTTTGCGCCGTAGTGATCCCATTGGCATTATGAATGAATCGCTGAACCAGACGCTGGATCGTACGCTGATGACTTCGATAACTACGGCGCTGGTGCTGTTGGCTTTGTTGGTGGTGGGCGGTGAGCTGATCCACAACTTTGCCTTGGCATTGATGGTCGGGGTGGTTGTTGGTACCTATTCGTCGATTTATGTGGCGGCGAATATTCTGTTGTTGATGAACCTCAGTCGTGAGGATCTGATTCCACCAGAAACCGAAGAAGAGGTCGACGATCGCCCTTGACTGGCCGTTGTTTGATCTGACATGCCGCTGTTTCCTGTTCGGAAGCAGCGGCATTATTGTTTATGGCTCCGGTGCCTTTTCTCCGCTCATGGGGATTCGCTGGTGTTATCGTTAATAGACCGGAGTGCTTATGCTCAGTTATCGCCATTCTTTCCATGCGGGCAATTTTGCCGATGTACTCAAACATCTGATTCAGGTGGAGGTACTGGAGTATCTGCAGCGCAAGGACAAGCCCTTTGTTTATATCGATACCCATGCGGGTGCTGGTATCTACTTGCTGGAATCGGCTGAATCTTCAAAAAATAACGAATATCTCACCGGTATTGGTCGATTATCGGCGGCCGATTGGCCGGAGTTGAAGGTCTATCTTCATGCTGTTGAACAGTGCCAGAAGGGTGCTGGAGAGCCGGTGTATCCGGGTTCTCCCTGGTTAGGGCAATTTTATTTGCGTGAGCAGGATCGGGCTTTTTTGTATGAACTGCATCCTCAGGATCTGGCCATACTGGAGCAGATGACGCACCGAGATCGCCGAGTGCAGGTCAGAGGCGAAGACGGTTTTGCTGGCTTGATTGCGCTGCTGCCGACGACCATCAAGCGCGGCCTGGTAGTGATGGATCCGCCGTATGAAATCAAAACCGATTATCAGACCGCCGTCACCACACTGATTGCAGCACATCGACGGATGGCGACAGCGACTTATGCGCTCTGGTATCCGGTGGTTGAACGCCGTCGTATCGACCAGATGGAACGGCAATTCCGCTTGTCTGGGCTACGTAATATCCAGCTGTTTGAACTGGGTGTCACGGCGGACACCGATGCTCGTGGCATGACGGCATCGGGGATGATTCTGATTAATCCGCCTTATACCCTGAAGGCACGTATGGAAGCCGTGTTACCCCGTCTGGCTCAGGCTCTGGGTAATGGCTCTGCGAACTGGCGGGCTGAAGTGCTGGTGGCCGAGTAGCCGGTCTGCTCCGGGCATCAGTTGATCTCGCCGAGCGGTGTTTGACGGGTGATGGCTGCTACTGCTTGGTGACTGATGCGTCGCTCTGCCGAGATGGCATAAAATTCCTGCATCAATTCATGCACCGTCCCCACGCACTGCACCTGGTATTTTGCGCAAATCTCCTCGCGGATGACGTCGGGGGCAAAAAAATAGCCATGTCCCTGGCTGCCAAAGGCCTTTAGCAGGGCTGAGTCGTCAAACTCACCGGCGATTCTTACCGCAATGCCGGTACGGTTAAACCAGCTCAGCAGGTCGGTTCGTAATCCGGATGCCGTGTCGGTTGGTAGCAGTACCGGGGCTTCATTCAGAACATCGGGAAATTGCAGGTTGCCCTGTTGCTGTTGTATTAATCCGGAGGATGCAAAGCAGGCCAGCCGGCTGCGTCCCAGTAGGTGGTTAAAGCAGCGAATATTCATCCCTGGTGGAATCGGGCTGTCTGCCAGTACCAGATCGAGCCGGTGGACAGCGAGCTCTCCCAGCAACGCTGACATTTGCTCTTCGTGGCAAACGATTCGCATGGTGCCTGGCAGCGACATTGCCGGACTCAGTAGACGATGGGCTATCGATTTGGGCAGGGCGTCGACGATACCGACCCGAAATTCAGTGGGCCTTTCGGTAATGCCCAGGTTCATCACTTCCTGTAATTCATCACCGAGCTGAAAAATTTGCCGACTGTAGTCCAGTGCTACCCGACCGGCATCGGTCAGCTCCAGGCCACGTCCTGACTTGGCGAACAGAGCGATACCCAGATCCTCTTCCAACATTTTTAACTGGCCACTGATGGTTTGTGGCGTGACGTTGAGTCGTATTGCCGCCAGCTGGATGCTGCCTTCAATCGCAACGCTATGAAAGTACTGTAGATGTTTGTAATTAATACGGTGCATGGATCGAAAAAACCGAGCAATGAATATAAGATAATTCGAATATTATTTTTTATTGCGGCTCCGTACAATGCTTTTCACAATGCACAACTGCTCTAAATAGTATTCATCAGGAGAAACTGTATGAGTCGTCCAGATTATCTCAATTCCAAACCATCGCAAGCCGACGTGACGTCGTTGCCGATGGGATCAGCTCAGGATCAAACGGTCTCTGTGGACGGCCGTAAGGTTCTGCGCAATACCTATATGCTGCTATCCATGACGCTGTTATTCAGCGCAGCGGTGGCCGGTACGTCAATGTCCATGGGCTGGCCACATCCCGGTTTTATTCTGACATTGGTCGGTTATTTTGGTTTGCTGTTCCTGGTGCACAAAACCAAGGAAAGCGCGCTGGGGATTTTGTCGGTTTTCGCCCTGACCGGTTTTATGGGTTATACCCTGGGGCCGATCCTGTCGATGTACGCCAGTCTTCCTGGTGGCGCCAGCATCATTATGAGTGCTCTGGGTACAACCGGTCTGATTTTCTTCGGTATGTCTGGCTGGGTGCTGTCGACCGGTAAGGATCTGTCTGGTTGGGGCAAGACGCTGATGGTCGGCATCATTATGGCGTTTGTATTATCGATTGGTGCGGTCATTTTTGAGTTGCCAGCCTTGTCGTTAGCAGTATCCGGTATGTTTGTCATTCTGATGAGCGGCCTGATTGCTTACGAAACCAGTAATATTCTTCATGGTGGCGAAACTAACTACATCATGGCGACCGTGTCGCTGTATGTATCGCTTTACAACCTGTTTATCAGCCTGCTGCAAATCTTTGGCGTGCTGGGTTCTGACGAATAGGGTTACGAATCTTCTGTGCTCAGGAAGATTGCCCCGGTTGGATTTGGCCCAACCGGGGCTTTTTTGTGTCTTTTTGCCCTTGCCTTTGCCCTGTTTGGGGTTCAGTTCTATTCCCTGTTTGAGCCACCTTTCTTTCCAGTCTCCTGCTTAATTGAATCTCTGTTTCCAGCGTGTGGCTGGTTTGGCAAAACACAAGCAACCTGTATTGGTATAACGGTAGCGGGCATCTGATCCTGGTGATTGACGTCATGGTTGGCCACTTGACGGTAATGGCTGTGCTCGCATTCATCATGGGCTGGCTCTATGCTCAACAGGTAAACAAAAGGATGGAGAGCGTATGTTTGAGGTTGCTGAACTGGGGCAGTCGTTGTCTCGTGAGGAATTTGATCAACAGGTTCCGTCGCTACGTACCCGGTTACTGGAGATGCAGCAGACGCTCTTAGATGCATCCTTTCCGGTTATTGTACTGGTGTCTGGCAGTGATGGTGCGGGTAAGGCCGTGCTGGTCAATCGCCTGAACGAATGGTTTGACCCTCGTTACCTGCGCACGCTGGCGTTTGACGACAAAACCCAGGATGAGCGTGAGCGTCCGGATTATTGGCGCTTCTGGCAAGCCTTGCCACAGAAAGGCCATATCGGTCTGTACATCGGCTCCTGGTACAGTGATCCGATTGCCAAGCGGGTTGCAAAGACGCTGAATGACATTGAGCTGGACGGCTACCTTGCCCATATTCGTATTTTTGAACGCATGTTGGTAGAAGATGGCGCACTGGTGATCAAGCTTTGGCTGCATCTCTCCAAAGCACAACAGCAGTTGCGGTTGCAGCAGCTTGAAGCGGATCCGGCAACCGCCTGGCGGGTGACGGAAAAAGACAAGCGTCATCTGGCGCTGTACGACAGTTTCCGCTCAATTGCTGAACATACTTTGCGCCAGACCAGTACCGCAGAAGCGCCTTGGGTGGTGATTGAAAGTGCCGATCCGCACTATCGTGACATCACGGTTGCCGAACATTTGCTTGAGCGTATACAGCACCACCAGGCGTTACATACCTGTTCAGATACCCCGCTGGAAGATGAAAATGCTGAAGCTGTAGCGCTGATTCATCGTCAGAAAACCCTGTTGGGCAATCTGGATCTGACTTTGGCACTCGACAAGACAAGTTATCAGCAGCAGCTGGAACACTGGCAAGGACAGCTGTCGCTGCTGGCACGTCGCGCCTACCAGCAACGGGTTTCCATGGTGATCGTTCTGGAAGGGTGGGATGCCGGAGGGAAGGGCGGCCTGATTCGGCGCATCGTCCCCGCGCTGGATGCGCGTAACTATCAGATTATTCCAATTGCGGTGCCAACCGATGAAGAAGCCGCACATCATTACCTGTGGCGGTTTTGGCGCCATATTCCCCGCGATGGGCGGGTGACCATCTACGATCGTAGTTGGTACGGGCGGGTGTTGGTAGAGCGGGTGGAGGGGTTTGCCAGCCGCGCACAATGGTTACGGGCTTACAGTGAAATCAATGATTTTGAATCACAGCTGGTTGCGCACGGTACGGTGGTGGTGAAGTTCTGGCTGCATATCGACAAGGATGAGCAGCTCAAGCGTTTTAAAGAAAGAGAAAAAATCAGCTACAAGCGCCACAAGATTACCGATGATGACTACCGTAATCGCGAGCGCTGGGCCGATTATGAGCAAGCCGTCAATGATATGGTCGAGCGTACCAGTACTGAGGTGGCTCCCTGGCATCTGATTGAAGCCAACAATAAACGCTTCGCCAGAATCAAGGCGCTGAAGACGCTTTGCCAGCAGCTGGAGCAGCAGCTAGGAGGTTAAGTTCCGCCGCGAAGAGGATTTCGGGGCGGCTAGGGCATGCTCAATTATTGGAGTGGCCCTGCCGGGTGCTCTCAGAGCAAGCCCACACAACAGGCTGCGCTCTATCATTGAGAACGCCCGCTAGCGATTATCTTCTTCAATGATTTCCAGCAAGCGGCGCGCAATAGCCTCAAACAGCTGGGCCTGCTCATTATTGGTGGCAGCAGTCAGGCTGTACATCAGGCTCTCGATTTCGGAACGAGACATATAGCGGACAGTGACAGGGTTGGTCATAAAATTCCCAAGGTAACAGCGTTCAAATGAAAGCACTCACAAGTTAAAAGCGATAGCTGATCAGGGCGCTGGTGAGCCAGACATTCGGGCGTTGCCCGGCAGCGCCGCTCCGGCGGTTTTGATTACGATAATCCTGATCGTCCCGGAAGGTGCCCGCAATATCGAGGGTGACAGCACCGAGTTGGTAACCGGTACCAATCTGCCAGCCCCAGCCATTAAACACACCAACCTGGCGGCCGCTGCTGCCTTGCAGAACGATTTTTTCGCGGTGCCAAGCCGGGCCGGTGTAAAGCCGGAAACCGGGCTGAGACAATCCCCAGCCCCACATTAATTGGGTTTCAAAACCGGTGACGTCCTTGCCGTCCTGATGTATGCGGTACATCAGGAAGCGAGATGCCGCGTGATTCGTTTGTGGAAACTCCGCAAACAGAGAAACGCCGGTGTCGTCGGAGCTGGGAAAGTAATCTGCTCCGGGATCGATATCCAGGGTGGTGGCCGCAATACCAAGCCGGAAATTGGTAAAGTCATCCTTGCTGGTGTCTGCCGCAAAGGCCAGTTGACTGGAAGCAAGTAGCGCTAGCGTACAGACCGGGCGAAAAACGATGGCCTTCATGGCATGACGTCCTGGATACATGGATAGTGCCGGGAAGGCTAAACCACGGGGCGCTGGATGGCAAGAGTGTGCGAATATTGTGCTGGATATTAATACAGTATTTTTCAGAGATCAGTAATAATACAACACTCGGTCAGGAAAGCCTCGATGGCGGCTCCTCTGTCTGAATCTGAGCGCTATACTGTCAGGCTCGGCTGCAGTACGGTCGGTTACATTGAACCGGCTTTGGTTACTTATTTATACCTGTTTGAGGAGGTTGCCAGTGGAATGCCGTCTTGGTTGTGGAGCCTGTTGTATCGCACCGTCGATCAGCTCGCCGATTCCGGGTATGCCTAATGGCAAGTTGGCAGGAGAACGCTGCGCCCAACTGTCGGCGGATAATCACTGTTGTATCTTTGGCTCACCAGAGCGGCCAGCGGTATGTGACCGCTTCAAGGCTGAAGCCGATTTTTGTGGTGATAGCCGTGAGCAGGCACTGCTTATTCTTAATGGACTGGAGCAGCTTACCGCTCAGTGAATGGGGGTGTGTGATCAACTTGTTGAGGCATTATGATGATGTACAAATTAGGCTTTTATGTACCTGTAAGCCATCTGGAACAGGTCAAACAGGCGGTCTTTGCGGCGGGAGGCGGTCAGATTGGCGAGTACTGTCAGTGTTGTTGGCAAGTGCTGGGGAGTGGACAGTTTTGTCCCTCGGCAGCCGCGAATCCTTATCTGGGTCAGCCTGAAACGTTAGAAACGGTTACAGAGTATCGTGTTGAGCTGGTGTCAGCGGATGATCATATTCGGGCTGTGCTGGCGGCGTTGCGGCTGGCGCATCCCTATGAAGAGCCAGCGTTTGATCTGGTGCGGCTGGTGGATGAAGCGGAATTGCCCTGAGAATTGCCCTGAAAAGAACCAGGGTATTTGGAGGTATTCACCGGGCCAGCGATCGTCGCAATTTATTCGCTACTCAGTTGGTTACGGCTGATGTTGAAAATGTGCGGCTGAGGTGGATTCGGGTTGTCGAGATAGCGTCGTAATGTCTGTTCGACCGTTGCAAACGCCAGGGATTGCCAGGGAATGTCGGCGGGGGCGAATAGTTCAACTTGCAGACTTTCCGGGCCGGATGCAAACTCGGGTCGAGGCAGATCGGCCAGAAAAAACACATGTACCTGGCTGATGTGAGTCACTGAAATCATGCTGAACAACGACGTAATGGTCACCTCAGCATGCGCCTCTTCCCAGGTTTCTCGCAGTGCCGCCTGCTCGGTACCTTCGTCATTTTCCATAAAACCGCCCGGCAGCGTCCAGTACCCCAGGCGTGGCTCAATAGCGCGTTTGCACAGCAGTATTTTGCCCTGATACACGGGTAATGTACCCGCGACAATCCGGGGATTGCTATAGAATATGGTGTTGCAAACACTACAAATGTCGCGTTCGCGGTTGTCCCCTTCAGGGATGCGCCGTTCTATGATGCTGGCACATTGGCTGCAGTATTTCATCCCGTCCTCAATTGTTGCTGCGATCACACAATGGGCAGTCGGTATGGCTGCCACGGGATGAGTATACCTTGTTAGTTATTGGCAAGCTGCGGAAACGGAACCACCGTGCTGCTATTCGGGTTGATTGTTGTCTTGACGCTGGTTGCTTCCATGATTGCCTGGTTGCTGGGTAATGCGCTGGTGAAGCCAGCAAGGGCCGAGCGGGTATCGACTTCTGCGCCGTTGATGGTTTGGCGCATTTGGTACAGGTGATCGTGCATCATTTTTGAGACGCGGATGCAGGAATCCATCGGGTTTCTGGCGCGGCGGCGTTCCATATCGACCTGAAACTGAAGCCCACGCAGACGCCGCTGAAAAGCTGGCGGAGCGTTGTTGATGGTTTCTTCGATCATTTGCTGTCTTAAGGCTTCCAGTTGTTCCGGGTTGCTGTCGGCGAGTTTTCTCAGTTCGTCGAAGGATGGCATCTTCACAGCACTGGCCTCTTGAAAATTTTTGGGAACTTGCTTGCACTTTGTGAAATCTAGTCTACCTCAGTAACAGGATGTAAAGAATCTTGTCGCTTTGTTTTTTAACCTGTCTAACCTGTTGAATTTACTTTAAAAATATTTTTGACAGTATTGTCACTCAGGTTTGGGCAAAAAAAATCTATTTGGCCGATAATCTGCTTCAACCTATAAACCTGCTCTGAAATCCTGTCTTGAGCTTTTTCTGGTGATCGAAAGGTCTCCCTACTAGACTGTTAATTATGAATCAATCCGATCTTTTTTTACGCTTGTCCGGGGAATGGCAAGGCCATCAACCCAGGCGCTTTTCCCGTGCCGGTTTGCGCGAAGCCGCCGTGTTGGTAGCGGTTACCGATCATCCGTATCAGCCATCACTGTTGCTGACCCGACGAGCTGCTGATATGCCCACTCATCAGGGGGAGGTCGCCTTTCCAGGCGGCAAACGCGACGATACCGACCATGATCTGGTGGCAACGGCATTACGTGAAGCCCATGAAGAAGTCGGTTTGTCTCCCGAGTATGTTCAGGTGGTGGGCATGCTGGATCAGGTGGTGTCCAAATTCGGTTTTCTGGTGACGCCGGTATTGGCGGTGATTCCCCATGAGGTGGCGTTAACGGCCGATCCGAGGGAGCTGGACTGCCTGTTTCATGTGCCGCTGGCATTTTTTGATCAGCCGCCATCCGGGTATTTCCAGCGGGATGGTATTCGTATGCCGACCTGGATATTTGAACGTTTTCGGATTTGGGGGCTGACGGCCTACATTACTGCGGAGATGCTGAATCGTTATTTTGCCGCTGAGATTGCGCTGGGTACGGTGGTACCCGCTACCGCAGAAGACCCTGAAGACGTGTAATCGACACTGTCTTGTTCTGATCAGACCCAACGGGTAGCATTCCCCCCTTCGCTTACTGCTGCTGGAGGCCGCTCTTGTCTACGGATACGACGCCATCTGCCGGAACTGAATTGCCGGTAAAATCCCCTTGTGTTCATGTCTGTGTGCTGGATAACCAGGACATTTGCCAGGGGTGTTATCGCTCCGGTATGGAAATCAGCCAGTGGGGCCGGATGTCGAACAGTGACAAGCGCGATGTACTGACGCGGTGTCATCAGCGGGAGCTGGTATCAGGAAATGTGTTTGTTATAGCCCCCTCTTCCTGAGTCGGTATTTTTTGTTGTTATTCATTTTTATTGGCGTTAGGCGGATGATACGGCCCGGTGCTGATTTGCTTGCCAGAGAGTCTGATTATGTCTGATGTTGCTGCTGTCCTGAATGCCCCGGTTATCGGTACCCCTTTTTCAGCTACCGCGACTCGAGTGCTGTTGTGTGGCTCTGGAGAGCTGGGCAAAGAGGTGGTCATTGAGTTGCAGCGCCTGGGGTGTGAGGTGATTGCGGTGGATCGCTACGCCAACGCTCCGGCGATGCAGGTCGCAGATCGTTGTCATGTGATCAATATGCTTGACGGTCAGGCCTTGCGTGCGGTGATTCAGCAAGAGCAACCAGCCTTGATCGTGCCGGAAATTGAAGCCATTGCGACGGCGACATTGGCAGAGCTGGAAAGTGAAGGGTTTCGGGTTGTGCCAACTGCCCGTGCAACTCAGTTGACGATGAATCGTGAAGGCATTCGTTGTCTGGCGGCAGAGACACTTGGAGTACCCACGTCGAGTTATCGTTTTGCGGCCTCAGAAAGTGATTTTTACGCGGCTGTTGAGACGATCGGTTTGCCGTGTCTGGTCAAGCCGATCATGAGTTCGTCTGGTAAAGGACAAAGCTTTGTGCGAACGGCTGCGGAGCTGGCTCCGGCCTGGCGTTATGCGCAAGAAGGTGGTCGTGCAGGGCAGGGGAAAGTGATTGTCGAAGGGTTTGTGGATTTTGACTTTGAAATCACATTATTGACTGTCCGTCACAGTGATGGGTGCGGTGGCACGGTGACGAGTTTTTGTGATCCGATTGGCCATCGCCAGCAAGACGGTGATTATCAGGAATCCTGGCAACCGCAGCAAATGACCGCAGCGGCCTTGCTACGGGCGCAGGAGATTGCCACCACCGTGACCACTGAACTCGGTGGCTGGGGGTTGTACGGCGTTGAACTGTTTGTGCGCGGGGATGAGGTTATTTTCAGTGAAGTCTCTCCACGACCACACGATACCGGGCTGGTCACGCTGATTTCGCAAGACCTGTCGGAGTTTGCCTTGCACGCACGGGCGATTCTGGGATTACCAATCCCGTCCATTCGTCAGTTCGGGGCTTCTGCGTCAGCGGTGATCCTGGTAGAAGGACGTTCAGCGACGATGCAATACGGCAATCTGTTTACTGCCATGATGGAGCCGGACACCCAGCTGCGCCTGTTTGGCAAGCCGGAGGTGCAGGGCAAGCGGCGTCTGGGGGTCGCTCTGGCAAGAGCTGAGTCTGAAGCGCTGGCGCGTGACAAGGCAAAGCGCAGTGCCGATGCGGTAACTGTGACGTTGTAAACCAGTCAGCAGTACACAACAGGGTTTGGTGTTCCAGGCAGGCGATTCTTTCTAGCTATTCTGGCCAGGATGTTGACTGTCGGCTCGCAAAACCCAGGTCAGCAGTATTGCCGTCGGCCAAATCGCCATCGGCTGAATCGCTACCTGCCGCAGGTCGCAGCGAGGCAACATCAATCACCCGATATTGGTTACGGCCGTTATTTTTGGCCAGGTACAGTGCTTGGTCTGCGAGTTGTAACCACTCTTCGGCGGAGATAAACCCTAGCCATGGCCCACCATGGTGAATCCAGGCGGCTCCCATACTGATGGTCAACCGGTGGCTGACATCGGAATCCGGGTGGGGTATCGCCAGGATTCTGATGGCATTGGTTATCTGAGTACATAACTGCTCAAGCTCTTCTCGGCTGTCGGCATAAACCAGCAAGACAAACTCCTCACCGCCAAAGCGGGCAATTTCCTCATCGGTTCGCCGAGCCAGTTTCGACAGTGCCGTCGCGACCTGCTGCAACGCCTGGTCTCCCTGCTGATGACCGTAGCGGTCGTTATAAAGCTTGAAATAGTCGATATCGATCATGATCAGTGCCATGGATAACGGATTGCGGCAGAGTCGATACCAGGCTCTTTCCTGCATACGGTCAAATCCACGTCGGTTGCGCACTCCGGTCAGGGCGTCGGTGTGACTGAGCACTTCAAGGCGCTGGTTCTGATCCCGAATAGTAGCTACCAACTGGTTGTGTGAGTTGGCTAGCTGGGCTATCTCGGTGATGTAGAACGATTGGGTGAGCGGCAATTCTTTTATATGTCCCAATTTCAGGTTACGTAACAAATGGCTATTGGCGACTTTAAGGGGTGTGATAATCAGGTGTAGAATGATTGAGAATAAGGATACGGGAATTGCACCAATGATGAGCATTTCCTGCAGGGTATTCATATTTAAGAGATGCGGCAGGCTAAGATCCGGGTCGGTGATTTTCAGGCAGTAGACGGGTTGCTCAAACGGGTCTAGCAAACAGCGTATGACACTGATCATCGCGATGCTGACCGGCTCATCAAATCCCTGGGCAGGGTTGGTGATGGCAACGGCGGCAATGTTCAGACGGGTAATGCGTTCAAAGTCGCCCAGCATGGAGTTGTTCAGGTGTTTCATAAACACCATCCAGCCAACACCTTCGCCTGTGCCATCGGAACGGGAGATTGGATTAGCCGCAATCATGGTGGGGAACCCATCGATCAGTGTCATGGCGGTGGCTGGAGTGCTGCCAAGTAGAACGGTTTGTAGAATCGGTGGCAGTAAGCGGTCGGTTGTGCCCGAATAGTGCTCCAGCTGTCCGTTGGCGTTGCTGTAGCGATAGCCAGCCCGCAGAGTCTGGTTGTGATCCAGAATCATCACACCATTGAGTGATAATGAGGCAAAAGTCGACACGATAAAATTGGAACTCAGATAACCGTTTTTATCGCGACCATTACGGATGAAATCCCAGCTGTCATCCCACTGGGCATGGTCGTTGGTCATTATCTGGAGCTGTTCCTGAGCAAGCGACAAGGCTTGGGCCAGGCTTTCGATGCCGCGTTGTTGCTGGGCTGCGGCAGTGGCCATATCGGCAGGGTAGCTGACCCAGTAGCGAAACCCGGTCAGCCAGACAAACAGGAGTGTCAAATAGCTGATGACCAGGAGTGTATAAAGCGTTTTTACCGAAAGCTGTTGTGGAGATACCTTTTTCGGCATGGATAAATCCGGTTTGGATGTGGGTGATGTAAGGATAGTCGGGTTGGGCGAAGTTGTCGGGTCTTGCTGCGTTATTTCGGCAAGCTAGGTGGATGAGAATATTTGGCATTGATTTGCAGGGGGCGGTGAGACGCAATATGAGTGAATCTGGAAGTTGTTGCGGTGGGGACCGCTCGCCGCTCGTTGCTGAGCCTGATGTAAAAGCGGATGTGGCGATGAAAAGCTGCTGCGGCAATGCAACGGTTGTCAGTACGCCGGTGGCTGCCAGCTGTTGTGGCGGAGACTCGACAGCAGACGACACTGGTTGCTGCGGGCCAGCCAAAACATTTGACTGGGTATTATGGGGCAGTGGCAGCTTTGTGGTAACAGGCTACCTGGGCTGGCTGCTATTGGGGCAGGTTGGCCCGAGCTGGCTGGCGACCCTGTTGCACACCTCGTTCGAAATGGTGAACGCCATGTGGTGGGGGGTTATCTCGGCGTCCTTGTTTGTTGGTTTGCTGGGGCGTATTCCTCGTGAACTGGTGATGTCGGTGCTGGGACAGGCAGGTTCGCGGCAGGGGATTTTTCGTGCCACCCTGGCGGGACTGATGCTGGATTTGTGTAATCACGGCATTCTGATGATTGGTATGAAGTTGTATGAGCGTGGTGCCAGTATTGGTCAGGTGATGGCTTTTCTGATTGCCAGTCCGTGGAATTCATTAACGCTGACGCTGATTTTGATTGGGCTGATCGGTTTGCAATGGACGCTGGTATTTATCGTTGCTTCGCTGGCCATTGCCTGGGTCAGTGGGCTGATTTTTGACCGTTTGGTGGTCGCCGGTGTGCTACCCGCCAATCCTAATCATCAACAGCCCCAGAAGGTTCATGTCAGAGTAACGCTGAAGCAAGTCTGGCAAGATGAAGACTGGACGTTATCCGGGTTGGCAATGATGTTCTGGCAAGGGTTGAAAGAATCCAAAACTGTACTGCGTTGGGTTTTTCTTGGTGTGGTGCTGGTAGCGCTGGTGCGGGCTTTTGTACCAGAAGACAGTTTCGGTGTCTGGTTTGGTGCCAGTGCCGGAGGCTTGTTGCTGACCCTGCTGGCGGCGACGGTGATTGAGGTTTGCTCGGAGGGATCCAGCCCGATTGCCGCCGACCTGGTTACCCGTGCGGCGGCGCCGGGCAACGGCTTTACCTTCCTGATGGCCGGCGCAGCGACGGATTACACCGAGATCATGTCGCTTAAAGACACCACCCGCAGCTGGAAAATTGCGCTGTTCCTGCCGCTGGTGACCGTGCCGCAGGTATTACTGCTGGGATGGCTGATGAATAGCATGGCGGCCGGGTGATGTCAGTCACTGAGCGGGTGCAGTTGTTGGGGTTGTATCTCGATACTGCCCTGGTCATTACCCAGCCAAAGTGTGCCATCCTGGATATTGGCCTGTAAGCGCATGGTACGATCGTAAAGCGACTCCAGCTGTTCTATGGCATCGGCGTCGAGGTTGTAGACGCTGAGGTTGTTGAAGCGTGTGCAGCTGTTTTTGAGGCTGTCCCACCACGGTAATGCGGTGCGGCCATGATATTCGTAGATGCGTACTTGTTGGGCTTTTTGGCAGGCTTTGCGAATGCGTTTTTCATCCGGCTGGCCCAGCTCAATCCAGAGCAGGGTCTGGTCGCTGTAGTCTCTTACCCACAGTTCCGGTTCGTCATCGGTACTGAGTCCACGGGTAAATTCCAGGGTGTCACTTGCATTCAAGGCAAACACCGCAATTCGGGTCATTAATCGCAGCAGAGTTTCTGAAGGGTGTTGCGCCAGTGTCAGGTTATACGTTTGATAGTGGTGGCGATCCATGTCTGATACGGCCAGTTCGATTTTACAAATGGTTGCCTTGATGGCCATGGGAATTCCAACGACTGAATATCGGGCCGCGAGTGTACCTTGAGGTTTACTCAATAGCACGGGTTGCGGTGTGCTGGGTTTTTCTGGTGAACGTCTGTTTTTCAGCTATACCTACAGAGACCGGTTGGTCAGGCTAATCGGCAGGTTGCTTGACGTTGAACTCTGTATTGACCGGCTATTCAGGGGGACAGTGAACCCAAACACCACGGCTATAAAAATAGTGAGCCTTGTTATGAGCTATCAAGAATTGAGTGTGCCAGGGCTGTTGGCTGAAGTCGGTTTGCGGGTACGAGCTGCGCGGCTGGTGGCGAATCTTAGCCAGGAGCAGTTGGCTCGTGAGGCGGGTGTTAGCCGCTCGACAATCAAGCGTCTGGAAGCAGGAACCGATAGCGTCAGCTTGTCCAATCTGTTGGCGGTATTACAAGTTCTGGGCTGTATTGACGCTGTTGTTGCCTCCTTGCCTGAACCGGAACGTTCAGTCGATGCCCGTCAGCGTGCATCCCGTACCAGTCACTGAGTCATCGCAGTATGTTTGAATCGTTATCTTGCCGATGGCTCTAAGTTGCTTGGAGCGGCGGCTTAAAGTTTTGACAAGCCGTGCGTTCAGCGCTAGATTGCAGCCCTCTCTTGGGGGAGTAGTCTGACGAGCGTTGGTTCTTTTTATGTTGTAAAAACAACGTTCGTATCCTGTGTCAACACACTTGGGCCTCATGCTCATGGTGCAGGAAATACCTTGGTATTGGACAAGACCTGAGACGAATACTGGTTCCATGGGTGGCTGCCAGCATTCGTCTTTGGTGTCTGCCGCCCGGTAACGATAAATGATGGATTCTCCTGACTCGCTGTTCTCTTCCGCTTTTTTTTCTTCTGCTGTTGCGGTCACGCTGGCTGAAATGGGTGATAAAACCCAGCTGCTGACGTTGTTTCTGACGCTCAAATTCCGTAATAGATGGGCGATTGTGCTGGCGATTGTGTTGGCGACGCTGGTCAATCACGGCCTGTCTGCCTGGTTCGGAGTGTGGCTCGGTGATCGCCTTGAGCTATGGCTGAGTGATGGCTGGATTGATTGGCTATTGGCTGGCAGTTTTATGGCGATGGGGTTATGGGTGCTGATTCCGGACAAGGACGATGGCGGCGAATCCCGGTTTCTGGCGTTCGGTGCGTTTTTTGCCACTCTGGTGCTGTTCTCACTGGCTGAGCTGGGTGATAAAACCCAGGTTGCGACGGTCTTACTGGCTGCAGAGTGGCAACAGCCCATGCTGGTGACGCTCGGTACGACGCTTGGGATGTTGATTGCGAATGTGCCGGTGATCTGGTTTGGCCAGGCATTGCTACAGCGGACTCCGCTGGATCGTGTGCGTTATGTTACGTCGATATGCTTTTTTGCTGGCGGTGTATGGATCTTGCTGATGTAGGCCGGACGCTGGGATAATGGCGATAAAAACGCGGCCAATGTTCCGTTGGGTTTTTTATTTGCTCTGTATGGTTATTGTTTGGCCGCCAGTACGCACTACACTGGGCGTAACGATAATAATCAGAGCATGCACCCATGAGCCGCTATACCCATCTGTTCCAGCCCCTTGATCTTGGTTTTACGCAACTCAAAAACCGGGTGGTGATGGGCTCCATGCATACCGGTTTGGAAGACCGTCCCTGGCACTTTAATGAACTGGCGGCTTATTTTGAGGAGCGGGCCAAAGGCGGGGTAGGCTTGATCGTGACCGGTGGTTTTGCACCGAATCGGGTCGGCGACCTGTTGCCATTTGGTTCCAAGCTGATCAGTTCATGGCAAGTGCCGTTTCATCGCAAGGTAACGGACGCGGTGCACCGTCATGATGGCAAGATCCTGATGCAAATCCTGCATGCTGGCCGTTATGGCTATACGCCCTTAAACGTCGCGCCTAGTGCGATTCAGTCGCCGATTACGCCATTCAAGCCACGGGAGCTGACTGCCGGGCAGATTCGTACCACCATCAAGCATTTTGGTCGTGCGGCAAGACTGGCGCAAAAAGCCGGTTATGACGGCGTCGAGGTTATGGGCTCGGAAGGGTATTTTATTACCCAGATGCTGAATACACGTACCAACCAGCGCACCGACGAATGGGGTGGCAGCTATCGCAATCGAATGCGGTTTGCTATTGAAGTGATCCGCGAGATTCGTGCTCGAGCCGGTGAGCATTTTATTGTGATGTTTCGTCTTTCGATGCTGGATCTGGTTGATGGTGGTTCTACCGCCGAGGAGATCATCGAGTTGGCACATGAGCTGGAAAAAGCCGGTGTTACTCTGTTGAACACCGGCATCGGTTGGCACGAAGCTCGAGTGCCGACTATTGTGACCTCGGTGCCTCGGGGAGCTTTTGTGGCGGCGACGGCGCAAGTGAAACAGGCGGTATCGATTCCTGTTATCGCCTCCAACCGCATTAATATGCCCGAAACCGCAGAAGCCATTCTGGCTCAAGGCCAGGCGGACATGGTTGCCATGGCGCGCCCGTTTCTGGCAGACCCGGAATGGGTGCTGAAAGCCGAACAAGGTCGCGAAGACGAGATCAACACCTGTATTGCCTGTAATCAGGCTTGTCTTGACCATACCTTTGAAAACAAACGCGCCAGCTGCCTGGTGAACCCGCGTGCTTGTCATGAAACCGAGCTGGTATGGCAACCGACCACGCAGCCGAAACGGGTTGCAGTGGTGGGAGCGGGTCCTGCCGGGCTGGCCTGCGCTGTTGTGGCTGCCCAGCGTGGCCACCAGGTCTCTCTGTTTGAGGGGCGGGATTTTATCGGTGGCCAGTTTAATCTGGCATCCCGTATTCCGGGGAAGGAAGAGTTTCGCGAAACCATTCGCTATTACCAGGCCATGATTCAGAAGCTGGGGATCGACCTGCGCTTGTCGACGCGAGTGGAGGCAGACAGCTTGAGCCAGTCCGGCTTTGATGACGTGGTGATCGCCACTGGTGTTGAGCCGCGTATCCCGCAGGTGGCAGGGCTGGACAATGCCAAGGTAATTACTTATCAACAATTGTTGAGTGAACCACTGGCGCTGGGTTCAAGAGTAGCCATTATGGGTGCTGGTGGTATTGGCTTCGATGTTGCCGAGTATCTTACTCAGGAAGGGCAATCCACCACACTGAATGCGAAGCACTGGCGTGTTGAGTGGGGTGTGGATGTCACCAGTCAGACACGGGGCGGATTAGTTGCTCCGATCGTGGACGCCTCGCCCCGCAAGGTGTATCTGCTGCAGCGAAAAGCGTCGGCTCTGGGTAAAGGGCTGAATAAAACCACCGGTTGGGTGCATCGTGCCACCATGAAGATGAAGCAGGTCGAAATGATCGCAGGGGTACAATACGACCGTATCGATGATCAGGGCTTGCATATCCGTATCGTACGTGGAGATGAGACCGAAGAGCGTCTGCTGGAAGTCGATCACATTGTGGTGTGTACCGGGCAGGAGTCCGTGAATCGGCTTTACCACGATCTAAAAGCGCTGATGACAGACGGTGTAACCGGTATTCATCTGGTGGGAGGGGCTGAATTTGCCGGTGAACTGGACGCCAAACGAGCCATTCGACAGGCCAGTGTGCTGGCTGCTTCTCTGTAGCCGTTCGATTTGATCTGACTGCCGCTGGTTTTTTGATCAGACGGTAGTCTTCACGCTTCATCCCTCTTTTATTACCAGGGGATTCTCCCCACCTCTCCCCCTATCTTGTAATTTTGGTAAGCATTAAAACCCCTATTTTTTGTACATGTATTGCATCGTTTTTTTGATTTTTATCATTAAAAATGGTTTTTTTATGACTTTTTGGTTCTTAATTGTATGAAATGACCACGATTTTTTAAACTCCTAGCGCTATTTCTTGATTTTGTCGATACATGGCTTGTTGAATTTATTGATGTATATCAGATTTTATATATATTTTGAGGTGTTTCTGACAAGTCGTGCTACATTTTTAATGTACGGTTTCTATTTAATATTATATAAAACCTATACAATAGTTGCGTCAGAGTTTTTCGAAATGATGTCTGGCATTTGATTTGGCGGTTTTTTCGTCGTGTTTTTTTACTCAGAAAGTGGAACGGTTATCCGATTCTGACGCTTTCTGAACTGTGAGGTGGCTATGGCTTCTGAGTACAATTTGGCGCTGGTCGCACTTTCGTACTGTATTTCTGTACTGGGTTCGTATACCGCCCTGAAACTTGCCAAAGGTATGGCCACATCGCGCCCGGAAAATCTGTGGTTCTGGGTGGTTGGATCGGCTTTTGCCTTGGGTGGGGGTGGTGTATGGGCGATGCATTTTGTCGGCATGCTGGCATTTGATACTCCGGTTGATTTTGGTTACGACCTGGGAATGACACTGGCATCATTGGTGTTGGCCGTCGTGGTTGTCGGATTGGGCTTGTATGTTGTAGGGCGTAACCCGGATAGCCTGATGCGGTTATTGAGTGCCGGTCTTATCACCGGGCTTGGTGTGGCTTCCATGCACTACACGGGAATGGAAGCGATGGTGATGCCGGGTGAAATGATTTACGACCCGGCTCTGGTCGGGGCGTCCATCCTGATTGCGGTGGGTGCTTCGATCTGTGCGTTATGGTTGGCATTTAATGTCCATACGCTGATGCTGAGAATACTCAGTGCCATGGTGATGGGAGTTGCTGTATGTGGCATGCACTATACCGGTATGGCGGCAATGCATATGAACTATAGCCATTCCCCTGCGGATAGCCTGTCGCTTTTGCAGTACAAGGCGACGCTTGACCCCGGCGTATTGGCAGTCTTGATTGCTGTGGTGGTAGTGGCATTACTGTTGTCGCTGCTGGTGGGAACCATGGAAGGCTTGAAGGAGCAGGAACGTCGGGTTTCACTGCGTATTGATCGGTAAGTGCTGGAACATTGTCGGGGGCGCGTGTCCCCCGGCATAAAGTGGAACTGTCGTGGTTAGCGTGGCGTTAAAAAATGGCAGTAAGGCGGTTAAATTAGCCCAACCGACTTGCTGCCACCTTCTTGTGTACCCATCCTCTGCTCTGTACCTGCACTGTGAATTTTGCCTGGCTCTGGCTGTCTGCACTCATACCCATTCGCTGTGAAAGCCATCACTTACTATAACCTGCTAGGCTGTAAAGCAACTTTCTGATGACTGTACAGTGGTTGCTGTTATGTGGCTTGTTCGTTCTTTCTGTCTTGGTATGGTGATGATCATTGCGGTTGGTGTTGCGCACGCTGAACTCGAATGCAACGATCGTGATGCCGTGGTCGCCAGTGACACCTTGGCAAAGAAGTTATTCAAGGCCGCTGTCGTTTTTCACCCCGCGCTGGTGTTGAAGCGCCACTGGCCCAGTCGGCAAAAAGAAGTTGCCAGTTATATTCAGACTGGCGAAAAGAAGTACAGTATCTATTCGCTGGTTTCTCCTGATTGCCAGGCGCATTTTATCAAGCGTACCCGCCAGAACGACTGAGTTTCATTGTAGCGGCTTTCCCCTTTTGCAGACGGCTTTGCAGATTCCTGATTTTGTTGTTGTATAATACTGTATAGGTTTTTTGGTCTTGATTGTGGTGTATCAATCACCGAATGACAGCAGCGCTTTAAGGGAGTGTTTTATGAAACCGGTTATTTTTATGGTTGTTCTTACCACTGCCTCTGTGGGGCTTCTCGGGTGCAGCAGCATCACCGTTCAGGAGTACGTTGCCAACACGCCGACATTGATACCCAAGACATTTTTTAATGGGCGGCTATGCGCGGATGGTATCGTAAAAGATTATCGCGGCAGGGTGACCCGCCATTTTAATGCCCGCATCTTGGCCAGTTGGGATTCAGCGGGCATCGGTACCCTGGATGAAGTTTTTCAGTTTGCTGATCGGCATCTGGGGGATTATGAAAAACGCATCTGGACCCTCGTGCCAGATCGTGATGGAGCCTATATGGCGACGGCTAATGACGTGGTGGAGCCAGCTCGCATGACCTTTGCTGGTAACAGTTTGCATATGAACTACCTGTTGAACTACGGTGCGGATGACGATCAGATCACGCTGCGGATGGATGACTGGATGTTTCTGGTGAACGAGAAAACCATCGTCAACGAAACCCGTATGAGTAAATGGGGATTGACGCTTGGCCATGTGCTGCTGACTATTCGCAAGGCACATCCTGCCGATTTGTGTCTCGCAGGAGGTTCTGCTGCGGCTGCAACCGAGCGGGTGTCGATGTAACGGACGGTGGCCGTGATTGGATCACACGTTATCCGGGGGACAAGGTGACTGGATAGTCTTGCAGAAGTACTATTGGTTTGTTCATTGTTGCTCTGAATTAATATTTCTCAATATAAGTTCAATTTATTTCGTTTTTTCTCATAAATAAATCCTGCCAGAATCAGTATTAATTTCATGATTCAGAGAAAAAACATGACGAAGTTTCATATTCCTGGTTTCCCTCGTATTGGTGAACAACGCCAGCTTAAACGTGGATTGGAAGGTTATTGGGCTGGTGACGTCAGTCAGCCAGAGTTGCTGTCGATAGCAACCCGCATCCGTGAGTCCAATTGGCAACGTCAGCTTGCCGCTGGCGTTGATTGGCTCACGGTCGGGGATTTTGCTCTCTACGATCACGTACTGAATACGTCGGTACTGCTGGGACATTTACCAGAACGGGTAAAAACCACGGATAATCGGATTGATCAGATGTTTCTGACGGCCAGGGGACGGGCACCGTCAGGAACACCCTGCCACGCTGCGGAAATGACCAAATGGTTTGATACCAATTACCATTATCTGGTGCCTGAGTGTCGCGCTGACGATACCTTCCAGTTGCAGCCTGAGTGGTTGCTGGATGAGATCCGCGCCGCCCAGGCGCTGACTGATCAGGTTAAACCGGTCATTCTTGGTCCGATGACGTATCTCTTTCTGGCTAAAAGTGCAGAGGGTGTTGATCGATTGAGCCTGTTGCCACGACTTTTACCGATTTACAGTGAGCTGTTCTGTTTGTTGAAAGAACAAGGTATCGACTGGGTGCAGCTGGATGAGCCTGTACTGGCGCTGGATCTGCCAGATGACTGGCAGCAAGCATTTGAACCGGCTTATCACAGCCTGCGTTTTGGCGGTCTGAATATCCTTCTGGCCAGTTATTTTGGCAGTCTGGAACGTAATCAGTCTGTGGCGCTGGCGTTACCGGTGCAGGGGCTTCATATCGATCAGGTGGCAGGAACCGATGATCTTGGCGCGCTGGTGGATAAGCTGGGGCCTTACAAGGTGCTGTCTGTTGGCGCTATCTCGGGGCGCAATATCTGGCGTACGGATCTGGATGCCTGTTACCGCTTGTTGAAGCCGGTCGCTGAACAACTTGGCGATCGTCTCTGGGTTTCGACCTCCTGTTCGTTACTGCATGTACCCTATGATGTTGATAATGAAGCCGCAACGGACGGGCGTATGACTCCGGCGGTATTACCCTGGTTGGCATTTGCACAGCAAAAACTGGAAGAGGGCAGTTTATTACGTGACGGGCTCAACACCGCAGCGACATTAAACTGCCAGGCCTGGCAGCAGCAAGCAGACTGTATTACTGATCGCCACGAGTCGCTCATGGTTCACAAACCTGCGGTCAAGTTGGTGGCACAAACGGCGGCCAGCCAGCAGTGGCAACGTAGCCTGCCGTATGAGCAGCGAGCTGAGTGCCAGCAAGCGCGCTGGCAGTTGCCGTTATTGCCGACAACAACGATTGGCTCATTTCCTCAAACGGCTGAGATTCGTCAGTTGCGCCAACGGTTTCGCCAGGGCGATATCAACCCATCGGTCTATCATCAGGGCTTGCTGACGGAAATAGAACACTGCATCCGAGTTCAGGAGGACATCGGCCTGGACGTGCTGGTGCATGGCGAAGCCGAACGTAACGACATGGTGGAATATTTTGGTGAGTTGCTGGAGGGTATTGCTGTATCGAGCCATGGCTGGGTGCAAAGTTATGGCTCCCGTTGTGTCAAACCGCCGCTGATTTTTGGGGATATTGAGCGACTGCAACCCATGACGGTGGAATGGAGTCGTTATGCGGCCAGCCTGAGTGAGCGTCCGGTGAAAGGAATGTTGACCGGTCCAGTGACCTTGCTGAAATGGGCGTTTGTTCGTGATGACCAACCCTGGTCTCAAACCGCCTATCAGCTTGCGGCTGCCCTGAGAGTCGAAATTGCCGAGCTGGAAGCTGCTGGAATCGGCATGATCCAGGTGGATGAACCGGCATTACGTGAGGCATTACCATTAAAGCAGGCCGCACGGGCGGATTATCTGGCCTGGGCCGTCAATAGCTTCCGTTATGCAACCACTGCTGTTGCTGCTGAGACCCAGATTCACACGCACATGTGTTACGCCGATTTTGACGATATTCTGCCAGCGATCGAAGCTATGGATGCCGATGTTATTACGCTGGAGACCGCGCGTTCAGCGAGTAAATTGCTGGACGGCCTGGCCAGTCGGCCTTATCACAATGGTATTGGCCCAGGTGTTTATGATATTCACAGCCCGAATGTACCGGATACTGAGGCGATGGCTTCGATATTGAGAGCAGCGGCTGCCGTTGTGCCGCTACGCAACCTTTGGGTGAACCCGGATTGCGGCTTGAAAACCCGTCGTTGGGAAGAGGTGAAACCTGCACTCAAGGCGATGGTACAGGTTGCGCAGACGTTGCGGGCGCAAGGGCTGGATACGATCAGTCATGCCGGGCTTGGCGGCGAAGCAGCTTCCCGGCAAGTTCATGAAAGTCTGATCGGTCATACAGAGGATGATCCTTGTCCCTCTCACGCACGCTGCGTGCCGTAGTCGCAAGTTGTTCGTCTGGACAGGTGCTGGGCTGCCCTGGTCAGTCCTGCTCCAGATCCTGTTCGGGTAGTTTGTCAGTGAGTCCATGCTGTTTGGCCCACAGCTGTAGCATGATCAGTACGCGTTCATCGCAGGTCAGTTGGTGATGAAACAGCTGGTCTGTGGCTTCTGCCAGTGCTGGTTGGTCGGTGATTTCTTCACTATGGTTGCCGAGTTCGATGCTGAGTTCGCGATTGCAAGCCTCATAGATTTTGGTCAGCAGAGGTTCGATGCGCTCGGGATCATCGGTCATTAACCAGGTTTGTTCCAGGTCATTCTCAAGCTCACGCACAATTGCCCAGGTAGTTTCCCCGCGCTGATAGAGGGTATCTTGACTGATGCCATGTATATCTTCGAGAGCATAGTCCCAGTCATTCCAGCCATCATCGGGTTGGATGAGTGTTGTCTTGATCAAGCCATCCGCCATTGACCAGGCAATGGCAATGGGGTGCGCTTCTTCCTCGTAGGAGCTGGCGTCAACAGCAATAAAATGTGGATAGGCCACAGCTACCTCTTATCTGAAAACCGGGAAGTGGAATGTACGGTTTGCAGCGACTGGCAGCAACCGAATTTATTACCAAAATACCTCTATCTCCGGCTTGCAGACCGCTTGATTGACTTTACGAGGGGCGAATATCAGGTTCTTGTCGCAGTAGCGTATCCAGGGTATCGATCACTTCCGACCAGTCGGCATCCTCGTTGAGTGATTCGCGCAGGAACTGCTGTTGCGACGTTGTAAAAAAGGACAATTCTGAAAGCTGGGAATGTTGGCCAATAGGTTTGTGGCGATCAATAAAAGTACTGATTTCCGTTTTGCTGTGCGGTAAGCCAAGCTGGCGAAACAAATCCGCCAGCGTATGAATGGGCGTGTGCATGCGGGCCACCTTATCGTTGTATTGATGGCTCAGTGAGACCAAAAATTACCGGTGAAGTTCATGTTTGGGGCCAGACTGCAGTGCTTGGCGTAATGCTCTGGGGGATTGACCGAACCAGCGTCGGCAGGCACGGCCAAAGTTTGCCGGGTTATCATAACCCAGTTGTTGTGCCAGTAATCGCAGTGGCAGATCTGTTTGCTCGATACCCTGAAGTGCCAGCGAGCTGCGGTGCAATTCCTGTAATGACTGATAACGTGTGCCCAGGTTGGCGAGTTTGCGATTGAGGGTGCGGCTGCTGATCTGTAATGCTTTGGCACAGGCTTCGATGCCAGGCGCGCCAGATTCTCTTTGTAACCATTGCCAGACCTGAACTCCGGTATCGTCGTTGCTGGCAGGCTGGTTGGACAGGCGTTGCAGGCATTGACGGCGCGCCTTTATTGACGGAATCGTTGACGGACGTTGGTCAGAGGAAGGCAAGGTCAGTGTCAGAGTCTGGCGGAGCGTATTCAGGGAGGTCAGCTGGCTATCAACCAGGCCAAGGTTGATCATGCCTCTGAGCAGCCGGGCGTTGATATACCCCAACATGTATTGATGCAGGTCGTTTTTGACTCTGGCTGGTAGTTCATCCGAAAGCTCTGGAGCAATGCTGATCGTAAGATTGAGGGTGCTTGCTGTTGCTGCCATTTTGATGTCGAGCCATGGTATTGACAGCCGGGTATAGCGCATCCACCAGGACGCCATTTCCAGTCCGTCAATACTGGCCTGAAGAATCTGGAAGAGCATTTCCTGATCGGCTGGCTCCAGCTGATCTCCATGCTGTGTGCTCATCGCGGCTATATCAACGTGTTCAAGCAGCTGTTGTAGTGAGCCTGATAATAAGGTCGACACCGGAGTGGCCAGGGCTGGGTTGCCGATCGGGTGTGCCCGATTGAGAAGACGCAAGACTTCCCAGGGAGCACGGCTAGGCATGAGTGCTGCAATGTAGGGTGTGGAAAACGCGCATCGCTAGAGATCTTCCAGATTTAACTTGATGGTGGCGGTGAAGCAGGATGAATCATCGGTCCAGAGAATATGGCCGTTGATCTCCATATCGACAATTTCTTCGCAGATTCCTTGCAAGAGTAGAGGCCAGGGTGCGTGCGGTGGCGGTTGGGTTCCAGCGCGCAACGCAACGGTCATGCTCAGCGTCTGATTGTGCAGTGCGAGTGCGAGTGCTGGTGTGGCATCACTTTTTCTGGATGGTTTTATCAGTAAATGTTCAAGCAGAAATTCAATCAATGCCAGTTTGACATCAATAATCAGAGATAGTGGTGTCGTCAGAGCAGCCGTTGATTTCGCCCGAGTCAGGTAGCGTTGGATAAATTGCACCAGGTCGACAGATTGCTTCGCTGGGCCTGTGAGCACATTAAACGCGTGAATGGTCACATTTAGTGGCGCCGCGAGGGTCGGTTCTGCAGCCTTCGCGGCAGTTTCAAGCGAAGGGGTGACCAGTGACAACAGTGAAGGACGTTGTCGGTTGGCCATCTGGTGGCGCAGGTGGTCACACTCTCGCCGCAAACGATCGAGATCGCTGCTTTGCACTAGGCCCAGATGCTGGAATTCGTCCTGTTGCTGGCGTAATGCCGTTTCCATTCGAAGATTCAATTCTTGCAGCTGTTTGCGGGCATAATATTCAGCGGTATGGTCAACACTGCAAATCAGTACTTCTTCCGGGCGATTATTGTGAAAGCGGATAGCCTGGAAACTGATATCAAACACACCTTCCTGGCCGTTGAACTTGAGTAATGAAAACTTGCCCTGCACTCGTTTGATACGTCCTTGCAGCAGCTGGTAAACGCGCTCTCGCTGTTCAACACCAGTATCAGAGTTCAAGCGTTCCAATATTGCATGCAACGGATTGTCGATACGGTTCAGCGCTTCCTGGTCTGTGCGTAACTGATAACAAAAATTGCGGTTGGTTTCCATCCGGTCTTCTCGAACCAGATAACGGCAGAAGCCCATTGTTGTGTTTTCAATTGCCATATTGAGATGATTATGAGTATCTTCCAGCTCGATTCTGGCCTGATCACGCAACTGCATGTCACTGAGTAATGATTGGCGCATTTGTTCGATGGCAAAGGCAAGGGCATCCAGCTCATCCCGTTTTTCCGGAGCAACGCGGGAACGATGCTGAAGTGCAACAGGGTGGTCGGGGGTTTGAATCGAAAAGGTTCTGGCCCAGTCTGACAGTGAGCGTATATGACGGGTAATCAGATGATGGATCAATAACAGCAAAATCAGTGAGATGGCGATGGTTTGGCACAACTGTACCAATAACATGTTAAACGCACGGGTTTCGAGTTGTTGGCGCAGCTGCTCATAACTGCCGAGAATGGTCAGAGTTGCAAGAAAAGTCTGATTCCCCTTCTCTTCATAATAGACTTCAAACTGGTGGCGGATATCGATTTCGCCGGGTTTGAGCCCCGTTTCTATGTAGCCGAAGTCAGCGCTGTCGATGGCAATGTACTCAACGCCGTCAAAATTGAGCATCCCTTCAAGTTGAGTGCGCAACTGTTCGGCATCAAAATTCCAGAGGCTGATTGCGAGGCTGTTTTCATAGCTGGCTTCCAGCTTTACCAAATTGTTTTGCAGTCGCTGGGTGCCTCGCTGATAGTCGTCAATCAGTATCCAGCCATAGGAAAGCATGGCAATCAGGAAATTTGCCAGCAGCAGATATGAGAGCAGTTGTCTTCCTATCCGCGTGCCAAATGCCGCAGAAAATTGCTCAATCAAATGTCAACTCCATGATTTTCTCCAGATGTTGCTCAGAATAATGCTCTGGGAGTACCGATAGCTATTTGGCCAGTTTCCAGGTCTGGGTCAAATAGCGATTTGCTTGTCGGTCGTTGGTATAAAAATTTCCTGGTCGAGCCAAATTGCCAGTACAAGCCGCCATTACAAGCAGTCATTGGTGGGAACCCCTTGTCAGTATTTTCAGCAGGGCCACGTCCTGATGGGTTTTGCAGACCGATTTGGCACTTTTTTGATGCTGTTCAACGTAATGGGACAAAGCCTCCGCACCAGCGCCAAGCTGAAACCGGCCAGCCAGCAGGAGCGGTTGGTAATAGTATCAGGGATTACCCAACTGTAGCCCAGCTAACGTTTTTTTGTTGTCTGGCGATGAAAGAAGCGTGCCATACCGGCATCGACAAATCAGGGTGACTGGCCCAACTTGACCTGCCACAAGTTTGTTAAATGTCTTTTTTTTGGGGCGTTGAATGCTTGATTTGCATCAAAATTGTGCACCAGAAGGTAGGTACTCTGCACTCATCTATCAAGCGCACGGAATCAAGGAGTGCAAAATGAAACTGATCAAAACTTTGCTGGCCACTGTTGTTGCGGTATCTGCTATCCCGGCCATGGCTTATGAAGCAGGTGACATTATCGTCAAGGCGGGTCTGGTTCAGGTCAAACCTAAGGATGATCCCATTGAAGGTACTAACTATCAGATTGAGGATGACACTCAGCTGGGTCTGACTCTGACCTATATGGCGACCCCGCAGGTCGGTGTGGAACTGTTGGCGGCGACTCCTTTTGAACACGAAGTCACTTCCAATGGCAACAAGGTTGCGACAACCAAACAGTTGCCACCGACGATTTCTGTCCAGTATTACCCGTTATCTCCGGAATCAGCACTTCAGCCCTATGTTGGTCTGGGTTTGAACCACACATTCTTCTTTGATGAAGATATGGCGGCAAAGCACTTGGATAAGAGCACCGGTTTGGCTTATTCTTTGGGCGTTAACTATGATATAGATGCTAGCTGGTTAGCGAATATTGCTTTATACAAAATTGATATTGATTCCAAACTTAATGATGCTCTGGACGTAGAGGTTGATCCTCTGGTCATATTAGTGACTGCTGGCTATAAATTCTGACCGCAGTAATTATGTGGTTTTTTAAAAAAGCGGCTATTGCCGCTTTTTTAATGCTCAGATGAATGGGAATTACCCTTAAGGAACAAGCATCAAATCGGTTGATGATAAGCCTACAAAACGGTTGCCGCTATGCTGGAGTCGGGTTGAGGAGTTCGTGCTTGCAGCATCTGGGTGTCCAGGGGAGCCTTTGTTGTTATGGATGCCAGGGCCAAGGCATTGAACCAGTCACGACCTTGAATAATACCCATATATTCATTTTTGACAATAACTTCAGAGCCGCGCCCTGGCGTATATTCGATCACAATTGAATCGCCTTGCTGAAGGCGGGTATCCAGCATTTTTACCAAGGCATTCAGTCGACTTTCCAGTTTTTCCAAATGTTCCCACTCAGTGGCTATTGTGATGGCGTCATAAAGAGATATTCCCACTCCTCGGCCACTGATAAGATCTGATTTAACCGTCAGTTCCAGGCGCTGTATACCGGCGCTGGACTGGTCATTATAAATAGAGCTGGTATACGCATCCGTGATATAAAAATAATCACGTGATGATGAGTTTTCCAGTTGCAGGATATGGTTGCCATCTAATGAGGTAACCGGGGTGTTTTCGGCCAGACAGGTTGCTGAAAGAAAAGGCAGTATGGCAATTGCCACTAGGTGATTTTTCATATTCCATTACCTCTCATTGTTTATTGTTTTCTCCTTTCTCACATCTGAATCTACGCTCTGTGATGATTAATCGCAATTACAATTTTTTTTACAATGGCTTTGTTTCCGATTGTTACCTTAGGTGACAAGTAGAATATAAGATGGATGGTGGCATCCGGGGGGATGTGTTTCGTACAGTAGCAATGACGTGTTTTTCGAGATTTTTCTGATAATAAATATGATTGTTTTCCTGCGGCTGTAAAAAGTACACACCAATCATCTTGTTGCTGGCTGAGCCTATCTGTCAGTTGTCTGGCGTATCTCCTGACAAGTCTGTGCTCATTCTGCGTGAGCATTACGGCCATGTACGGCGAGTTCAGACTTGCTCAGAAGTTTGTCAGGATTTGTTATAAGACCTGCCACATTATTGATATGTGGGGTGGCTACTGCCGGTCATGTGATGGGTGATGCAGGATTACATTCCAACCAGACGCATAAACTCGCTGCGGGTGGCGGCATTGTTGCGGAAGTCACCTTTCATAACGGAAGTGCGCATCATGGAGTTCTGTTTTTGCACCCCTCGCATCATCATGCACATATGCTGCGCTTCCATGATGACCCCCACACCTCGACAACCGGTGACTTCTTCGATGGCTTCAGCGATTTGCTTGGTCATGTTTTCCTGGATTTGCAGGCGGCGAGCAAACAGGTCGACGATGCGGGCAAATTTTGATAACCCGAGCACCTTGCCGTTGGGCAGATAACCAATATGGCAACGCCCGATAAAGGGCAGCACATGATGTTCACACAAAGAGTAAAACTCGATGCCCTGCACCGCGACCATCTCGTCATTGTCACTGGTAAAAACGGCACCATTGACGACCTCTTCGAGATTGGCGTCATAGCCACTGGTCAGGAACTGCATGGCTTTGGCGGCACGCTTGGGTGTATCCAGCAAGCCTTCACGGGTGATGTCTTCCCCCAGTTCGGTCAGAACCTCACTGTAAAGGATTTCGAGTTTTGACATGTTTTATCCAGATTTCCGAAATACCTGAGCACTATACTCAATGAATAAATACTTATACAAGATAGTTTTTTGTATAAGTTGTGTTTGCTGTATTGCCAGTAATTTTCGGCAAATCCAGTGCGATCCAGTCCGAATTGATACTCTCTGGCGGGTGACCAGCAGACCAAAACTGGTTCAGGTGTGTTGCATCTGCGACCCCATGGGTTTGATACAAATAGAGATGACCGATAGCTGCTTTGGTGTCGGTCTGCAGTGCCGCTCCCAGTAAGTGGTTTACCCTGCGAGCAATCGCCGCGCCGGAGTCTACCCAGCTGATCGACGGCCAGAGTAAGGTCAAATATGGCCGTAGCAGTGGAAAATGGGTGCAACCCAGCACAATGTGGCTGGGGCAAGGCGATTGTTCCACCCAGGGAGACAGGTGCTGTCTGATGCGTTCTGCCATTACGTCGTGAATGCTGTCGGGTGAGCGGATCAGGGTTTCGGCCCACTCAACCAGTGGCCGGCTACCTAGCCTTCTTACTTCACAATGCCCGGCAAAGTCCTTCACCAGTTGATCGGTATAAGAGCGACCAATAGTCGCCGGCGTTGCCAACAGTCCGATAACGCCGTTCGCTGATTGTTCTGCGGCCGTTTTGATAGCGGGAACGACGCCCACGACAGGAATATCCAGTACCTGGCGGAGTGAGTCCAGTGCCAGTGTACTGGCAGTGTTGCAAGCAATAACCAGCAGTTTTACCGGCAGCGCACGAACTGCTTGCTGACACAAGCATACAATCCGTCGGGTCAGGGCCAGATCCTCGTGAGTACCATAAGGAAAGGCGGCTGTATCCATTAGATAGTGGACTGTCAGATCGGGACGTAATTGATGTATTTCCCTGACGATACTAAGGCCACCAACACCGGAGTCAAAAACCAGAATCAAAGACAGTTACCAGGCGAGATTTAAACAGAGTGACGGGCAGTTTAACAAATTTCATCCGATGTGGCTGCGTGTTTGGGTGATGAGCCGTTACCTGATGGACGGGACAGCGCGCGCAATCGGGACGTTGTGCGCGCTGGATCTGACGAGCCGGATTACTCTGGATTCAGTATCAGGGTGAATTCCACTGGTACAACTTGACTGATGGATGCTAGGCTGGCGACGTTTCGTAGCGCCTCGATACCGCCTTCAAGCCCAAAATCAGCGGCATTAACAAGAATGGGGGCCAGGCTGCTGACGACCATGGAATCATCGGCAGCCGGGGTGGCCAATACTTCTGTACTGACCGGGACGCGCTTGCCATGTAACGACAGTGAGCCAGACAGAGTAAAGCGAGTGGGCTGGCCTTGCTCCAGTGAGGTCATAACGGAGTCGGGAATCATGGCCTGAAGCATGGCAGTCGCAAACTTATCGGTATCAAACAGCATGGATTTCATCCGGCTGTTGCGGATCTCGATACCGGTTTCAACGCTGGTCAGATCGATAGTGATCATGGCAGCGCCGCTGCTGTTGACGGAACCATAAACGTGTTTGAACTGGTGACTTTCAACCTTGTTAATGTTCTTGGTGGTCTGGAAGGCGACGATCGAATCATTATTAACCTGCCAGTCCGCCAGGGCGGGCAGACAGGCAAACACAAGCGGGGCCATTAGTGTGGTGCGAAAAGTCATACAGACTCCTTAGCGGATTGTTGGAACCTCTTAGCTGGCTTTGCGGGATGACTGTCCTGGTACTGTTGTCGTAGACACTTGGTGTTCTAGCAGGTTGTTGATTTTCTATCTGCGTGGCCACTGCGTTGTTAAAAACAGGCTCAAATCGGTCATTTATCTCGTATAAACTCCCTCTTTTCGCCGGTTTTTGCCTTGCATTGACTGTCTCGAAAACAAAAATCAACAGCCTGCTAGTGTAGCAGGACAAGATCCGGAAACGTGCATTCGACCAGCCATCCCAATGCGTGTTCAATAGAAGCCTTGTATTCCTCTTCCAGATGAATGCGCCGCGTGTCGATAGCAAACTGCTGTTTGGGTGCGAGTTTTTTATAGGCATCAAGGATAGGCATCTCGGCGACTTGCTCATGGAAGGTGCGTAAAACAGTTAATTTGTCATGTTGCCAGACTAATGGATCAAGACCGCTGATAATGTGATGCAGTCGTAATACCCCTTCGGTGATATCACATTGATCACTCAGGATCGCCCGGGCCAAAAAACGTACATCCTGAACCAGACTTTGCTGATGGCGGCGCAGCTGCTGTTCTGCGGCGGCAGCTTGCGCCTGTTGTTCTGCCTCGACCTGTCTGACCTTATGGGTCAGGTGCCAGGCGTAGAGAGAAAGAAAGGTTATAACTGTGATGCCAATGACAGCGGTCAGGATAAGCATGGGAATAGCCACCAAAAAAGTTTGCTGGGATGATAAACATTTCAGCGCAAAAGTTAAGGAATGCGTTTAAAAGAGCATATTCTGTGGGTGGCTTACACGTTTGGTGCCGGTGGGCAGAAGACACAGCCACCTTGAGGATGACTACTTTCACGGTATCGAAGCCGAAAACGAGGGCCTGAGCGATGGCCGGATACTGCATAGGTCGGGCGTTCGGAATCCACCCGTTTTGAGGGCAAGGACTGAGGCGTTGCCTGGTTCTGCGGGTTTTGTCCGGTGCAGGAATGGTCGGGGCAGCAGAAGGGGTGACGGTCAGACATGACCCAGTTCTCTGAGGGCGTCACTGGCGGTAAAAAAGACCTGCCCTGGCTTGATGCGCTCCAGCCAGTCGGTGCTTTCCAGTCTGTCCATGACAGGCCCCTTGAATTCAGCCATGTGCAGTAGAATATTGAGTTGTTGTAACTGCTGGTGTAATTCCAGCAATCCTTCGTAGCCATTAAAGTCGATATGGTTGATCGCACTGCCGACCAAGACCACGTGGCGGATACCGTCAGCCTGTTCAAGGCGATGAATAATATACTCGTTCAAATAATGGGTATTGGCGAAATAGAGGTTTTCGTCGACCCGGATCATCAGTACTTGAGGTGAGGTGCTGACTTGGTGACGTTGGACGTTGCGGAAATGATCACTGTTTTTATAACGACCGATTTCGGCGATATGCGGTTCACTGGAACGGCGCAGGTACAGGACTAAGGACAGCAAAATACCGAGTGAAATACCCAATTCGGCATTGCTTGCCAATACCGCCATAAAAGTGACCAGCCATACCAGTCCATCGCTTTTCTGGAAGCGCCAGGCGTGCAGGCCATCCTGAAAATTGATCAGTGGAATGACCGCCACCACAATAATGGCGCCGAGTAATGCCTTGGGCAGGACGGTGAACCAGCTGGTGGCAACGACCAGTACCAGAATGATGCCTGCCAGAGTGAACAGACCTGCCAGTTGACTGCGTGCTCCGGCCGCTTGGTTAACCATACTGCGGCCAAATCCGCCAGCAACCGGATAGGCTTGCGAAACCGCCGCACCGAGGTTGGCAATGCCCAACGCCAGCAATTCACGATTAGGGTTCAGTCCAGAGGTTTTCGCCCGCCTGGCCATCGCGGTTGCTACGGACAGGCTTTCCAGATAACCAATCAGTGCGATCAGCAACGCGGAAGGGAGCAGGGATTGCCATTGCTCACTGTTCAGGTGTGGAAGTGCCAGCTGAGGTAACCCAGAGGGAATATCACCAACAATTTCGGCGGGTAAATTCAGCGCTGGCACCAGCGTAATTCCTAGCACAATCAAGACCAGTGGGCCGCTTCGGCCCAATAATTCGCTCATCATTTTCCAGCGATGGGTAATCAGCATGCGGCATAAACTCGGCCATGCCTTGAGTAGCAGAATCGCCGCAGCAGACAGCAGCATGACTGCCGGTAACGCTTGTTCCAGATGTTGCAGTACGTACCACAAGGTATCGGCCAGGCTTTCCTGCCGGGGTACTGACATGCCGGTCAGTGATTTACTCTGGTTAATAATAATGACAATAGCGGCAGCGCTGGAGAAACCAGAAATGACGGAATGGCTGATAAACGTTGTCCAGCGGCCTAGACCGATCAAATAAAAGAGCAGCAGAAACAGCCCGGTCAATACTGCCAAGGCCGCCGCCAGCTGGCTGAATTCGGCACTGCCAGGGGTAGCCAGTTGTTGCAGGGACTCCAGCGTCATTAATGACACGATGGCAGCAGGGCCAACAGCAAGGCTGGGGCTGGTGCCGAGCATGGCATAAATAAACAAGGGTAACAGCGCGGCATACAGTCCCGCCTGGGGCGGCAGGCCAGCCAGAAAGGCGTAGGCAATACCTTGGGGAACCAGCAGAATCGCTACAACCAGGCCCGCTGCCAGGTCGGCAGACAGCCACTCGCGCTGATAATTACGCAGGGTATTAAACATGAGGGGTATCGTCTCCGTACAATTCATTCAGCAGCCGGATAACACGCACAGCCTTGTCATCGACGAGGCAGTAGAATACGCATTGTGCTTCTCTGCGGCTGGCTACCAGATGCTCTCCCCGTAGCCAGGCGAGGTGCTGCGACAGCGCAGATTGACTGAGTGGAAGCTGACGGCCCAGTTCGGTAACGGATATTTCTCCACTTCTGAGCAGGCAGAGTATGGCTAACCGGTGTTCGTTGGCGAGGGCCTTGAGCAGACGCACGGCGGGCTGGCGTTGGGTGTCGAAAGAAGAGGGTGACATAACCGCAATCTCATCAGGCTGCTGGAAGGAACCAGTGACAGTGTATATCAAGTATTGCTAAATAAGAATATTCTAATATAGTTGTTTTTGAGTTCAAGAATACGGAGGCTGACATGCGAATCCAGAGTTTTTATCATCAGGATACATCCACTTACACCCATTGGCTGGAAGACACAGAGCATCACCTGTCGCTGATTGTCGATCCGGTGCTGGATTTTGATCAGAAATCCGGGCGCACCAGCACCGGGTTCATTGACGCCATTCTTGGGCAATTGGCGCAGCAAGACAGCCGTCTGGTGTATGTGCTGGAAACCCATGCGCACGCTGACCACCTGACAGCGGCTGACTATCTGCGCCGCAAGTTCGGCGCGGATATTGTGATTGGGCAACCGATCAAGAAAGTGCAGGGGATCTTCAGGGAAGTGTTTAATGAGCCGCAATCGTTTGTCGCAGACGGCCACCAGTTTGATGTGCTGGTCGCAGAAGGCGACAGCCTGATCCTGGGCAATCATCAGATTCGGGTTTTGGCTACCCCTGGTCATACCCCGGCGTGTGTCAGTTATGTGGTGGATGATCAGTTGGCGTTTATTGGCGACACTTTGTTTGCGCCGGATACTGGTACTGCGCGATGTGACTTTCCCGGTGGCGATGCCAATACCCTCTATGACTCAATACAGAAACTGTTTGCACTGGGCGACGAGGCGCAGCTGTATTTGTGTCACGATTATCCACCAGCCGGGCGGGAATTGATCAGTTCGGTGATGGTTGCCGAGCAGCGGCATCAGAATATCCACGTTCGGGACAGTATTAGCCGGGAAGAGTTTGTTGCCTTGCGCACCGAGAGAGATCGCGGTCTGGAGATGCCTAGACTGATCCTGCCTTCGTTGCAGGTCAATATCCGCGCCGGGGCGTTGCCTGAAGCCGAGGATAACGGGATCGCTTATCTCAAGTTACCGCTCAACCATTTTTAACCAAGTGTGTTAGCCAGGAACAGTAACCAACAATGACGCCCCAGCCCGGCAGAGTCTGCCGGGTTATGGATTTTCCGAGGCGTCAGAGCCGGGTTCTCGCGGTCGCCGATGGCGTTGTTCCAACAAGCGTCGTTGTTCTTCCAATCGGGCTTGTTCTTCAAGTTGGCGTGCTTCAATCTCGGCCAGCTCTGCGGCAATCATATCCGGTGTTTCGAGAGAAATACGGCCAAGTTTGCCAGAGCGCAACTCGTGCAGCACCAGTTCCGCAGCCTTGTGTAAATCAATGACTCCGCCTGGTCGCAAGCATCCCCGTTTGCGACCGATACTTGCCAGTGCCTCTGCCGCCGATGCCGGCTTTTCCTTGAGTTTGTAGCGCTGTATCAGCAGGTCAGGGTATTGCACCAGCAAAAAAGCCAGCGTGTGGCTGGCGATGTCTTGATACTCGATTGCCGTGTCCTTGACGGCACCACTGGCCGCCAGGCGATAACCGCTGTGCTCATTTTCAAACTTGGGCCAGAGAATCCCCGGCGTGTCGGATAACACCATGCCGTTTTTCAGGTCGATCAGCTGATTGGACTTGGTCACCGCTGGCTCATTGCCGGTGCGGGCGATATAGCGTCCAGCCAAACCATTGATCAGGGTTGATTTACCCACATTGGGAATGCCCATCACCATCAGCCGCATGGCCTGTTTACGATCAGTACGAACGCTGCCCATCTTCTGGCACAGGGTCAGCAGTCGTTTCAGTTGTGATTTGTCTTCGGCGACCAGGGGTAATGCCTGGGTGTTGGTTTGCTGGCTGAAGTACTCGACCCAGGCCTGGGTGATTTTGGGGTCGGCCAGATCCTGTTTGTTCAGCAGCTTGATAACGGGTTTATTGCGGCGCAGTTCATCGACCATGGGGTTGGTACTGGAAAACGGCAGGCGCGCATCCATCACCTCAATCACCAGATCGATATCCGGCATGGCTTCACTGATCTTCTTGCGGGCCTTATTCATATGCCCTGGGAACCATTGGACTGCCATTGTGTGTAATCCGGTTGACCTGAATAAATTAGGGCGGCACATTGTATCGATCGGCCCGGTGAGAGCAACCGCCCGTGAGCAATTGGACGTTATTTGAATGTCATATTTGCTCGATAACCTGACCGTGGTCGAAAAATTCCTGTGGAATTGGTCAAGTTGGAGACAATTGTATGGATGTCTTGCAAGAAGATTTCGCTCGAAGTGCCAAGCGTCAGGGCCGTCAGGCCTCGGCAACGGTATCCGGTCGGCGTCGCGCCGGTTTCCTGGTTGGCAACAAATTTGTTTTTTCGGATCAGGCTGAAGTGCTGTGGATGGAAGCCGGACCCGGTGAATTCCGCGAACTGCGTCTTTGGCGCAAGTAAACCTTCGTTCGGGTAGTCGAATCGACGCTGAGTAAATTCGTCGCTTTGTCCGGGTAACCAGACAAAGCGACATGCCGGAGCGCGAGCAAACAAGCATCGCTCGGGCATGTTTAGCCTGCTGAAAACACCGATGTCGCTTCGGCTTCATTGGAGGGTTTTATACCCTCTGCAGAAAGTTCTTCCGATTCATCCGCTGGATCTGTATCCGTAGCGGCGGTCACTTTGCTGGTGACTGCACTGGTCGCTGTTTGATCCAGCACTTTTTGCGCGCTGGCCAGTAATTCTTGCTGTTTTTCCTGTTCTCTGGCGCGCTTACGTTCCAGTTTGACGATGCTTTTTTCATGCGTCGTCCACTGGCCCTGTCTGATATCGACATCCGTCACGCCATTTTCTTCCGCAATTTCTTCTGCCAGTTGGCGTGTAGCTTCATCGGCATCACGGGCCAGCAGCTTGCGCTCGCCGGATTCAAGGCGGCTGAACAGGTCGATCAGTGCGGTTGACATGACATCTCGGGTGATTTCATCACGGCTTTTGCTAAATCGGCGCGCAATCATATTCAGCATGGCGAGATCGGCAGGTTCTATTTTTACACTGATTTCAGCCTGGGTTTTTTCCTGCAGGCGGCGTTCCTGCTCTTCCTGATAATATTTGTCGATCAGGCTTTGGGTACTGTTGCTCTCGGTATCTTGCATGTAGTGCTCCGGGTCACTCTGGGGAGGATTGGACTTGAGTTACGGCTCGGGGCGGCGGATTATACGCATACATCACAGGGGTAGTAACCGGAGTTTGTATGAACGCGGAAGAGTATATTGCTGAACAGATGACGTCGTTGTCACCGGTTCATCTTGAGTTGATTAATGAGAGCCACATGCACGCTGGCCCAGCGCTGGACTCGCACTATAAATTGATCCTGGTTTCCGAGGCATTTACCGGCAAGCGTCTGGTGGCCCGACATCAGCAGGTGTACAGCCTGGTGGCGGATGTATTGCAAAAGCCGGTTCATGCCCTGGCGTTGCATTTGTATTCGCCGCAGGAGTGGCGGGAGCAGTCGACAGTGCCTGAGTCACCGCAATGCGCGGGGCAGCACTAAGCCCCGCAGGTTCCCTGGGGGCGTTCACAATGATAAAACGAAGCCTGTTGTAGATGAAAAATTCACCAGGCAATGATGTTCCTTATGCCTTGTTCTGAGAGCCACTGGCACTCAGCAGGTTGATCCAGGCATTGAGAACTCCTCCTTACGGGCTGGGATAGTGAAACAGGACTCAATATATTGTCTCGGCGGCGTTCATCAAATTGACTTCTTGGTATATTAACCTTATGAAATGAAAGGGATTTTATCCAAAATGCCGGATCGTTAAACAAACTGCTAATCTGGCAACTTTGTAACTAAAGTGTCATTGAATATTCATACAATCGCGCCGAACTTTCGACCTGAAGCCAGAATTATGACTCCGATTCGTACTTGTTTGGCTCTGCTTGCCATGCTGTGTTTTACAACTGTCAACGCAGGGATTTTGCCACCTTTCACTGGCTTGCCCGCTAATGGCGAAGTCCGTCTGTTTACTATTCATGGTTCCAACACCATTGGTGCCGAACTGGGGCCTAATCTGGTCAGGCAATACCTCGAAGAGAAAGGTGCTAAAGACGTCCAGGTTCGTAGTACGCTTGTCAGTAACGAGCAGATTGTCAGCGGATTCTTGCCCGATACCGGTACCCGCCTGACAGTCGCTATTGCTGCGCACGGTTCCAGTACTGGCTTTAAAGGGATTGCCAATGGTGCTTCGGATATAGCGGCGGCTTCTCGTCCAATCAAGGACAAGGAAGCCGATTTGCTGCGAAGCATTGCCGATATGCGCAGTCCATCCGCTGAGCACATCATTGGTATTGACGGTCTGGCCATTGTTGTCAACCCGTCTAATCCTGTCGGCGAGCTCAGTGTGGAAGAGATTTCCGAGATTTTCTCCGGCGGCTATTCAGACTGGTCGCAAGTCGGTGGTCGTCCCGGTGCTATTCATGTGTATGCCCGTGACGAGAACTCCGGTACTTGGGATAGTTTCCAGGGCATGGTGCTGGGTAAAAAACCCTTGATTGAATCCGCCAAACGCTTTGAATCGAACGCGGTGCTATCGGATGAGGTGGCGGCCGATAAAGGTGGTATCGGTTTTGTCGGATTATCGTCGGTACGGAAATCAAAATTACTGGCGGTTTCTGACGGCAGTGCCAAGGCGCTGAAACCGAACAAGTTGACCGTGGCCACGGAAGACTACGCTCTGGCTCGGCGTCTTTTTATGTATACGGACGATGCTCCGGAAAATCCGTATGTGGTTGAATTTATGGATTTTGTGCAGAAGAACGAAGGCCAGCAGGTGGTTGCGGATTCCGGTTTTATCTCGCAGGAATTAAAAGAAGTGGTACCTGAGTTTTACGGTGAGTTACCACAGGATTTTCGTGAAATCACCAATGATGCCAAGCGTCTGACCATTAACTTCCGTTTTCGTGAAGGCAGCGCATCGCTGGATAACAAGGCGATGAAAGATATTGAACGCCTGGTGGACTACTTGCAAAACCAGGGTCGTAACGATGCGGAAGTGGTGTTGATCGGCTTTGGTGACAAGAAGCGAACTGAAAAACGCTCCAAATTGTTGTCCAAATTACGTGCGATGGCAGTACGTCGTGAGCTGGTGCGAAACGGTATTTACCCCAAATTATCGGTGGGATATGGCGAATATCTGCCGGTTGCCTCGGTTAACCGGGCAGAAGGGAAGATGAAAAATCGTCGTGTCGAGGTGTGGGTCAGGGATAATACCTGAGCTGTCTAGGTATGAACGGCGAAGAAAAACCCGGAACCCTGCAAGGGGTCCGGGTTTTTTTGTGTTATTACAAGCTAATACTGTTCTGTTGCCATTGCTGAGATAGCGTTAACCTTGGCTATGGAAAAACAGGTAGAGATCAATGACTGCCGCTGGAATACCACCACAGACCTGATCGGACAATTCGATGTCGTCATCAATATCGGCCATTTCTTCTTCGTCGGCGAACAGGCCAGATGCATACATGATTGGGAACAGACTTTCGGCGACATTTTCTTCATCGCGGTTGTACCAGTCTTCCTCTTGCAGCATAACGCCAGTCATAAAGCCGATGGCCCAGCTTTCGATGGGGGGTTCGTCTTCTTCATCTGCCAGAGTCAGTTCGCTTGGCACGGGGAAATCTTGGCCAGAATCGAGCCAGGCCCGGATTTCACGAATCATTTTGCCCAGTAACTCGGTAACAGTGGCTTTTTCGACACTGGTGAAGCCCAGTTTTTCGTCAAACGCACAATCCCATACCCGTTGGATATCGAACTCGACTGGACCTGTCAGCAAGGCGGTAATCAGACCGTGGACAGCAAAAAAATCGAAGCTGTCCTGGCGTTCCGCTTCGTCTTCCAGCAAAACCCCGAGGGTTTCCAGTTCGTTCTCGGTCATGGCTGGGATATCATTTAGATCATTCATTTCGGCGCTCCTGAAGTCGGAGCCAATGCTAGCAGGCTTATGAAAGGCTACAAACAACAATTGCTTGTCCCGCTGGATGGAGAGGAAGTTGTTCTCCATATTCAGGCGATGAAACGCAAAAGTTTGCGACTGGTGCTGAACCCGGCGGGTGAAATCGATCTGCGTATTCCGCTGGGTTCCAACAAGACCCAGGTGAACCGCTTTCTGGAAAGTCACGAACAGTGGCTGGTGCAGCGTCGTCGTGAGTGGAAGGCAAACAAGAGTCGCAGCAAAAGCGCGCTGAGATTCCTGGGGCGCACCTTGGCGCTGGTTGAAGATGATGTTGTTTTTCCTGAAATCGGAGGTGAGCTGTTAGGTGATGAGCTGCTAAAAGTCCCAAGGGTCGCAGAAGTACAACGCCAAGCTGTCCTGGAGCAATGGCTCAGGCAACAGGCTCGAGCCAAATTTGAATCCTTGCTGGATTTCTGGTGGCCACGGTTTCAACAGTATGGCGTCGCCAGACCGGTGCTGCGGGTCAAAAAAATGCGTACTCGCTGGGGCAGCTTGTCACGCAAGGGTTACATCAATTTGAATCTGGCATTGATCCATATGCCAGAAAACCTGATTGAACTGGTCGTAGTCCATGAACTTTGCCATATCCGCCATTTTGACCATGGCCCCGGCTTTCGGCGTTTGTTGGCGTTGCACCTGTCAGATTGTCAGCTGCGGGAGCGGGAACTGGATCGTTTTCATCTCAACGGTTTTCCACGCTCGTGTTGATCCACAACTGAGAATACCAGTAAAAATAACCAGATTTACTGATGCTTGGCGCAGTGCAGTTGTAACGACTGCGACCTTGGGTAATCGGGTGGAGAGCTCGGGTTTGCAAGGTAATGGTCTTGCCTGACACGCTGGTCTGATGGCTGATCTGGCCTTCGCCACCAGCGAAGCAGCGCAAACTGTCGGGTTTGATATCCGTTGATTCGATCGTCAGCACCAGTGTCGGCGGGTTTTCGCGGCCCAGTGCCGGATCGACCAGTGACGAGTTGCTCACTGGCATGGCCAGGGTTCGCAGCTTGTCGTTCAGTGTATCCGGGTCGGAGTAGTCTCCGGCTGCCGGAAAACGCGGAATCGCCTGCCAGAACGATGCCTTGGAGACCGCTCCGGAATGCTGGCCAAAGGCCAGATAATCATGGGCTTCGAGCCACTGGGTGATCTCCAGCGAATACTCGCCATAGGGATAAGCCAGCAATCGGTCGGAATGACCCATTTCCTGTTTGATACGCTGCTCGGCGGTTTCGACCTGCTGGGTCAGCCATTGATCCAAGCTGAGATTCTTGGGACGCTGAATCAGATAGGGATGATCCATGCTGTGGTTCGCAATGGTGGCACCTTGTTGTTGCATCTCGCGCAACTGGTGCCAGCGGATGACGCCAGCGTATTCGGCGTCCACGGCACCCGGATTAACAAAAATGGTAAAAGGCCAGTGGCGTCGGGCCAGTTTCGGGAAGGCGTTGCGATAAATGGATTCATAGGCATCGTCGAAGGTAATGGCGACGGCGTTGTCGGGTAGCGACTTGCCCAGGCGTAATGCGGCCATCGCTTGCGGCAGATCAACGATGGTCTTGTTGAGGGACGCCAGCAGCTGCAGGTGGCGCTCAAAATCAGCTGGGCTGATACTGGTGGTGGCGGGCGTTGCTGTGTCTACATGGTGATATTGCAAAATGACCAGGTCGGATCTGGCTGAGGCAGCCAGCAGCAGTCCGAGGAGCAAGGCGAGATACTTCATAAAACGCTCATCGTGTTGGAGAAAAAGAGAGTGAATGACAACAAGTTGTTATTCGAGTGGGTTATTCAAGTGCAAACGATTAGTACAATTGTTGGTACTCTCCTGAGTCGTATCTTGTAAATTGTCAGAGTGTCAGGCGTTGATACGCCGCTAGCAGCGCCTGGAAGTGGCTGACGTTACCGCCACGATCCGGGTGATGACGCATCGCCAGGCGTCGATACTGACGTCGAATATCCGCTTCGTTGGCCCCTTCTTCCAGCTCCAGCAAGCGCAGGTCGTTGCGGCGCTGGTCGGGTGTCAGGGTTTGTTGCCAGATGCCACGCAAGAGTTTGTCGACGGTTTCACGGTCGGTACTGAGGTGAGTCAGATCCAGGTAATAGCGTGCCAGCGAATCGGCTTCGCAGACCTGCTGGTTATCGCTCGCCTGGCGGGTATCCCAGGGCAGTAACTGCACCCCCAGAGGTTCGATACTCAGCCAGCCGGCCTGCTGGGCGAGCCATTCCAGCCGCAGTCGATACAAACAATGCATCACCAGAAAGTGACAACGAAACAGGGTCAGCGAGTCGGACAGGGCGTCGTGCTGGAAAACGCCGGGAACCGGCTGCTTGAGCCACTGGATCAGCTGGTATTCGGTATGACACTGGCCATCCTGCAATTGACTGGAGAGCAGCTGCTGCAGGGTATCCAGGCTTTCGTCAGGTGGATTGATCTGTTCGCGTTTGAGGTTCAGCATGGCGGCAGAATATCACAGCTGTGGTCTGGCTGCCGCGTCAGGGGCGCTCAGGATCCGTGTCTTCAATCAGTTTGCGGGCAAAGCGTGGCAGCTTGCCTTTGATGGCATTAAGCTGGCCGGAAAACTCTTGATAACGATGCCGTTGCCGCCGTAGCCATTCCCGTACCCTTGGAACCGTACTAACCAGCAGCGACAGTCCGATAAATACCATGATAAGGCCAAAGGGGATAGGCAGTGGCGTGACAATAATGCCGACGATGATCAGCAAAATTCCAAGCATGATTTTGACACTGCGTTTAACCATAGAGAAGTCAGCCATCGATAGTCGTAACCTGCTAAAGTGTCATGTCGATGTTGCTCCATCATGACGGCCACGATAAATCTGTCGCCAGTGGCGGCCCTTGGCATGGTAGCACCGATTTATTCACTTTTATCCGCTTGAACCACTTTGATAGCAGCCAATCGTTTCGTATGAAAGCACCTTCCAAGTCCCCGTCGTCAGCCTCTTTGGGCAAACAACCCCTGCCGCAGCGCAGTCTGCTGTCTACTCCAGAGGGAGAGCAGGCGTTACGAGCAGAATACGAGTATTTGTGGCGTATCGAACGCCCGAAAGTGACTCAGGAAGTCTCCGATGCTGCCAAACTGGGCGATCGCTCAGAAAATGCCGAATATATTTACGGTAAGCGGCGCTTGCGCCAAATCGACAGTCGGGTACGTTTTTTATTGAAACGCCTCGAAGCTTTGACCGTGATTGATCGCCCGCCCGCAGATCTCAACCGGGTGTATTTTGGTGCCTGGGTTGAACTGGAGGCTGAGGACGAAGCGATTTATCGTTATCGCCTGGTTGGAGAAGATGAAATCGATCTCAAACATGGCTATATCAGTATGGATGCGCCGCTGGCCCGTGGTTTGGCTGGCAAGTACGTGGATGATGAAGTGATTGTGCGTTTGCCAAAGGGAGAACAGACCTATGCCATTCTCTCAGTGACTTATTCACGACCGGCGTGGGACAACAAGCCCGACGAGGTCACTCATCGCTGGCTGACCTGATTTAGCTGCTAGTCTGATGGTCAGGGAGGATTTATGAACAGATCAGGCAGTGTACAAAGATCCGTGTCGGCGATAGTGGCTTGCTGGTGCTGGAGTGTCGCAATAGCGGTTGTCGCGGAAACACCCTTTGGCCCTGGCGATTTTGCCGGGATCTACCGGCTACCGGTGATGATTGATACCGTGGTCAGTGTTTGTCCGTGGAAATCGGCGTCTGGCAGTGGCTATGTCCGGGTGATCCGTACACGTGGCCCAACCGGTCACGGCCTGTATTTACAGTGGATACGATTTGGGGTGGCAGGCAGTGAAGCTGAGGTGATTTCGACCCGGAGCATTGAGGAATTGGCAACGGAGTTTGACGTTGCTGTGGAGATGCCAGTGGCACAGCTCGAAAAAGACCATTGTCTGTTGCAAGGCCAGGCAGAGGATAGTGTCAACGGACGACGTTACCGACTTGATATTCGTGTTGGTGCGCCCGGAGATTACCAATTCGCAGTTACCCGGCATCTGAGTGGTGGTTTACCCTAGCAGGCTGTTTTTTACCCATTCAAGTCGTGGCCGCACTCTCAGACGGGTGATTGGTGTATGTGCAATGGCTGACGCTATTCGATCGTTACAATATCCAGCCGCGTGGCCAGGTGTGACTGGTCTTGCTGCTTTTGCAGGTTAACAAAGTCGAACAGGTTAAGATCTCCCAGTTGTGAGGGGGCTATGTTACAGATGGCTGCGAAGATGTTGTCACTGCGGCCTGGTTGGATTTTTTCCCACTCCTGCAGCATGTTTTTGACGTTTTGACGTTGCATGTTTTCCTGCGACCCACAGAGGTTGCAAGGAATGATCGGAAATTCCCGCGCTGCTGCAAACGCCTCGATATCCTTTTCCTTGCAGTAGGCCAGCGGACGGATCAGTACGTGCTTCTTGTCGTCGCTGAGTAATTTGGGTGGCATGGCTTTGAGCTTGCCGCCATAAAACATATTCAGGAACAGAGTTTCGATAATATCGTCGCGGTGATGTCCGAGGGCAATTTTGTTGGCACCAATGTGTTCGGCAAAGCCGTACAGGGTACCGCGCCGCAAGCGTGAGCACAGACCGCAAGTGGTTTTGCCTTCCGGAATAATATCCATGACGACGCTGTAGGTGTCTTTTTCGACAATATGGAAGGGCACATCCAGCTTGCTCAGGTAATCCGGCAGAACATGCTCAGGAAAGCCCGGCTGTTTCTGATCCATATTGACTGCGATCAGTTCAAAGTTAACCGGGGCGCTTTTCTGCAAGCTCATCAATATGTCGAGCATGGTGTAGGAGTCTTTGCCTCCCGACAGACACACCATGATCTTGTCGCCTTCCTCGATCATGCAATAGTCTTCGATGGCCTTGCCGACATGACGGCGCAAACGTTTTTGCAGTTTGTTGAATTCGAGTCGTTCTTTGCGATCGATGACGTCGGCAGTCATGCTGGGAAACTCCTGGATGTTCTGATATGGAACACGGACTAAAAATCAGGCGGCGAATTCTAGCGAATAGATTGGCTGTCGTCAGCAAGAGTTGCTGTGCTGAATATCCGATTCAGCCGAGCTATGGCTGACAGGGAAGGTTGTTAAAGGTCAGCGTGTGGGATACTGCGGAGCAGTAGCAGCCACATATGTCCGGTGTTTTGCCGAACGGTTGCGGGCTGCCTGCTGCTACTCGGTTTATTCTGTGGTGGCCGTGTCGTCGCATTCGAGATGAGCACTTAGGCCCGCCATCTCATAAAGACTGTTCATGTCCAACACAATGATTTCCTTGCCCTGGGTTTCGATCAGCGCATTTTTCTGGAAGCGGGTAAATACCCGGCTAATGGTTTCAACCGCGAGACCAAGATAATTGCTGATGTCGACCCTGGACATGGGCAGCCGGAAGTGGGTCGCGCTGAAACCGCGGCGGGCGTAGCGGTTGGAAATATCCAGTAAAAAGGAGGCCACACGTTCTTCAGCGTTCTTTTTGCTTAACAGCAGCATCATGTTCTGGTCGTGGCGAATCTCATTACCCATGGTACGCATCAGCTGTTTACGCAGATCGGGTAATTCGTCGGTGAGATTTTCCAACTGGTGCACCGGAATTTCACATACGGTGGTTGTTTCCAGTGCCTTGGCAGTGAGTGGGTAATCACCGGCATCGTAACCCGCTAACCCAATCAGTTCGCTGGCGAGGTGAAAGCCGGTGATCTGTTCTTCGCCATTACTGGCCAGGGTATAGGTTTTCAGGGCACCAGTACGTACTGCAAATACCGACTGGAAGTCATCCCCTTGCTGGAATAACAGCTGGCCTTTCTGAATGGGTCGGCCACGGCGAATGATATCGTCAAGTCGCTCCATATCACTGTCGCTGAGCGATAGTGGCAGACACAGAGCGTTCAGGGAGCAAGTCTGGCAGTGGGGCTGATTGCCGCGCAAGGGGGGATGTGCAACTTGGTTTGTTTTCATTGAGCTCACCGTGTCTGGTTTTCCGTGACAAACGGAACAACTGTTTTCCATTAGTTTTCGTATGGTCTTAGCTCACAGGGTGACTGTCAAGACATTGGTCAAGGTATTACAGTTGGCTGACTATAGCCAGATGGCCGCTGCGGTCCACAATCCATAACTGATGAGCAAAAGTCCGGCGATGCGACGGCTGATGTTGTGATTGAGTAATCGATTGAGGCTGCTGGCGGCGAGGCCGCTGGCAAACAGGGCTGGCAGTGTGCCCAGTCCGAAACAGGCCATGGCCAGTGCCCCCTTGAGTGGATCGCCATTAGCGGCCACCCAGCTTAATGTACTGTAGACCAGGCCACAGGGAAGCCATCCCCACAGCAATCCGAGACGAAATCGGCTGCTGACTGATTGTTGTGCCAGTAATGGTTTGGTGGCGGGCTGTAGCAGACGCCACAGGTGCTGACCGAGCTGTTCAATCCGGGTCAGCCAGCTTGCCCAGCGCGCGATGTAGAGTCCCATCAGCATTAGCATCACGGCAGCCAGTGTGCGTAATACCAGCGTCAGCAGGTCATTCAGTTGCTGCAGCCATAAGCCAAGTACAGAGACTATCAGCCCAGCCACTACGTAGCTGGTGATTCGTCCGCCATTAAAAGCCAAGGCGGTTAGTAGTGGTTGATGCTGTGAGCGACTGCCAATGGCTGCCGCAATACCGCCACACATGACCAGGCAATGACTGGAACCAAACAAGCCCAGCAGTAATGCGGTGAGCAGTGACAGTGGTTCAATCACGACAATTTGTCAGGTGATGTGGCGTCTGCAGCTGCAGGCGGTGGGGTGATTGTTGTTGACGGCGGTTTGTCAGCGCTGGCCGTCGTTTCCTCGGGGTCGTCATCAAAGAGAATTTTGTGGGCTGGCGACTCCAGATCATCAAACTGACCGCTACGTACTGCCCAGAAAAAAATCAGGGTGGCGATACTGATCAGGACGATCGAGAGTGGAACAAGTATGTAGATAATATCCATGTTATGTCCGTTATGCTGGGCAAGTGGCTGCCGTTATAACCCGGCATTATACCTGCGGGGGGCCATCGGCTGCATCCGGTTTGGATACCCGGGACAGCCTTAGGGCGTTACTGACCACCAACAGGGAACTGAACGACATGCCGATGGCTGCTGCCCAGGGGGGAATGTAACCTGCGGCCGCTACTGGCAGGGCAAGCAGGTTGTAAAGCAGTGCCCAGCCAATATTCTGGTATATCACTTTCCGGGTGCAGCTGGCGGTGTCCAGAGCCTGCAGCAGGCTGTCCAGGCGTCCGCTGGTCACCAGCGCATCCGCACTGGTTTTGGCCAGGTCGCTGGCATCGCTGACGGCAATCGCAATATCAGCACCAGCGAGTACCGGCACATCGTTAATGCCATCTCCGACCATCAAAACGCGTTCTCCCTGCTGTTGCCACAGGCGCACCTGTTGCAACTTTTGCTCGGGAGACAAACCGATCCATACGTCGTTGATACCCAGTTGTGTGGCCAGCAGTTGGCCAGAAGTACCGGGGTCGCCGGTGAGCAGCGCCGTTTTTATCTGGCGTTGGTGCAAACCTCTGACCAGGCTGGTCGCGGATTTTCTGACGCTGTCGCCCAGTCGAATCCAGGCAACGGCTTGCTCATTGACGCTGAGCAACAGCCATTGCCCCTCCTGCTGATTCAGATGACTGGTATCGGGTTTGGCCGTGGCTGGCACAGCAAAATCGGGCCGACCCAATCGAACGGGCAGGGACTGTTTTGCCGTTGGATGCCAGAAGCCACAGATACCGGCACCGGTCTGTTGCTGGACATCGCTCACTGTGGCGGGACGAATACGGCGAAAGGCGCGTGCAATCGGGTGGCTGCTGGACTTTTCCAGACCGGCAGCAACGGCGAGGATGCTTTCTCTATCCAGGTCGCCTGTCAATACCACTTCTTCAATGGTGAGTTTGCCCTGGGTGAGGGTGCCGGTCTTGTCGAAGACAACCCGATCTATGGTCGGCAGGGATTCCAGTACATGGCCCTTGCTGATCAGCAAACCGGCTTCCCGCAGGGCGCCGGTCGCGGCGGTCAGGGCGGTGGGCGTTGCCAGCGACAGGGCACAAGGACAGGTGACAACCAGCACAGACAAGGCAATAAAAAACGCGTGATCATTACCTTGCCACCACCAAAACAGCAACACACCCGAAGCAATCAGCAAAACGGCGGCAACAAAGTGGCTGGCAATACGGTCGGCGATCAGGGCAATCTTGGGCTTTTCCTGCTGTGCCCTGTCCATTAGGCGCACAATGGTCGACAGTTGGGCTTCTGCACCGGTTGCGGTTACTTTCATGGTGATCGGGCTTTCGATATTGATAGTGCCGCCAATCAGATGATCCTGACGGCGTTTGGTAACCGGCAGGTATTCTCCGGTCAGTGCTGCTTCGTCGACGGAACTCTGGCCATTGACAACAATGCCATCGGCCGGAATCGCCTGTCCCGGTTTGATCAGCAACAAATCCCCTGGCTTGACCTCTTCACTGGCGATCACCGTTTCGGTGGCTGTCGGGGTATCGTCGCTCAGCCGCAAGGCGACATTGGGCAGCAAGGTCAGCAGATTGTTGCCGGACTTCCCCATGCGGTGGCGGGCACGCATTTCCAGATAACGCCCCAGCAGCAAAAAGAATGTGAACATGCAAACCGAGTCGAAGTAGACCTCCTTCCCCTGGTTGAATGTGCTCCAGATACTGGCGCAGAAGGCCAGAATAATGGCCAGGGATACGGGTACATCCATGGTCAGATGGCGAACCTTCAGATCGCGAATGGCCGCTTCAAAAAACGGCAGAGCAGCGTATAGCACAACCGGCAGCGTCAGCACCATGGAGGCCAGACGCATAAAAATTTCGTATTGCTGGGCCATACCAACGTAGAGCGGCACCGCCAGCATCATCACTTGCATCATGCCGATACCCGCGACGGCGAGACGGCGGATGCTGCGTTTACCTTCGTCAGTACGTTGCTGTTCGGCGACGGTGGCAGAAAAAGGCGAGGCGCGGTAGCCGAGGCGGTAGATTTGTTCGATCAGACTGGAGACTGGCAGTTGCTCCGCTATCCAGCGTACAACCAGGCGGTGATTGGAGAGGTTGAGAACGGCCTGATCGACACCCGGTAACGCATTAAGGCGATGTTCTATTAACCAGGCACAGGCCGCACAGCTGATGCCATCGATCACCAAGGTTGCCTCTGCCATGCCGTTGCCCAGCTGCGCAACAAAACGCCGCTGCATCGCCTCGCTGTCGTACAAGGTCAGCGAATCCCGGGCTTGCAGTGCATCATCATCGAGCTCAGCCGGAGACAGTTCCGGTAGTGCGGTGCGGTGCTTGTAATAGTCTTTCAGACCACTGGCGACGATGGTTTCGGCAATGGCCTTGCAACCCGGACAGCACATCGGTTGTGACTGGCCGTCGATCAGGGTTGACCAGCGTTCTGCTGCGGACTGGCTGACATGTTCACCGCAATGAAAACACTGGCTGGTATCGGAATGCCGTGTCATTGGGCGTTTAATTGCACAACCTTGCTGTCTTCCAGCAGTTCTTTCGAGCGCACGCGCCAGCCCTGATCAGGACTTTGTAACCACAAGTAGCGGCGGGCAGGTAGTTTTATTTCGGCAGCACCGACGTAGAGACCTGGCTCTACCCGCTGTAGTATGACGTCGAGATCCTGATCCTGCAGAGTCGGGTGAATCAGTTTTAGTAACAGCGCATCCGGTTCTTTATCCAGCTGTCCTTCCAGTGTCAGGCGCGCTTCGTGGTTGGTAAATACCAGGCTGCTGCGAATGTGCAAACGCACGGCCTGGTGATCCATTTCGACATTTTCGGTATAGCTGACGCCATCCTTGTAATAACTGTCGCTTACCAGCGAATCCTTGGTGCTGACTGCGAGGGTTATCATGACCATACCCCAGCAAACGGTGACGGCAGGAATGCCGACAATTAGCCACATTAAGGGTTCTTTGTACCAGGGTTGGGCAGGCTGCTGGGTATCTGATTTCATAGTGCTCTCTGGGATCTCGACTGCTGGCAGGGCCTGTTGGGGCCTATTATTGCTCCAAGGTTCCGCTGCCCGAAAAAAATGCCGCCCAAGTGTAACCACTTGGGCGGCGAGTCTCTAGAGTCCTCGGCAAGTCATCGTCGGCAGACTTGATGCAGAGCAGAGCGCGGGGCGCACTGAAATCTAGCCCTGCTAGCCCACATTGAGCAACAGCAGGGATGAGGCTCGCTAGTTTTTTGGGGCGATAAAGCGGCTCTCTTCGCGGGCAACTTCTTTGCCATCCTGCTGATCCACCACGACAAATTCGATGTCGGTTTTACTGGAGGGAAGCTTGGCAATCGCCGGGTCAATTTCAAGGTTAACGGTAATCTCGCGCAGTTCATTCACCCTTATTTCATGGATCTCGGGCGCATCCATATTGACGGCTGGAAGTCCTTCAACCCTGAGCTGGTAGGTTCGGGGCTGTTGCGACATATTCATCATTTTCAGGGTATAGCTGTTGGTGACGGTATCGTTGGGAGTGACCCGGTAGAGGCTGCCACGATCCCGTTCGATATCCAACTCGAAAGGCACCCGGCTGGCAATGGCATAAACAAAAGCAGACATCATAACCAGCAGCATAAAGGCGTAGCCCAGCAGTCTGGGGCGCATCAGGTGGGTGGGTTTGCCTTCCAGTTCGTTTTCCGTGGTGTAACGGATCAATCCCTTGGGCTTGTTCAGCTTATCCATAATGGAGTCACAGGCATCGATACAGAGGGCGCAGCCGATACACTGATATTGCAGCCCATCCCGAATATCAATGCCGGTTGGACATACCTGAACACACAATGAGCAGTCGACACAGTCGCCCAGCTGGGTGGTATCGGTTTCCTGTTTGGCTTTTTTGCTGCGTTTTCCGCGCGGCTCACCGCGATTAATGTCGTAGGAAACCGCTAACGTGTCAGCATCGTACATTACCGATTGGAAACGGGCATAAGGGCACATGTAAATACACACTTGCTCACGCATCCAGCCAGCATTGATGTAAGTCGCCAGGGTGAAAAAAGCAATCCAGAATATTTCCCAGCCATTCAGTGCAGCCGAAAACATATCCGGGATCAACTCACGAATGGGAGAGAAGTAGCCAACAAAGGTGACCCCGGTTGCGAGTGCGACAAATAGCCACAGGGTATGTTTGAGGGCTTTTTTGCGCAGCGTGCTGGTGGACATGTTTTCCTTGTCCATCTTGATGCGTTGATTGCGGCTGCCTTCCACGCGTTCTTCGATCCACATAAACAGGAATGACCAGGCTGATTGGGGGCAGGTGTAACCACACCAGACCCGGCCTGCAAGGTTGGTAATCGTGAACAGTCCAAAGGCGGCAATAATCAGCGCGAATGACAGCAGAATAAAATCCTGAGGCCAGAAAGTGACACCAAAAATATTGAACTGGCGCGCCGGTAGATCAAAATAGACGGCCTGGCGACCACCCCAGTTAATCCATACCGTGCCGTAGTAACCCAGCATGAGTGCCCACAATGAATAGGTTCTCAGTTTCTGAAAGAAACCGATAATTTCTCGTACATATATTTTTTCACGCTTGGCGTACATGCTCTCGGACTTGGGTGTGACGTCTTTGACAGGGATGTTACTCATGACAGCTAATCACCTTGTTTGCTTGTGTTGGCTGGCGTAGCAGGTGGGGGCCCAAAAGGCACCTTCGGATCGTCAGCAGATCTATATAATGCTGTGATTATATAGTTCGTACGCAGTTGATATATCGAAAAAAAGCGGCCATTGGCCGCTTTTTCCCCGTTCATTGCCGCAGCTCAACATTGTGGTTATGCGAGCGGTTGGCTGAGGCAATCATGACATCACTTGTTGGACAATGAGTAAACGTACGTGGCCAGCAGGTGAATCTTGGCGTCAGCATTAGCACCAAGGATTTCCTTATGGGCAGGCATTTTACCGCTGCGGCCATAACGCAGAGTCATTTCGATCTGCTTGCTGGAGCCGCCGTACAACCAGGTTTCATCGGTCATGTTAGGGGCGCCCATCATCTGGTTACCCTTGCCGTTGGCACCGTGACAAATGGCACAGTTTTGCAAGAACTTGGGCGCTGCTTCCTCTGCCAGAGTGGCATCGTGCTTCAGGCCAGACAAGCTGCGAACATAGTTCACCATCTGGTTAATGCCTTCATCACCCAGAATGGCACCCCAAGCCGGCATGGCACCCTGACGGCCGTTGGCGATGGTCTGGACGATCTGTGCCGGAGCACCGCCATACAACCAGTCTTTGTCCGTCAGATTAGGGAAGCCAAGCGCACCTTTGGCACCGCTGCCGTGGCAGACCGAGCAGTTACTTTTGAACAGGCGCTGACCAGTTTGTAACGCATCATCGTTATGAATCAGCTCAGCAACCGGAGTTGAGGAGTACTGGGCATAAAGAGGTGCGATTTCCTGGTCGAACGCCTGGACTTCCGCTTTCCACTGATTGGTCTGGCTCCAGGGAACTTCCTTGCCGTCTACGGTAACGGTCAGGAATCCCTGGTAGTTGCCCAGACCAAAAGAAGCCAGATAGCCGAGGCCAAAAATAATGGTGCCCCAGAACATGAACACCCACCAGCGTGGTAGCGGGTTGTCAATTTCTTCAATGCCATCATAGCTGTGACCGGTGGTCTGGTCGGTTTCTTCTTTGCGCATACCGCGACTGGTGTACATGATCAGCACACCACAGCCAATAATGGATCCCAGTACAATGACGGAAACCCATACTTGCCAGAAAGTACTTAACATAATTACTTGCTCCGATCTTTATCGCCGTGCTTGGGGAGGCCATCATCGTCATCAAGAAATGGAATATCCCCATCGTCTTCGAAACGTTTCCTGCGACTGGAGCCATAGGCCCACCAGAAGATTGCCAGCATCGCTATCAGAGCGAAGATCGAACCCAGCCCGCGCACGTCGTTAATATCCATGGGATTACCGTTTAGTGATCACTGTGCCCAACTGTTGCAGGTACGCAACCAGGGCTTCGATTTCGGGTTTGCCATCAACGGCTGCTTTAGCACCTTCGATGTCGTCATCTGTGTATGGCACGCCTACCATGCGCAGGGCTTCCATCTTTTTCGGTGTATCACGCCCATCTACCTTGTCTTCAAACAACCAGGGGTAGGACGGCATGATGGACTCGGGTACAACGTCACGCGGGTTGTACAGGTGCGCACGGTGCCATTCGTTGGAGTAACGGCCACCGACGCGAGCCAGGTCCGGGCCAGTACGCTTGGAGCCCCACAAGAACGGGTGTTCGTACACGGATTCGCCCGCCACAGAGTAGGGTCCGTAACGTTCGGTCTCGGCACGGAATGGGCGTACCATCTGGGTGTGACATACATGGCAGCCTTCGCGGATGTAGATGTCACGACCTTCCAGTTGTACCGCGTTCAAGGGTTTTAGGCCTTCAACTGGCGTGTTGGTGTCCTTGGCGAAGAAGAGCGGCACAATTTCTACCAGCCCACCCCAGCTAAGAGCGATGACGATCAGTACCACCATTAATGGCATACTTTTTTCGATAGTGTCGTGCTTAATCATCTCAATAACTCCTTACGCCTGAGCGGTTGCCGTGGCGGCAATGTCTTTCTTGGCCGCACGCACGGTCATGTAGACGTTGTAAGCCATGATCAGCATGCCCGCCAGGAACAGTGCGCCGCCGATAACACGACCAACATATCCGGGATGTGAGGCCGAGACGGATTCAACAAAGCTGTAGGTCAGGGTGCCGTCCGGATTGACCGCGCGCCACATCAGGCCCTGCATGATGCCGTTAACCCACATTGCAACGATGTAGAATACGGTGCCGATAGTGGCCAGCCAGAAGTGCGTATTAATTAACGCAATAGAGTGCATTTCGCCCGCTTTGCGGCCGAACATAATCGGAATCAGGTGGTACATGGCACCGATAGAGACCATGGCAACCCAGCCCAGTGCACCGGAGTGTACGTGGCCAATAGTCCAGTCAGTATCGTGGGAGAGGGCGTTAACGGTCTTGATGGCCATCATCGGGCCTTCAAAAGTCGACATGCCGTAGAACGACAGGGAAACCACCAGGAAGCGCAAAATCGGGTCGGTACGCAGTTTGTGCCAGGCACCAGACAGCGTCATCATACCGTTAATCATACCGCCCCAGCTGGGGGCCAGCAGAATCAGCGACATTACCATGCCGGAGGTTTGTGCCCAGTCTGGCAGAGCAGAGTAATGCAGATGGTGAGCACCAGCCCAGACGTAGATCGAAATCAGTGCCCAGAAATGCACGATGGACAGACGGTAGGAATACACCGGGCGGCCAGCTTGCTTGGGAACGAAGTAGTACATGATGCCGAGAAAGCCTGCTGTAAGGAAGAAACCGACGGCGTTATGACCCCACCACCACTGCACCATGGCGTCAATGGTGCCCGCGTAGATGGAGTAGGATTTGGTCAGGGAAACCGGGATCGCCAGGTTGTTACCAATATACAGAATCGCGATCATGATCATGAAGGCGGCAAAGAACCAGTTGGCCACGTAGATGTGCGTTTCCTTGCGGATCGCCAGCGTGCCAAGGAAGTTTACCACATAGGCCACCCAGACAATGGCGACCAGAATATCAATTGGCCATTCCAGTTCGGCGTATTCCTTGGTGGAGGTCAGGCCCATTGGCAGGGTAATGGCTGCCAGCACAATGACCGTGTTCCAGCCCCAGAAGGTAAAACTGGCCAGTGTGTCTGAGAACAGGCGGGTACGGCAGGTGCGCTGCACAATGTAGTAGGAGCTTGCAAACAGGGCGCTACCGCCGAATGCAAAAATAACCGCGTTGGTATGCAGCGGGCGCAAGCGTCCGAAAGACAGCCATGGGGTATCAAAGTTGAGTGCGGGCCATGCCAGCTGGGCAGCGATGAATACACCGGCTGTCATGCCAACTATGCCCCACACAACTGTCATGATGGCAAATTGTCTTACCACCTTGTAGTTGTATTCGGGATGGTCGATTGCTGTGCTCATGATTGGATTCCAATAACAGCGTGGGATTGAGGGTTCTAAATTTTGGCGACACATTATCGGGCGGTTATTGCCGCTTTGCAAATAAACGTCCGGCAACTGCCTGATATTTCAGGGATATAGCACTCGTGGAATGCATCCTGTTTGCCCATTGTAATTGAGAATTAATATCAATAAATGATATGGCCTTACTCGACTGTTATTCGGGCGGTTTTCCGTTATAAATACCGGTAATCCGGTGTTTGTAGCGGTGCCAGTTATCATAAGGCTGACGTCTTTGTTGACCTTGACCTAACGCAATGAAGCCAAAAACGACATAAATCGAGCGCTTGAAAAGCGGAAATTACGACCAAAGTGGTAACACCAAATGACAGAGAAAATTTGTTTTCAGGCAGAAGCCAGTCATCAGGATCCTGACGTTATACTGGTTCACGGTGCCGGCGCCGGTCTCGAGTCGGATTTTCTGGTCGCGGCAAGAGTGGGATTCGAGGCCCGGGGCGTTACCGTAACCGGGGTGGAATTTCATTATATGGCCCAGTCGCGGGCATCTGGAAAACGCCGTCCGCCACCACCAGTTAAGCGTTTGGTCGAGGAATTAGGTGATGTTGTTCGTGTGATGGAGAAGCCGGTGGTGATCGTTGGCAAGTCGATGGGCGGACGTGTTGCTTCGATGCTGGCATTGCCGGGTATGGCTCCGGCTAATTTGTCCGGGGTTATTGTATTGGGCTACCCCTTTCATCCACCCGGCAAGGAGCACACGCTCAGAGTCGAGCATTTTGACCGTATCTCTGTGCCATTGATGATTTTACAGGGCAGCAGGGATCCATTTGGCAAGCAGGCTGAGATCACGGCATTATTTGGCGAGAGGCACTGGCCTGATGAGATTGAATTGCTCTGGCTGGACAGCGGTGATCACGACTTTCAACCGGCAAAACGTTCTGGTAAAACCCGTGAATCGTTGCTGGATGAAGCTCTGGATGCTGCGGTGACGTGGCTGCAGCATCGTCGGCTGGGCAGTGTCTGAGCCTGAATCAGGCGGTCAGTATACTGATACGTTCTTCACGCATCAGAATTGGCTGGATTGCGGCAATGACTTCGCGGCGTTCGCTGGATACTGCCCAGCGTTCCCAGTCCTGCAAGCTTTGCCAATTGGTAATAATAATGCGGTGATGGTGATCTCTGGCGTCTTTATAGGAGGCTCCGGAAACGTAACCAGGCGCTTCAAGAATCGCCCGCAGGGTGTGTTTGATGGCATCTTCATAGGTCGATTCCATATCGTCTGCGATACGACGATCGATAATAACCTTGATCATGTGGTGCTATTCCTGAGTCGGTTGGTTGTGCAGACACTAGTGCGCTGGATTATACAAATCAAGCCCGTCCCATGTCTCTTTAGTCGAGCAGGCTGCGTAACGCAGTGACTGCGTTGGTGGTATTCAGCAGTACCTGGCCGAGATTGGCAGACGGTGTGGTCGAAACGGCAAGCACCGCATCCTGACCGATATGCGTCAGTAGCATAACGCCTTGGCTACCCATGACCATCACCTGATTCAGTTCGCCGATATCTACCTCTTGGGAAGCACGCTCGGCCAGTACCAGCAAGGAAGCGCTCATGGCTGCAAAAATATCGCTATCAATACCGTCTCCCAGTGCTGAGGCAATAATCAGACCATCGGTTGTCATGGTGGCAGTGGCCAGTATTGCCCCTTCGGAGTTTGAAATCATGCTGCGTAATATGTCAAAAATCCGCGTCGCTTCGGGATGTGTAGAGGTTTCATTCATTACTTGGTTTCCTTTTGGAACAGGCGTCGTGCAATCGGGTCTGGATGCCCGGCAAGGCTGATTTGCCACGTAGCGCCATTACTTCAACCATTATCAACCATGACTGCTGTTAATCATTGCTGCTACTTCAAGCCCAGCTCTAGAATAGAGAGCAAGCTCATCAGCATGACTTCGACGTCTTCAGCCTTGCGGGCATCCACTTCATATACCGGTGCATTGATGCCCATTTCTTGCAGCTTACTGATGTAGACTGCCAGCGGCGGATTGGTCGATAGATCCATACGTGTAATACCAACAACCAACGCATTGTTGTCAATGAATTTACGAAATGCCTCAACATAGGTGACCATATCGTCAACTGGATTGGCTGCGGCATTGTCGATCAGCAGCACCAATCCCAGGCCACCTACGGTCAGGACGTCCCACATAAAGCTGAAGCGGGTCTGGCCCGGAGTGCCAAACAGGTGGACTTTCTCGCCACCAGGAAGATTGATCAGACCATAGTCCATTGCCACAGTGGTGGTGTCTTTACGCAAGGCAACGTCGTCACTGGCTCTGGCTTCCGTTTTGACTACCGGTACATCGCTGATAGCGGCAATTGCGGTCGTTTTACCAGCGCCTACTTGCCCGCCGAAGATAATCTTGTATTCCATGTTTTCCTTGGCCCGAGTGGGTGAATCGATCTGATAGTCTACTGATCATTTACTTCCAGCAATGAGGTTTCAGCCGCAAATTCGTCAGTTCCTGAGTGATTTGCCCGTGCTTTGGACGCGCGCTGCCTGGAGATCCTCTGAGCTTGGCTGGTGATAGCAAGCGAGTAAAGCTCAGAAGTGTCAATGCCAACAGCGACAGACAAATACCCAGGTAACCGCAGGGGTGACCTGACCCAGGCTGGCCTTAAACTTAAAGCGGAACAGCCTGATCCCACCCTGAAATACGAATTTCCTGGTCGCTGATGGTCAGATCGGCAGGTTCCAGCACACTTTCACCAAAGTGATAGCGTGGGCGGGTTGTTCCTGCGGTGGCGTCGCTGTCGTACTGGTGTGCAGTTTCTGCCACCGTTTCATTACGATCCTGGTAGTGACTGAGCTCGCTTGTACTGTAACGCTGTGCGATCAGCTGGCGGGTTTTGGCCGGTGAAATAATCATGGCGGAGGCATTATTGCCGCCAAAGCCTTTGGCATTAATAAAGGCAACCGGGAGTTCGGCCGGGTCGATCTGCTTGTCCTGCAGGACAAATGCCAGCTGTTGCTGGTGCACATCATCCGCAATCTTGTGGGTTGTTTTGATGCCGGGGATAAACCCTTCGGCCCAAGTTCCCAGTGTGGCGCTGAGTTGATCGGCAGAGGCGGCCGACAGGGAATGTCCGACATACGCCTTGACGGCCGTGACCGGCCAGTTTTCCAGTTTGAAGGCACTGGCCAGTTGCTGATAGATATGGGATTCGGTCACCCGGTTCTGGGGCGTGCTGCTGCCATGGGCATGGACAAAGGTACCGTGACGCAAGACATCCTCACCAAGCAGGCGGCGGGCGCTACCAACGACCTTGCCCATGGTGAGGTAATTGCCGATACCAGGGTTGGAGATAGACTTCTTGTAGCCGTCGGCATTGACCTGAACATCGCCAACGCTGCCGTGGATGGTCAGCCCCAGCTCCAGCGCCAGTTTGTCATCCGTCAGAATAAAAAACTGCGCCGATTCTGCAATGGTAAAGCCACAGTTGTCACCGAATGGTCGGCTGGCGCGACGGAGATCCGCCGCTGCAGTGGCGGGAATATTGTCCAGATCCCGTAGTTTCTGTTCCGACGCCAGCGCCGTCATGGCGTTGTAACCTTCGACGATTTCCGGCACCAAGGGGGCTTCAGAATTGCCCACTACGACCACACGGCGCTTGCCGTTTTCTATGTCTTCTCTGGCGAGGCGCAAATTGTACAAAAAGGTGGCGCAAGCCGCAGACATACAGCCAGTTGTACCAACGTTGCCAAGCACATAGGCGTTAATAAAATCGGCCGGCATCTGGTTCATGCTCATGGCGCATTGCTTGGATGAGGTGCGCTTGCCCAGTAAGGCCGACTGCATCATGCCACCGTTACCATTGCTGTCTTGCTGACCCATGGAAGAGCCAGCATAAACGGCTATTTCATCCGGGCCGACGTGCTGGCACAGGGTTTCCCAGTCGATTCCCAGCGAGCCGAGGGCATCCGATGCGGCATAGACGGCCATTTGCAAACCACGCGGGTGGTGCAGTGAGCGATACAGGGTTGCCGGGTCAAAACCCGCAGGCAGCTGACCGGCGCTTTGTACGGCAAGGCGACGGTGCGTCAGGCGCCAGCAGGGGTTGCCGTCTTCATCCTTGAACGGTTTGTGAAAAGGCACTGCCTTGGCGTCCCATGGCACATTGTCCCACTCGCGTACCAGAGTGCCATTCAGAATGGCATCTTCATCGGTGGTTGCCATCAGACTGGCAAGACTGGCAAGTGTCTGTTCGCGTTTGACGCCGGTGAGTGAGTCCAGAATCATACGGCGAAACGCATGATGGCCCGAACTGCGGCCTGCGGCATTGATTCCACCAAAACCGGTTATTACTGCCAGATTTTTCATAATCGAGGCCCCAAAAGTATTTTCGCTATCTTACGGGCATCAAATTTCCACCTAGTAGGTTGATATGGACAAAAGATAAAATGATAGTGTCGTTATGTGACGCATAGGAGAGACACTTTGTTGCAACATGTGACGGTATTACTGGTTGAGCAAATGCTGACTTCCAGTATTGCAATCCCGGTCGAAATGCTGGAAGCAGTACGTGCCCGATTAAAAGTAGCGCGGCAGGGGAATGTGAGCTTCAACATTGAAACCGGAGTGGCGGAGCCGGGAGACATATCCAGTCTCGGGGGGCTGAGACTTTGCCCGGATCGAACCCTGGCTGAAATTGAATCCACCAGCCTGGTGGTCGTACCGGCCCTCTGGCGCAACCCTCGGCGAGTGTTGCAGACCCATGCCAGCGTTATTGGCTGGATTGCTGAACAATATCGGCAAGGAGCCAGTGTGATCTCGGTGGGTACCGGAGTCTGTTTGTTGGCCGCCAGCGGTATTCTTAACGGCAAGCCAGCAACGACGCATTGGCATTATCAGGATCGTTTTACCGCAGATTACCCACAGGTGCTGTTACAGCGCCAGCACTTGTTGACCCAGGCCGGGCGTATTTATTGTGCTGCCAGCGTTAACTCCGGGGCCGATATGGTGATTCATTTTATTGGTCAAACCTGGGGGCGGGACATGGCATTGCAAATTGAGCAGCAGTTCTCTCCAGAGGTACGGCAACCGTTCGAAAACAAGGTGTATTCTATTGGTGAGGGTGCACGACACGCGGATGAAGAGATTGCGCTGGTGCAGGCTTGGATGCGCCAGTATTTGCGGGAACCTTTTTCACTCGGTCTGCTCGCAGAAAGGGCCGGGTTGAGTGAACGACAGTTTATGCGCCGCTTCAGACAGGTCGTGGGAGTAACGCCACTGGTGTATCAGCAGACCATTCGCTGTCAGGCCGCCCGTGAATTGTTGCAGCACAGTAACTTGTCTGTTGCGGATGTTGCACAAGAAACGGGTTTTGGCGACAGCAGCTACTTTATCAAGATCTTTCGTCGGTTGCAGGGGCAGTCGCCGGGTGAATTCCGGAAAAAGGTACGCGGTAAATTATTTACCAGTGGCTAGGCAAAACGTGCCTGATATTTCCATCGAAAATCGATACTGGCATTAAAATCATCCATAGTTTTCAGTGATTCTGGTTATTCTCAATGCTTATAGTTCAGTGGGAATAGGGTGTGGAGGGCGATATTTGGCTTTTCATTTCTTTGCGTGTTTGACGGTAAGTAACGTTGCCTGGTTGTAAAAAAACTACGGGGAGGCGTTGTTTTCTTGTTTGGGACGCGGCAGACTGTCGCCCGTCGTCTGGGCCTGCTACTCCTGACCCTCGGAGTATTACGACCAGAGACCAAGAATTTTTAGCCTATAAAACGGGGTCAGATATTGTCGATTATCGTAAAAGGGATAATCAACAAGACCAGATTTTAGGGGTTACCAGGCTCACAAGGCCTTCACCCGCGCCTGATCCGGGCGCATGTATAAGAAGACTGGGAGTTCCGTATGACACAAGATGTCGATATCTACGAAACACAAGAATGGCTCGATTCACTCCACGCTACCATTCGCCACTCAGGCCCCGAGCGTGCTGCCTTCTTGCTGAAAGCACTGTTTGATCACGCTCTGTCGAAAGGCGTCGACCTGCCCGCCGCCATTACTACACCATATCGCAATACCATCGCTGTCGATAAGGAACGGCGTATGCCGGGCGACCTGTTTATGGAGCGCCGCATTCGCTCGCTGATTCGCTGGAATGCCTTGGCCATGGTGATGCGCGCTAACGACAATGATGAAGGCCTTGGTGGTCACATTGCATCGTTCTCTTCTGCGGCTACCCTGTATGACATCGGTTTTAACTACTTCTTCCGTGGCAACGATGATGGCCATCTTGGCGATCTGATTTACTTCCAGGGTCACTCTTCACCCGGTATCTACGCCCGTTCCTATCTGGAAGGCCGTTTTGACGAATCCGAACTGGACAACTTCCGGCGTGAAGTTGATGGCGGTGGTCTGTCTTCTTACCCACATCCGTGGTTGATGCCGGACTACTGGCAGTTCCCGACCGTTTCTATGGGCCTTGGCCCGATCCAGGCGATTTATCAGGCGCACGTGATGCGTTACCTGTCCGCCCGTGATCTGGTCGCTCGTGGTGATCGTAAAGTGTGGGCATTCCTCGGTGACGGCGAGTGTGATGAGCCGGAAACACTGGGCGCTATCTCGTTGGCAGGCCGTGAGCAGCTGGAAAACCTGGTCTTCGTGATTAACTGTAACCTTCAGCGTCTGGATGGTCCTGTGCGTGGTAACGGCAAGATCATGCAAGAGCTGGAAGGTGTCTTCCGTGGTGCTGGCTGGAACACCATCAAGGTGGTCTGGGGTCGTCATTGGGATGTACTGCTGGAAAAAGACAAGTCCGGTCTGCTGCAGAAGCGTATGGACGAGGTGTGTGACGGCGAGTTGCAGAACTACAAGGCCAACGGTGGCGCTTACACCCGTGAGCACTTCTTTGGCAAATATCCAGAACTGCTGGAACTGGTCAAGGATATGTCGGACGACGACATCTTTAATCTGAACCGTGGTGGCCATGACCCATTCAAGGTCTACGCTGCTTACTCGGAAGCCATGGAGAACAAGGGATCACCAACCGTGATTCTGGCTCAGACGGTGAAAGGTTATGGTCTGGGTGAAGCAGGTGAGGCGGTAAACCCGACGCACTCGGTGAAGAAACTGGATAAAGCCGCACTGCGTAAATTCCGTGACCGTTTTGGTATCCCGCTGAGCGACGACGAACTGGAAACGGTTCCTTATTACCGTCCAGCGCCTGACAGCCCTGAAATGCGTTACATGAAGGAACGTCGTGACAAGCTGAACGGCGTTGTGCCTTCCCGTCGTGCCGATTTTGAAGCGTTGAAAACTCCGGCTCTGGAAGCCTTCAAAGGCCAGCTGACCGGTTCCGGTGATCGCGAGCAGTCGTCGACCATGGCATTTGTCCGGGTACTGTCGCAGCTGGTGAAAGACAAAGAAGTCGGCAAGCGTATTGTGCCTATCGTGCCTGACGAAGCCCGTACGTTCGGTATGGAAGGTATGTTCCGCCAACTGGGTATTTACTCCTCAGCCGGTCAGAAATATACCCCGCATGACTCTAATCAGATCATGTACTACAAGGAAGACAAGAAAGGCCAGATCATGGAGGAAGGCATCAACGAAGCCGGTGCCATGTCTGCCTGGGTAGCGTTGGCAACAGCTTACAGTAACAGTGCCTGCCCGATGGTACCGTTCTATGTTTTCTACTCAATGTTTGGTTTCCAGCGTATTGGTGACCTTGCCTGGCTGGCCGGTGATATCCAGGCCCGTGGCTTCCTGATTGGTGCCACTGCCGGTCGTACCACATTAAACGGCGAAGGTCTGCAGCACCAGGATGGCCATAGCCACCTGATGGCGCATACCATTCCAAACTGCCGGTCGTATGACCCTACCTATGGCTTCGAACTGGCGGTGATCATCCAGGATGGTCTCAAGCGTATGTACGAAGACAAGGAAAACTGCTTCTACTACATCACCACCATGAATGAGAACTACGTTCATCCGGAAATGCCAGTAGCTGCTGAAGAGGGCATTATCAAAGGTATGTACTTGCTGAAAGAAGGCAAGAAATCCAGCGGGCCTCGTGTTCAGTTGATGGGTGCCGGTACGATTCTGCGTGAAGTGGAAGCCGCTGCGGTTATGTTGCGTGAAGACTATGGTGTTGAATCCGATGTCTGGAGTCTGACCAGTGTTAACGAACTGGCGCGTGATGGACAGGCCTGTGAGCGCTGGAACCTGATCAACTCTGAAGCAGTACAGAAAGTGCCGTACATCACCCAGTGTCTGAGTGAGCAGGACGGCCCGGTTATTCTGTCTACCGACTACATCAAGACCTATGGTGAACAACTGCGCGCCTATGTGCCGGGTGATTTCAAAGTGCTGGGCACCGATGGTTTCGGACGTTCGGATACCCGCAAAAAACTGCGTCACTTCTTTGAAGTCGACCGCAGCTTTGTGGTTCTGGCGGCACTGACCAGCCTGGCCAAGCAGGGCAAGTTCGACACAGCAGAGTTGCCAAAAGTGCGGCAGAAGCTGGGCATCGATGCCAACAAAGCTGATCCGACCACAGTTTGACAGGAGACTGATATGAGCAAAATGACTGTAGAAGTGCCCGATATTGGTGGTGCGGAAAACGTTGATGTAATTGAAGTCTCGGTTGCTGTTGGCGACATGGTGGAAGTCGATCAGGATCTGATTGTGCTGGAAACCGACAAGGCCTCGATGGAAGTACCTTCTCCGGCGGCTGGCAAGGTGATTGAACTGCTGATCAGCGTCGGTGACAAGATCAACGAAGGCGCGCCGATTCTGGTATTGGAAACCGCTGCGGGTGAAACCGCAGTGGTTGCGACACCGGTTGAAGCGCCTGCGCCTGCACCAACTGCTGCGCCTGCTCCTGTAGTAGCTCCTGCAGCTACTGCCAGTGGTGGCAGCAAACAGATAGAACTGATCATTCCAGACCTGGGTGGTGCCGACGAAGTTACCCTGATCGAACTGTGTGTCGAGCCTGGTACTACAGTTGCCGCAGAGGACTCACTGCTGGTACTTGAAACTGACAAGGCATCGATGGATGTTCCTGCCCCTGAAGCCGGTAAAATTATCGAGTTCAAGGTTGCGGTTGACAGTAAAGTCAAAGAAGGAGATGTCTACGCCATCATGGAAGTTGCTGGTGCAGCTGACGTTGCGGCATCGGTTGTAGAGCCAGCAGCAGCCCCTGTTGCTGCAGCTCCAGCGGCTGTTGCTACGCCCGCCGCAGCGCCTGCTGCCGAAATGGAACTGGCCTTGCCGGATCTGGGCGGTGCTGATGGTGTGACCGTGATTGAATTGTGTGTGGCTCCGGGCACCGCAGTAAAAGCAGAAGATTCACTGATTGTACTGGAAACCGACAAGGCGTCCATGGATGTCCCGGCACCGGAAGACGGTATTCTGGTGGGCTTCAAGGTGAAAGAAGGCGATACCGTCAGCGAAGGTGATCTGTACGCCATCTTCAAACCTGCAAGCGCAGCAGTAGCAGCGCCTGCGGCTGTTGCGGCTCCGGTAGCGCCTGTTGCGGCGGCTCCTGTTGCGGCTCCAGCCCCAGCCCAGGCACCTGTTGCAAAGGCCGGTACTTTGGCCGAAACAGAAGCCAAGCCTACCGACGTATACGCGGGTCCTTCTTCCCGTCGCCTGGCGCGCCAGCTGGGTGTGAATCTGGGCAAGGTGAAAGGCAGCGGTATTCGCGGTCGTATTACCAAGGATGATATTCGCAACTACGTCAAGGAAGCACTGAAGCGGGCCGAGCAAGTACCCGTTGCCAAGGCTGCCGTGACCGGCGGGACTGGTATTCCACCGATCCCGGCAGTCGATTTCAGCCAGTTTGGCGAAATCGAAATGGTCAAGATGAGCAAAATCAAGAAGGTGACGGCGGTTAATATGTCGCGTTCCTGGTTGAACGTGCCTCATGTGACCCAGTTTGACGAAGCTGATATCACCGATCTGGAAGAATTCCGCAAGTCAATGAAAGCGGAATCAGAAAAGGCGGGTGTCAAACTGACGCCGATGCCATTCCTGATCAAGGCGGCAGCGATGGCGCTGCGTGCAGAGCCAAGCTTTAACGTATCGCTGCACCACGACGGTGAGCATATGGTGCACAAGAACTACGTGCACATCGGTATTGCCTGCGATACACCAAACGGCCTGATGGTACCGGTACTGCGTGATGCTGATAAAAAGGGTATCTACCAGATTGCCAAGGAAACCAACGACCTGATCAAGGCCGCTCGAGATGGCAAGCTGAAACCTCGCGATATGCAGGGTGGCTGCTTCACCATCTCCAGTCTGGGTGCCATTGGTGGTACCGGCTTTACACCGATCGTGAATGCGCCAGAAGTGGCCATTCTGGGTGTTTCCAAGGCACAGATGAAACCGGTCTGGAATGGCAAGGAATTTGTTCCGCGCAATTTGCTGCCGCTGGCTGTGTCGTACGATCACCGTGCGATCAACGGTGCTGACTGTGGCCGCTTCTTTACCACGCTGGTGGCGATGATTGCGGATATCCGTCGAGTACTGTTGTAAGTCCTTCACCTCGTGTGTGAAGTAAAAGAGCCAACAATTTGGGGGTTGGCTCTTTTGTGTTCCCGCAGTCAGACGATTGCAGGGAACTGCTTGTTTACCGGCCTTTTGGCCGGTTTTTTGTGTCTCCGATTCACTGCTTTGAACATCTGTTCGTCGCACTTTCCAACGCTTTTCTGCGTTATCTGACACCCTCTTACGTGCGTTAGCGGCACAATGACGGTTCAAAAAAGATTGTTATTCCAGGATGAATCGATGAATAAATTGGCGGGTGTTGTACTGCTGTTGTGTACGATTAGCGGTTTGGCAATGGCGGATGATAGGGACGGAGAGCGTGGCCAGCATGGTCAGCGACCACCGGCATTCGCTGATCTGGATAGTAACTCGGATGGTGTGATCTCTAGGGGGCGTTCTCAATTGGTCAATCGGACCTGCTGAGAGCCCGTTGGCTTCAGAACAAGGCATGAGGAGTGTGGTTTGGCGTGCTAAATAAGCGACGAATAACACCGTTCTGGAGTCAACTGGCCTCAGCCCGAAGGGTTATGGTTAAAAATCCATCATGCGGTGTTGTTGAACTTGAAAAGGGCCCACCATTCTCTGCGTTCAACGCCTTGCCTGATGGAATTTTTCTCCATAACAGGACGCGTTAACTAATTGAGAACGCCCCCTAGTGATGAAGCTGCCAGTATTCCACCGCTGGCTGAGCACTTCAGTGAGATGGATACCGATGGTGACGGTGTGCTGACAGAAGAGGAAATGTCGGCTCATATGCCGCGCCCACCTAAAGCTGACAGCAACGACCGTTAACCTTGCGATGGTCTGGAGTGATGGTCTGGGGTGATGGTCTGGGGTGATGGAGAGGAGCAGATCACGTTCCCCGTGTTAGCATCGGGTTTCATTGATGAAAACCGAGGTCAGGATGCAAATACCTTTTAATATTCCCGTAGATGCGGATGCGGAATGGGCAATACTGGAAAATATTATCCGTACGATATTATCCGAGCGTGACGCTCAAACAGCACTTCAGGACGAAGTGGTCGCACGGATGCAGCAGGTCTGGGTTGATCATCAATTCAGTCATACCGTGACGATACCGGATGATGAGCAAGGGCAAGGGATGCAGGCCGTGCTGGAATTACATTCCGCAATGAAGGCCCATGTAACCAAACTGATCTTTGGACGCTTGTTACTGGAAGTCGAACTGGCGCAAGCCAAGGGCTTGAATTGAGACCAGTGCTACGACTGCACTTTCTGGCAAGGATGCTTTCACCAGCTCTTACACCAGCAGACTGACGTTGGTCAGGTGACTTTATCAGGGTGACTTTGCGGGAACTTTCACGGCTTAATGGCGTTTACAGGTTCTTATTCTTCAGGAAGTTGCTTTTATGACCCAGCCTAATGATCCAACCCATGATGTTCGCTTGCTGATGCGCAGTCTGCGCCAAAAAGATTACGCCGACATCAAGTCGATTATGGATAAGGTGTATCCCGGTCTGGGCGGTGGCTGGCCGTTAAAAAACTATCAGTCAATGCTCAACCGTTTCCCGGAAGGGCAAATTTGTATTGAAGACGGTGGCCGTGTTGTGGCGGCTGCATTTGCCGTCATTGTGGACTACGCCAATTTTGGTGACGACCACACCTACGAAGAAATCACCGGTAATGAAACGTTGGCATCACATGATCCAGATGGTGATGTGTTATACGGTGTTGACGTCTTTGTTGACCCGGATTACCGCAACCTGCGTCTCGGACGTCGGCTGTACGAAGCGCGCAAGGAGCTGTGTCAGAACCTCAATTTACGCGCCATATTTGCCGGCGGCCGGATTCCTGGTTACCAGGATCATTCACGCGAGATGACGCCCCAACAATATATCCAGGCGGTGAAACGTAAGGAGCTTTACGATCCGATTCTGACATTCCAGTTGGCCAACGATTTTGATGTTAAACGAGTGATCAAGGGCTATTTACCCGACGACAAGGAATCTCATGGCTATGCGACCCTGCTGGAATGGTCGAATATCTATTATGAAGCGCGCGAAGCCAAACTGTTTGGTGCCCAGAAAACCTCGGCCCGGATTGGCTGTGTGCAGTGGCAAATGCGAGAAATGCACAGCGTTCAGGAAGTCCTGCAACAGGTTGAGTATTTTATTGATGCCCTGGCTGACTATCGTTGTGATGTGGCGTTGTTTCCGGAATTTTTTAATGCCCCGCTGATGGGGATGGCACCGGATAAAAATTACGTTGAGTCAATCCGCTACCTGGCCAGTTTCAGTGAACAAATCAAGGACGAAATATCCCGCCTGGCGGTGTCGTACAATATCAACGTTGTTGCCGGTTCCATGCCGGTGATCGAAAATGATGAGTTGTATAACGTAGCCTATCTGATGCGCCGCGATGGCTCGGTGGAAGAACAGAAAAAAATCCATATTACCCCGCACGAAAAACGCGACTGGATCATGCAGGGCGGCAATCAACTGCAATTGTTCCAGACTGACTTTGGCAAGGTCGGTATTCTGATCTGTTATGACGTCGAATTCCCCGAGCTGGCACGTATCCTCAGTGAACAGGAAATGCAGATTTTGCTGGTGCCATTCTGGACCGATACCAAAAATGGCTATTTGCGTGTCCGCCGTTGTGCCCAGGCGCGGGCCATTGAAAATGAATGTTATGTGGCGATCGCTGGCAGTATTGGTAACTTGCCACAAGTGGATAGCCTGGATATACAGTATGCCCAGACGGCGGTGTTTTCACCCTCCGACTTCTCTTTTCCACACGATGCCATCATGGCGGAAACCACCCCCAATACTGAAATGACACTGATTGTGGATGTTGATCTGGCCAAACTTCAGGAAGTCAAAAATGAAGGGTCGGTGACCAATTTTCTCGATCGTCGCCGCGATTTATACCGGGTTGAGTGGATCGGTTCCGAGACTCGTTGAGTCTGCCTGAGCAGGAATGACAGTTGGGCATAGTAATTGTCGGCGGCTTCTCTCCCGGATTGTATTCAGTGGGCTAGTCTTGGAGCGTGGGATAAAAACTACCTTGCGATCACCCGGAGTGCCATGCGCAAATATTTGCTTCCTGTTGTGTTGCTGGTCGGCCTGGGTCTGGTCTTTTTGTACATGGATCGGCTGTTGGTTGCCCAGCAACAGGCCTCAGAGACCATTATTGCCAAGACCCGTATCAATGAGGTAAGTAACCGCCTGTCTGCCGTAGTGAACCAGCACCTGCAGTTGACCTATGGCTTGGCGGCTTTTGTTCATGCGCAACCAAATTTTACCGAACAGGAATTCGAGGTGTTTGCGGCCAGCAGCCAGCAAAATACCGGTGGCGTGATGAGCTTGCAGTTGGCGCCGGGCGCGGTCGTCCGTTATATGACCAACAAAGAACACCATGGCAAGGCGCTGGGTCACGATTTATTGGCGGATCCGGCGCGCCGGAAGATCGTCAAGCGTGCTATTGACGAACGTCGTTATGTCATTGCCGGGCCGATTTCCCTGGTTCAGGGGGGCAGAGCGATCATTGCCCGCAATCCGATTTATTTGATGGGCAATGAGGGCGAGTTTTTTTGGGGCTTCGCCACCATACTGCTCGATATCGAACGGTTGTTGCTGGAAGCCGGATTATCCAAGCATGAATACTGGCTGGATCTGGCTGTGCGTGGCAAGGATGCACTGGGCGCCAAGGGCGATGTGTTCTTTGGTGATGCCAAGGTATTTGAGCGAGATCCGGTGGTTGCATCGGTCATTTTACCGGGGGGATCCTGGCAAATAGGTGCCAGTCGGGCGCTGGATTATCGCTATCTGCTGCCACAACGGATTGTCTTGTGGCTGGTCTTTTGTATTGTTGCTCCCTTGCTGGGCTGGATGTTCTGGCATTTGATGAACGAACCGGCAGTGCTCAAACGTGAAGTGGCGGTTGCCACCACCGAATTGCAGGAAGCTTATGCCCGAAGTGAGGCGGCATTGACGGAAGCGGAAGTGGCCAACAAGGCGAAGTCCGAGTTCCTTGCCAATATGAGCCATGAATTACGTACCCCACTGAATGCCATCATGGGGTTTGCGACCCTGATTGATACTCGAACAACCGAACCCCATGTGCACCGTTATGCCAGTCAGACGCTGGCGTCGGCGCGGCACCTGCTGGCTTTGGTGAATGATATTCTCGACTTTTCCAGAATTCAGGCAGTGGGTATTGAGATCGAATCAAAGCCGTTCTTGCTTTATCAGATGCTGGAAAGTGTGATGGACAGCCTCAAGGCCTTGCTGGGAGACAAGCCCGTCAAGGCAGCGTTGACCCTGGACGACGATATCCCGCAATGCGTCTGCGGTGATGAACTGAGATTGACCCAGATACTCATCAATTTTATCAGCAATGCGGCAAAGTTTACGGCGGCTGGTGTGGTTGAGCTGGCGGTACAACTGATCCATTTGGGTGAGGATCATGTCCGGCTCCGATTTTTGGTGAACGACACCGGTCGCGGTATTCCGGCAAACAAGCTGTCGCTGATTTTCGAGCAATTCCAGCAAGTGGATGGCTCGGATACTCGCCACTATGGCGGTGCCGGTCTCGGGTTGAGTATTACCCGTTCGCTGGTGGAAGCGATGGAAGGCGAATTGCTGGTGAGCAGTGAAGAAGGTAAAGGCAGTCAATTTGGCGTGTCTTTGACTCTGGCATTGCCGGATGCTGGTCTGGAAACGGCATCGCTTGCCGTTGCAGAAACTGAGGCTGATCAGATCGATGAACAGCCTGGCACAAACCTCAGCGGTAGTGCGCCGGAGTCGTTATCGCTTCAGGGGATTGGCATCCTGATCGTTGATGATAACGCGGTGAATCGCAAGCTGGTCAGTGAAATGCTGGGCCGGCGTGGTGCGACCCTGGTGTGTGCAGAAAATGGTCATGAAGCGGTTGATGTCTTGCTGAACGGGCTACAGCCGATTGATATCGTACTGATGGATATTCAGATGCCCGTACTGGGAGGGCTTGAAGCAACGCGGCTGTTACGGGAGTACTACCAGATCGATACCCCGGTGATCGGGCTGTCGGCCAATGCTTCAGCGCAGGACGAGCGGATCAGTCTGGAGGCCGGTATGAATGGCTATCTAAGCAAACCCTTCCGGCCGGAACCGCTGGTGGCACTGGTGCAGCAGTTGACCAAACGGGATAAATGTTCATTCGGTGGCACAACAACAGACCCAGGAACCCAGACCTAGCGAATCATCGAGAAGCGTCGCAGCGCGCGCTGGGCATGACTTTCAAAGCGACTGCTCTGCTGCAGCGTTTCTTCAACAAAGGCCAGATGGTTGTTCACAGCTTGGCGGGCATCGTCTTCATTACGCTGGATCACCGCATTTTTCAGGGCTTCATGCTGCAGGCGGATGGTATCCCGACGTCCTTCCTCGGTGTAGAGGTAGGTCAGGTTGGTGGCAATGGTCTGTTTGAACAGGCTGAGTAATGCCCGCATGGAGTGCAACAGGACGGCATTGTGTGATGCCTCGGCGATGGATAAATGGAAGCGCCAGTCCAGCTCGGCTTCTGCTTTGGCGCCGAGTCGGGCCTGATGCCCGTCGAGCCATTCCTGGTAACGACGTTCAATAATAGCGTGGTCTTCCGGTGTCGCCCGCAGGGCCGCATAGTGAGCGGCAACTTCCTCCAGCGCATGGCGGTATTCCAGCAAATCGTAATTAAACTCCGGGTGACTCTGAAACAATTCCAGCAGTGGATCGGCCAGAGAATGGCCAAGGGCGGTGGCAACATAGGTACCGCCGCCCTGTCGACGGCTGACCAGTCCCTTAGTCTCCAGCTGATTCAGCGCCTCGCGAATGGAAGGGCGAGAGACGTCAAAGCGAGCAGCCAGTTCACGTTCGGTCGGCATTTTCTGCCCTGGTTCCAGACTGCCTTCAATAATCATGCTTTCCAGCTGGCCAGCAATAATAGCGGAGATTTTCTGACTCTGGATGCGTTGGGTCATGGGAAATCCTGTGTACGGTGTGCCATCAAATGTGCCATCAAGTGCGCCATGGTGGCTGATTTTACGCCAGACGTGCGACTTTGATCGGTAGCGGCCACAGTTGTCCATTGACCCCGACAATATTCAGAGGTAATTTGGCGTTGTATTTTTGGTAAATTGGTAAGACCAATTTATTCAATCACAATAATAACTGCAAGTGTTTTCTGCGATGTCGGTCGTGATTCCTGCGGCCGGGCTACTGACGCAGTGCACCTGGCATCCGTATAGGTGGAATCCTCATGACCCTTTCCCTGTCGTCACGGCGGCGCAGCTATCCATCCCGACCATCGCGGGTGTACCTGATGGGCACGTGTCTGGTCGACAGTTTTTTCCCCCAGGCGGGGATGGACGCGATTGCGGTTTTACAGAGCCAGGGCGTTGAGGTGGTGTTTCCACAAGCACAAACCTGTTGCGGCCAGCCAGCCTGGAATTCCGGTTACGAAAACGAAGCCCGCGCCGTTGCCCGGCGTCAGCTGTTAGCTTTTGCAGAGGACATTCCCGTTGTGGTGATGATGGGGTCTTGCGCCGGTATGGTGCATCTGGAGTACCCGGCGCTGTTTCGTGGCCAGTCGGAAGCGCCGCAGGCGGTGGCGTTGGCGGCACGTACCTATGAGTTCTCCGAATTTCTGATTAACGTTCTCGATATTCAGTTTGAGTCTCGTGATATTACCAACCTAACGGAGCAACGAGTGGCCCTGCACACCTCTTGCTCGTCGCGGCGGGGCATGGGAGTGGCGGCCGAGCACCGGGAGCTGGTCGGCCGTCTACCGGGTGTTCAGGTGGTGGAGCCAAAGCGGGTTGCCGAATGTTGTGGTTTTGGCGGCACTTTTGCGGTGAAGCAGGCGGAGATTTCGGCAGCGATGGCACACGACAAGGCCATGGCCATGTCAGCCACAGCGGCTGATGTGATTACCAGTGCTGATTGCGGCTGTCTGATGAATATTGGCGGCACGCTGGATGTACTGGCGGCCGAGGGCAAGGCCCGCGCCATGCCGACACGCCACCTGGCAACGCTGGTACGAGCATCCCTGGATCAGACCGGAGGTGAAGCATGAATTCGTCAACCTCAGCGTTTATTGAATTAAAAACCCTGGTTGATCAGGAAGAACACGAGTTTGCCGATATGCAGGCGCGCCACTTCAAGGCTCGCGCCAGCATGGCACTAAAAAACGAGACCCTGCGGGCCAGTTTTCGGGGAGCCAGTGACTTTCTGATGGGCAAACGTCAGAGTGTCTTTCCAGATGCGGTCGAACTGGAAGCCTTGCGTGATCGGGGTGAAGCCGCCCGCCAGCGCAGTCTGGCGAAGCTGCCGGATTTACTCGAACAACTGGAAACCAACCTGGTTGCCAACGGTATTCAGGTGCACTGGGCCGATACTGCCGAGCAGGCCAATCAAATCATCCATGGCATTCTTGATGCCAATCAGGCCGATACCGTGGTGAAGGGCAAATCCATGGTCAGCGAAGAGATTGAGCTGAACCACTATCTGGAAGCCCGAGGGATCGAATGTCTGGAAAGTGATATGGGCGAGTATCTGGTACAGCTGGCCAAAGAAGCGCCATCCCACATCGTGATGCCGGTGATTCACAAAAACAAACAGCAAATCGCCCAGCTGATGCACAGTCGCGCCACGACCCCTGAAGGTGACCCGGTACCTTACAGCGAAGAGGTGGATGATCTGATCGGTAATGCCCGCGCTATTCTGCGGGAGAAATTCCGTCACGCCGATGCCGGTATCTCTGGCGTCAACATGGCGATTGCGGAAACCGGCACCTTGTTGCTGATCGAGAACGAAGGTAACGGTCGTATGTGCACGACCGTGCCACCGCTACATATTGCCGTGACGGGCATTGAAAAAGTGGTGCAAAGTCTCAGTGATGTACCGGAGTTGCTTACCCTGTTACCGCGCTCTGCCACCGGCCAGCTGATTACCACCTACGTTAATATGATTTCTGGCCCGCGCCAGACGGACGAACTGGATGGCCCGGAGCAGGTGCATCTGGTGCTGGTGGATAACGGTCGTTCGAAAATATTCAACCACCCGGATCTGCAATCGACCCTGCAATGTATCCGTTGTGGTGCCTGTATGAACCACTGCCCGGTGTATGCCCGGATTGGCGGTCATGCCTACGGCTCGACCTATCCTGGCCCGATTGGTCAGGTGGTGACACCCCAGCTGGGTTCGGCTGGCGGCTTGGCGATCCATGGCGACATGATCAACGCTTGCTCGCTTAATGGTGCCTGTGGCGAGGCGTGCCCGGTACGTATTCCGTTGCCAGATCTGATTCGTGATCTGCGGGCTGAGGCGGTGGCACCCCTGAGTCGTCAGCAAAATGGCCAGACGCCTGTGGAAGGAAGCGGCAGCAAACGTACGCTGGCCGAAAGTCTGATCTGGCAAGGCTGGAGTCTGGTGCACAAGGTGCCCTGGTTGTACCGGCTGACGACCAGGCTAATGACCCGTGGCCGCAAACTGATGCCCGCCAGACTGGCCCCCTGGACGAACACTCGTTCGATGCCAAAACCTGCAGCCTACAGCCTGCATGAATTGGCCCGCAAGGCGGGTATTGCCGCGCAAGCATCTCCGGTAGCCAATAGCAGAGAGAATAACAATGAACAGTAAAACCCGAATTCTCGAGCGCTTGCGCCAAGGGCAAGCGCAACAGGCGACGGCGGTTGACCACGGCGACTTGCCCGCCATGCCGCGCTTGCCGGAAACCGCCTGGAAAACCCGTTTCATCGAATTGATGACGGCCAATCACGCCCAGGTAATTGAATGCAACAGGGCCAACTGGATTGGGCAACTGGTTGAACTGCTGCAGCAAAAACGTCTGGATCAGCTCTGCCTGGGCCAAAGCCCCGCTAATCTGGAACTGGCCGACGTGCTGGCCAGCCGCCTGCCGGAACTCCGTCTGTCGCGCTTTGACCAGGCGCTGGAAGCGTACGCAGATAGTCGTATGCGAGTGCGATTGTTCACCGAGATGTCGGCCGGTTTCAGTCGTGCCACTGCGGCACTGGCGGAAACCGGCACGCTGGTGGTGGCCAGCGGCGCAGAGGAACCAAGAACCTTGTCGCTGGTGCCGCCGCTGAGCATCATTCTGCTGCATCAAGCCGATCTGGTATCCGGCTTTGCCGAACTGATCGAGCAGCCACGCTGGCAGGGCAAGCTGCCAACCAACCTGTTGCTGATTTCCGGGCCCAGTAAAACCGCCGATATTCAGCAAACCCTGGCTTATGGCGCCCATGGGCCAAAAGAGCTGGTGGTGCTGTTAGTGGATGAATGCGTGCAGGATGAATGCGTGCAAGATGAATGCGCCAGCGACTGAGCTGATGAACACAACTGATTTTGCGGCGGTACCGCCAAGCCGGTGTCGTCAGGGATAAGTAATGAAACCCGAATATAGTAATTTTCTGAAGCAACTGGGGCAGGTGATTGAGTCTGATCGAATCATCACCGATGCGCTGCGGAGGCTGGCGCTGGGAACCGATGCCAGCTTCTATCGGTTGATACCGCAGGCCGTCGTGATGGTGAATACAGAAGCCGAGGTGGTGCAACTGTTGTTATTGGCTGGCCAGCACAAGGTACACGTCACTTTTCGCGCAGCAGGCACCAGTCTGTCTGGTCAGGCCGTCACGGATGGCATTTTGGTTCGTCTGGCACCAACCTGGAATGGTATTGAGGTGTTGGAGAACGGTGGCAAACTGCGGCTGCAGCCCGGCGTTATCGGTGCCCATGCCAATCGTCAACTGGCACCGTTCCAACGCAAGATTGGCCCGGATCCGGCATCCATCAATGCCTGTAAAATTGGCGGTATTGTTGCCAATAACGCCTCTGGCATGTGCTGTGGCACAGCCCAGAATAGCTATCAGACCATCGACTCAATGCGGTTGGTGTTGGCCGATGGCACGATCCTGGATACCGCCGACCCGGCGTCGCGACAGGCATTTGTAAAACGCCAGCCCGAGATGATCGCCACACTGGCCTCGCTGCGTGACGAGGTGGCTGCCAATCAGGAATTGACCGCCCGTATCCGCAAAAAATTCTCAATTAAGAACACCACTGGCTACAGCCTTAATGCCCTGGTTGATTTTCAGGATCCGATCGACATTCTGATGCACTTGATGGTCGGTTCGGAAGGCACGCTGGGATTTGTCTCAGAAGTGGTCTATCGCACGGTAGAAGAACATGCGTTCAAGGCCTCGGCCTTATTGATGTTTGCCGATATCGAACGCACCAGTCGTGCAGTCACCGCGTTGGCCAGCGCTCCGGTAGCGGCGGTGGAACTGATGGATCGCGCCAGTTTACGCTGTGTGGAAGACAAGCCAGGCATGCCCGATTATCTGGCTGCACTGGCTAACGACGTTGCCTGTTTACTGGTGGAGGTTCGTGGCACCAGCCAGCAAGAACTCGACCAGCGTCTGGCCGCCGTGACCGCCGTACTGGCTGAATTTGATACCTTGCATGGTAACGCCTTTACCATCGATGCAGACATCTGTCAGCGCTACTGGAATATTCGCAAGGGGTTGTTTCCGGCCGTCGGCGCGGTGCGGGAAAAAGGCACCACCGTAATCATCGAAGACGTCGCCTTTCCGGTCGAATCCCTGGCCCCCGCAGTGCTGGAATTGCAGCAGCTGTTCAGCAAATACCACTACGACGAAGCGATTATTTTTGGCCATGCTCTGGCCGGAAACCTGCATTTTGTGTTTACCCAGAATTTTACTGACGCTGCTGAAATCCAGCGTTATGCCGATTTTATGGACGAAGTCTGTGTGCTGGTGGTTGGTCGTTACGATGGATCGCTCAAGGCCGAGCATGGCACCGGGCGCAACATGGCACCCTTTGTGGAACTGGAGTGGGGGGCACAGGCGTATGAGCTGATGTGGCGTATCAAGGCGGCGTTTGACCCGGCTGGTATTCTCAACCCGGAAGTGATTCTGACCCGTAATCTGCGTACACATATCGAACACCTGAAACCGATACCGGAAGCCCACGACCTGATTGACCGCTGTATTGAATGCGGTTTTTGTGAGCCGGTGTGTCCGTCGAAAAACCTCACACTGACGCCTCGGCAACGGATTGTAGTGATGCGTGAGCTGAGTCGGCTGGAGCGACAGCACGCCAACTTGCATCGCTCTGATGAGTACGAACAATTACTCAGTGACTACCAGTATCAAGGCATTGATACCTGTGCTGCGGATGGCTTGTGCAGCCTGGCCTGTCCGGTGGACATCAATACCGGCGACCTCAGTCGTTTTTTGCGCAGCGAGCGTAACGCCCGTTATGGCGGCCGGGCGGACTGGGTTGCCGGACACTTTGAGCTGGTTGCCAACGGCACGCGTGCTGGTTTGAAAATGCTGGATCTGACCCGTGCGGTGATTGGGGATTCCGCACTGGCAGGTATCAGCAAAGTGGCCAACAAACTGACCTTCGATGCGCTGCCACAATGGCATGATGCGATGCCGCAAGCCAGCGGTAGCGCCCGGCCGCTGGCACCGACACCGGAAGTGGCCGGAGCCGGGGTCGATCTGGTGTATTTTCCGAGTTGTGCCAGCCGGAATATGGGGTCGGCAAAGCAGGACGATGACCAGCGCAGTTTGCAGCAGGTAACGCTGGATCTGGCAAAAAAAGCCGGTCTCACCGTGATCCAGCTAGCCGATCAACAGGCGTTTTGTTGCGGTATGCCACTGGAGAGCAAGGGTATGTTTGAGCAGGCAGATGCCATGCGAGAACAGCTGAACCAGGCGTTGCTGGTGGCCAGTGATATGGGCCGTATTCCAGTAGTGATCGATACCAGCCCTTGCGTATTTCGTATGAGCCAGCAACTGGATAAGCGTATTCAGCTGCTCGATCCGGTGCATTTTGCCAATCGGTATCTGGTGCCGAAACTGGCTATCACACCCGTGGATGACGCAGTTGCCGTGCATGTCACTTGTTCAACCACCAAGCAGGGGTTAGGCACTGAACTGATCAAATTGGCAAAGCAGTGTTCCACCCGAGTCGTGGTGCCGGAAGACATTAGCTGTTGCGGCTTTGCTGGCGACAAGGGGTTTGTTTTGCCAGAGCTGAACGCCTCGGCGCTGGCGCCACTGCGAGGCCAGATCAAGGACTGCAAGGAAGGCATTTCAACCAGTCGCACCTGCGAGATTGGCCTGGCGCGGCATGGCGAAATTCCTTATCACTCGCTGTTCTACTTGCTCGATCGGGTGAGTACAAGTCAGCCTGTTGTCGCACACTCTATTCGACGGGACACTCTGTCTCAGGATTAATCCGTCGGCTGTTTGTTCTCCAGAGTGCTTGCCTGCACGCATCCACATCCCGGAGAATCACGTTTTTTGCTTTTTGACGTTTTTACGGGATGAGATGTGACGGCAATGGGCCCAGGCTGCGGTTATTATGTGAATTCAGGCGCATAAACCGCCGTCTTGCCGCAGTGGCTGTTGCATCGGTCGGAGCCGCGTTGTCGACGATAGCTGTGGCGTATTTCTTTCCGGTACACTGGCCAATCATTCTGGTTTTTATCCGGTATTTGCAACGTACACAGGGAAAGCGACTATGCCATTGTCCTGGCAGCAACCATTGCAGCAATGTTTTGGGTTTGACTCTCTGCGTCCTGGCCAGCAGGCGGTGATTGAGACGCTTCTGGCGGGGCGTTCTGCCGCTGCAATTTTTCCGACCGGTTCCGGCAAGTCGCTCTGTTATCAGTTACCTGCGCTGCTGTTACCGCATCTGACGTTGGTGATTTCACCGCTGCTGGCGCTGATGCAAGACCAGGTGCAGTATCTGCAATCCCGTGGCATTGCCGCTGCGACGATCGATTCTACCCAGAGCCGGGACGAAGCCCAGGCTGTTATGAACGGGGTGCGCAGCGGTACGACCAAAATCCTGATGGTGTCGGTCGAGCGGCTGAAAAACGAGCGCTTCCGGCAATTTATTGGTCAGGTGCCTATCTCTTTGCTGGTGGTCGATGAGGCTCACTGTATCTCGGAGTGGGGTCATAATTTCCGCCCGGATTATTTGAAACTGCCGGATTACTGCCGCGAATTTGCGGTGCCACAGGTGTTGTTATTAACCGCCACTGCAACTCAGGCGGTGATTGATGATATGCAAACGCACTTCGCTATCGCCGTAAACGATGTGGTGACGACGGGCTTTCACCGGCCCAATTTGCGTTTGCTGGTACAGCCGACGGCGGTGTCTGATCGGGTTGATCAATGTGCGACCTGGTTGCAACATCTGGCCCGCAAATCGGCACAAAAACAGCAAGATTTTGCCGCCATTATCTATGTGACCTTGCAACATACTGCTGAAGAAGTAGCCCGGCAGCTGGCCCCGCAGTTGCCGTTTGCGGTGGTGGCTTATCATGCCGGTTTGGGCCATGAACAGCGGGAAGCCATTCAGCAGCAGTTTATGTCTGGTGCGATGCCGGTGATTGTCGCCACCATTGCGTTTGGCATGGGGGTGGATAAAAGCAATATCCGTCAGGTGATGCATTATGACTTGCCGAAATCGATTGAAAATTACAGTCAGGAAATTGGCCGTGCCGGGCGCGATGGCCATGCTTCGGACTGCATTATGCTGGCGGATGAGTCCGGTCTGACGGTGCTGGAAAATTTCGTTTACGGCGATGGGCCAGAGTTACACAGCATTCAGCAGGTGATTCAGAGCATTTCGGAACAGCAACAGGGCAGTCAGTGGGAAGTGCTGATGACGCCACTGTCCAATACCACAAATATTCGTTTGCTGCCGCTGAAGACCCTGTTGGTTAATCTCGAAATGCGCGGTGTACTGACGTCGCAGTACAGCTATTTTGCTGAATACAGGTACAAGCTTGAGCAGTCCGAAACGGAGTTGTTGAATCACTTTAACGGTGAGCGTCAGCAGTTTTTGCAAACGCTACTCAACACCAGCAGCAAAGGCCGCAGCTGGTACACCTTCAATAGTGACGCGCTGGAGCAGGCGTTAGGTAAGCAAGCAAGCGCTGGAGACAGGCCAACCCGAGTGCGGGCATTAAACGCGCTGGAGTTCTGTCAGGAGAGAGGCTGGATACAACTCGAAAGCAAGCAGATGACGGATGTTTATCGGGTCGATGGGCAGAAGCTGGCCGAACCGGGTCTGGCGGAGTCCTTGTATGCGCATTTTTTGCAGAAACAGACCAATGAGATTCATCGTATTCACACGATGCTGGATCTGTTTCGTCAGCCTGACTGTGTATCGCGGCGGCTGGCCGCCTACTTTGGTGAGCAAATGCCGCAGGATTGCGGTATCTGCTCGGTGTGTCGTGGCCAGTTTAAAGCCTGGGCTTACACTCAACATAGCCATTCATTGGCAACGCTGAATGCGGCCAGGCTGGTGGCTCCGTTACAACAAAACATTCAGCAGCAGTTTGGTCAGCCAGCGTCGCTGGAGTTGCTCACCCGTTTTTTATGCGGAATTCAGGTGCCCTGGTTATCCAAAGTACGTGCCCGGCAGTTGCCCGGTTTTGGTCAGCTGGAAAACATCCCCTATGCTGACGTCCGACACTGGCTGGCATCCGGTTTGACTTGAGTCGGTGGGATCAACAGGGATGGATCAACAGAGATGGGATCACTGCGGGATGATCCGCCACGATCGATCGATCGTGGCGGAGCGGGTAGCGACGAGTACGAGGTGGTTAACAATGGTTAAAGTTTTCTGGCTTTGATCGTCTTGCCCTTGACCCGGCCTTTATTTAACACATCAACCGCCTGACGGGCTGCTGTCCGTGCCACCGCGACGTAAGACACCATATCCAGCACGTGTATCTTGCCAACCTGACTGCCCTGAATACCGCCGGGCGCTGTGAGAGCGCCAAGTACGTCACCTGGGCGCATTTTGTGTTTGCGGCCTGCGGCAATACAGAGGGTGGCGAATTCCGGCAGCACTGGTACCGGTTCGCTGCGGCTGAGTTCGTCGATGGCGATACAGGGAATCTCAATATCTTGCTGGTGGTTGAGTGCCTTGCGCTTATGGTCTTCGCTGTCGGCCAGCAAGGTGATGGCGATACCTTCCTTGCCTGCGCGGCCAGTACGGCCAATGCGGTGGGTGTAGACCTCAATTTCCCGAGGTACTTCGACGTTAATCACTGCGGGCAGATCGTCAACATCCAGACCGCGAGCGGCAACGTCAGTGGCGACGAGGAAGTTGGCCGAGCCTTGTTTGAACTGGGTGAGAATGGCATCGCGGTCGCGTTGTTCCAGGTCGCCATTAATGGCGCGGGCAATAAAGCCGAGAGAGGTTAACTGCTGGGCGATTTCTTCGGTACTTTGTTTGGTATTGCAGAATACCACGGCCTGTTGAATGTTGAAGTGAGCTAACACTCGTTCAAGAGCAGCAGGGCGCTGATGACGGTCGCACAAGATAAAGCGTTGATCGATGCTGTTGCTGGTATGAGTCGATTCGACCTTGATGATTTCTGGCGTCTGTTGGTACTGGGCGCTCAGTTTCTGGATATTGTTCGGGTAGGTGGCCGAGAACAGCAAGGTCTGGCGGTCTTCCGGGGTGTGGCCAATGATGTGCTGAATGTCGTCACTGAATCCCATGTCTAACATGCGATCGGCTTCGTCGAGCACCAGAGTGTGTACCTGGCTGATGTCGAGGGTGTTTTTGCGCAGGTGATCCTTGAGGCGGCCAGGTGTGCCGACGACGATATGAGCACCGTGTTCGAGGGAGCCAATCTGGGGGCCAATGGAGACGCCACCACTGAGTACCACGACTTTGATATTGGCCAGGTAACGGGCCAGTTTGCGGATCTCGGTGGCGACCTGGGTTGCCAGTTCGCGAGTAGGGCACAGCACCAGGCCTTGGACACCAAAAAAGCGCGGGTTGATTTTGGTCAGCAGTGGAATGGCGAAGCTGGCGGTTTTGCCGGATCCGGTTTTGGCCTGGGCAATCAGATCCCTGCCGTCCAGCGCCAGCGGCAAAGCCAGTTTTTGAATGGCGGTCATGGTGGTGTAACCCATGGCACGCAGGTTGTCGATTTGTTCCGCTGGCAGCGGCAGGGTTTCAAATTCGCTGGTGGGGGTTGATTCGGTCATGGCGGCTGCCTGTGGTGTATCCGGGATGGACTGATGCGACCGGGCGGCGTTGCCGACGGGGCTGATATCAGCTGTGGTGTCAGGAGATGTCCCGTTACGCTGGGCGTTGACGGGTGGGATGGAGCCGAGTTTGCCGCTCCGGGCATTTTTCCAGGGATCGACCATCAGACAGGTTTCCGGGTCAGTAAAACACCAGTCTCAATATGATGGGTATAAGGAAACTGGTCAAACAGGGCGAAGCGTTGAATGGTGTGCGTTTGTGACAGAAGACGCAAATTCGCTTGCAGGGTTTCGGGGTTGCAAGAAATGTAGATGATGTTGTCGTACCCCTGCAGCTGTTTGACGGACTCGTCATCGAGTCCTGCCCGTGGCGGGTCGACCAGTACGGTGCGGAAGTCATAGCTGCCGAGGTCGATGTCTTTCAGTCGTTCGAACTGTTTTTCGCCACGCAGGGCCTGAACAAAATCCTCGCTGGCGAGACGGGCGATAATCAAGTTGTCGATCTGGTTGTCGGCGATATTGATCTGCGCCGCCGCGACGGAGGTTTTGGAAATTTCAGTCGCCATAACACGGTCGAAGCAGTTGGCCAGCGCGATCGAAAAATTGCCGTTGCCACAGTAGAGTTCGAGCAGGTCACCACCAATACCCTCTGAACAGCTGCGCGCCCAGCTGAGCATGTGCTGATTCATTGCGCCATTTGGCTGGGTGAAGCCACCTTCGATCTGGCGGTAGCCATAGCGCTGGCCATCGACCTCTAGTTGCTCGGTAACGTAGTCCCGTTCCAGCACTACTTTTTGTTTGCGGGAGCGACCAATAATGGCGACGTTTAAACGAGCCATCAGGGCGCGTGCTTCTATTTCCCAGCCGTCATCCAGTTTTTTGTGATAAATCAGTGTGATCAAGGCATCGCCACTGAGCGTGGTGAGAAACTCGACCTGAAACAGTTTACGCCGCAGTGGTTGATTGTGTTGCAGCTCTGCTAACAGGCGTTGCATCAGGTCGTTGATCAATTCAGAGGCAATCGGAAAGTCGAGCACTTCCAGCGGCTTTTTGCGATCGTCGGGATCAAACATGGCGTAGAAACAGCGGTCACCGCTGTGCCACAGGCGAAATTCTGCCCGTAGGCGGAAATGGCTGGCACGGCTGGCAAACACTTCCAGTTCCGGTGGGCTAAATTCGGACAGGCGTTGTGTCAGGGTTTGGCACTTTTGTTCCAGTAATTCCGGGTACTGTTCTGGCGTTACGCCGGGTTGGTACAGATCTGACATAAAAGCGGGTAAGCTCCGCATTGGGATAGATATGGGTGAAAAAAGCCGGGCATTATACGGCGCTGGTGCTGTACAACAAGCGTACTGCACGGAAGCCTGAGAATAAAAACAACTTTCGGTGTTTGATTGGTTGTGAGTGGCTCCTTTGGATAGGGCTTCTTTGCCGCAAATACCACCTGATTCTATTGATTGCCTGATTATAGAGAGAGGCCTTGGCATGAGTGATGTTCTGGATGAACTGATGGGTTTGCTCGATCTGGAGCCGATTGGCATGAACCGCTTTCGTGGTCGCTGCCAGGATTTGGGTTTTAAAAATCTGTTTGGTGGCCAGGTGTTGGGTCAGGCGCTGTCAGCGGCGATGCAGACCTTGCCTGGTGATTTTCATCGCGACTGGTTGCCGCATTCATTACACGCCTATTTCTTGCGTCCCGGCAATGTCCGCGACAGCCTGGAGTTTGAAGTATCCGCCCCTCGTGATGGTCGCAGTTTTGCCAATCGGCAGGTGATTGTCAGTCAGTTGGGTAAAGCGGTGATGTCGATGATTTGTTCGTTTCAGCGTCCCGAGCAAGGCTTTGAGCATCAGCTGAATATGCCTCCGGCAGAAGGGCCGGAGGGGGTTGCCTCTCAGGTCGAGCTGGCCCGGCAGTGGCGCGATTGTTTTCCGGAGCGCTTGCGGCCGATATACACCGCCGACAAGCCGGTTGAGATGCGGGTGGTTGATCCGATCAATATTTTTTCACCCGAGGTTCGCCCGCCGCACAAGGCGGTGTGGATGCGCAGCGACGATACCCTGGGTGACAATATTCGCCATCACACGACCTTGCTGGCCTACGCCAGTGACTTCAATCTGATCACGACCGCCTTGCTGCCGCATGGGGTTTCGGTGTTCCAGAAAGAAATGCAGGTTGCCAGCCTGGATCACAGTATCTGGTTTCATCGCCCGTTCCGTATGGATGACTGGCTGCTATACAGCATCGACAGCCCCAGTGCCTCGGGTGGGCGCGGTTTCTGTCGGGGTCAGGTTTTTTCTTCCAATGGCGAGCTGGTGGCCTCGATTGCCCAGGAAGGTCTGATCCGTCATTGCAAACCGGAAGACTGAGTTTCAGGGCTGGCTGGTTTCTTCGTGGTTGGCCTCAGGCAGCAGTTGCGGGTCAAGGAACAACATCGGGTTTACCCGCGCGTTGTTGAGGCTGATGGTCCAGTGCAGATGTGGGCCGGTTGCCCGGCCAGTTGCGCCCACCAGGCCGATATGGTCACCGGCTTGCAGTTGGTCACCAGGCTGCACATCGATCTGGCTTAAATGGCAAAACATCGAAATCAACCCCTGACCATGATCCAGCAGCACGGTATTGCCGTTGAAGTAGTAGTCGCCGGTTTGCACCACGGTGCCGTGGGCGGGGGCGACGATGGCGGTGCCTGTGGCGGCGGCGATATCCAGCCCGCTGTGAGGATTACGGCGTTGGCCATTAAAAAAGCGTTGTAGCCCAAATGGGCTGGAAATTGGCCCGGTGATCGGCCAGATCATGGGTTGCCATTGCGTCGATGCGGTACTGCTGAATGAGGTGAATACGGCTTTCATTGCACGGCTTTCGGCACCAATGCGATCCAGTGCTGGCTGACTCGGATTAACGTGTTTGTTTTGCACCGTCAGGTGTTGTTCGGCGTAATTGTGTTTGGTTACGCTGAAGGTTCGGGCTTGGCCATCAATGGTCAGGGTACGTTTGCCAGGTGCTGACTTCAGGTCAATACCTACGATCGCGGTCCAGTGCTGACCAGTACCGTTGCCGGTGGCGACGGTCATGACCGGTTGACCCTTGATGTCGACCTTGGGACGAGTGGCTGCGGTGCCGAGGTCGAACAGGGCGAGACCGCCGGGAATCAACTGTTGTTGTGGCAAGACCTCGGCGCTCACGGTGAATGACAGAAACAGGCTCGTCAGCGCTGTGATTACCAATCGATTAGCCATCAATTGATTAGCCACCAACCGCTTCGCTCTGAATCGCTGGGTGAATGTTCCGGCCTCTGTATTTTGTGGTGTTTTCACTGTTGTCTTGTGCATTGTTGTCTATCTCCTTCGCTTATCTGTCTGGTCTCGGCTGACATCAGCGGGATGTGTTGTCTGAGTGGGAAGCAAGCACTTCGCATTCAAGCCAGCCCTCCGCCAGGCGCGTATGCACCCGTTCCCCCGGCTGGTGCATCCGGGCAGTACGAATCACTTCGCCGGTTGGCGTCTGACAGAGCGCATAACCCCGGCCCAGTACATTGAGCGGGCTAAGGTTATTAAGCAGCTGTGCCTGATAGCCAAGTTGTTGCTGGCGCTGCTGGAGCAGCCGTTCCATCGCCTGCTGCAGACGGCTGCCGAGCTGGCTGTTCTGGCTGCTCAGAGCTGTCAGTGTGGTTTGCGGATGCTGGTGTTGCAGCCGCTGATGCCACTGCTGGATGTGCCAGTGACGTTGCTGTTGTTGCTGTTGCCAGACGGAAATCAGGCGCTGTTCCAGTCGATCCAGTTGTTGGGCTTTTTGCTCCAGTTGCTGCGCCGGGTGGCGCATACGCTGTTGCAAATGCTGCAGGCGCTGGCTGGCGGTCAGCAAGGACTGGCGCTGACTGCGTAACAGTCGTTGCGACAGTTGGGCGAGTTGTTGCAGGCGGCTGGACTGGTCGTCACTGACCAGTTCTGCGGCTGCGGACGGGGTTGGCGCACGCAGGTCGGCAACAAAGTCGCACAGGGTGAAATCCACTTCATGGCCGACGGCGCTGACGACCGGTAAACGTGAGGCGAAGACGGCGCGCACCAGAGCCTCATCGTTAAAGCACCAGAGGTCTTCCAGCGAGCCACCGCCGCGTCCGAGAATAATCACGTCGACGCTGTTATCGCGATTGGCCCGTGCCAGGGCGGCAATCAGCTGGGCTGCGGCATCCTGGCCTTGTACCAGTGCCGGATAGACATCGACCTCGACGGCTGGATTGCGCCGTTGCAATACCGTCAGAATATCGTGTAGCGCCGCTCCGGTCGCAGAGGTAATAACGGCAATACGCCGGGCTTTCGGGATCGGCTGCTTGTACTCCGCATTAAACAGACCTTCGGCTGCCAACCGTTGTTTTTGCTGCTGGAAGGCCAGTAATAATGCCCCTTCACCCGCCGGTTTCATGCTTTCGACAATCAGCTGATAGTCGCCGCGAGCTTCGTACAAGCTGACCTTGGCGCGAATTTCGACCTTGTCGCCTTCCTTCGGAGCGAATGTTAACTGCGCGGTACGTGAACGGAACATGGCGCAACGTACCTGAGCACCACTGTCTTTCAGGCTGAAATACCAGTGGCCGGATGATGGCCGGGACAGGTTCGACAGTTCACCTTCTACTCGCACACTGGCAAAGGATATTTCCAGCAGTTGCTTGGCGCGCTCGTTTAACTGGCTGACCGTAAAAACGGCGGACGGGGTCGGTGCAGGCATGATGGTCTCGAACAGGGTTTGTCCAGAGGCTGCCACAGCGCTGTGGCGTTGGCCAGCGGGTGATTCTAAAAAGTCTGTCTTTGATGAGATGCTTCCGGTGTGCAGTGAGCGTTTTGGGAGATGGCGCAGTATGTCGAATATCGGTAGTTGGTAATATAGACGTCATCGATCAGGCATATTAGTGTATTTATTGAACGCCGCAGGGCAATAATGTCTGCAGCGCTTCATTGACCCCATTTTCAAGTTAAAGGATTAAGGACTATGAAAAAAATTGCAGCAATTGCCATTTTGGCAGCGTCTTCTTCGTTTGCACTGGCGTCTAACGGCCCGGCTGGATGTGGCTTGGGCACTGCCGTTATCTTCCCTGATGCCGACGAGTGGCATGAACATGTGCTGGCAGCAACCACCAACGCCACCTCTGGTAACCAGACTTTCGGTATGACCTCTGGCACGCTTGGTTGTGAGTCTGCTCATGGCCCGTTGTCGAAAGGATTGACGCAGGCATTTATCGACGAAAATATGGATCAGCTGGCTGCCGATGTGGCGGTTGGTGAAGGTGAAACCCTGAATGCCCTGGCTGAAGTGGTGGGGGTTGAACTGTCCGATCGCGCAACCTTCGCGGCAGTGCTGCAGTCCGGTTTCGATACCATGTTTAACGAAAATGCGACCTCTGCAACGACGCTGGCTGCAATGACGGCTGCGATGGCTGCCGATGCCAGCCTGCAGAAATACCTGGGTTGATCGTTCCTGTTGTTGGCAAGCAGGGTGCCGGGTAACGATTATTTCTAGCGGTATTGCTACTTGATTAAAGTGCGCTGAGGCGCACTTTTTTATGTGCTTTATTTTATGTGTCTGGTTCTGTGGGCTGCTGTGTTGTCGTGGGTTACAGAGGAGCGGTTGGTTATGGCTGGTACAGGTGCGAATTGCTGGCGCTGATCATATGGACGGATCTGACGAGTGAATGGATTGTTAATGAGTTTTTATCCCGGCTACAAAACCGGTATCTGCCTGTCCGGATGGATGCGGCGTCTGACAGGAACGATGACGTTGATTACGGTGGCGTTGATTACGGTGGCGGCTTCTTCTGTCACGGTATCTGCTGCCGCAACAGCAACAGCAACAGCAACAGCAGCGACTCCAATCGCTAACGATAATCCGGCCTTCTGGTCTGAAAGCAGAGTGACGCAGCTGGAAGCGCTGGCAAGCAAGCCGCAGTGGCATCATCTGCTGCATTATCGTTATCACCCGTTCAGCTTTCGCTGGATGGCGCAGAACGATTCGCCCGAATTTTATCTGGCTCATCCAGAGGGTCATCTGCAAGGTGACGCAGGTTTGCGGGCTGAATTACAAGCGGCTGTGGCGGCATTTTTACAGCGGGATATGGCTCCGGATACGTCGGCGCAATGCCGTTTTCCGGCCCGTTATCACTGGCTCCGACTGCAGTTGCCGGAATACGACTGGCAAGATCAGGCATGCCCGGAATTTGAGCGCTGGCGCGAGACGCTGGGGGCTTATTCGCTGACGTTGGTATTCCCGGCCTCACACATTAATTCGCCCTCATCCATGTATGGCCACACCCTGGTGCGTATGGATCGCCAGGATCCGGACTCCAGCAAACTGCTGGCTTACAGTGTGAATTTTGCCGCCAATGCGAACCCGGACGATAACGAGCTGGTATTCAGTTACAAGGGGCTGACGGGAGGCTACCCGGGCGTGGTGTCGGTGATGCCGTATCACGTTAAAACCCGTGAGTATCAGCACATGGAATATCGCAATGTATGGGAGTATCCACTGGCGTTGACACCGGCCGAAGTCGACCAGTTTGTGCGCCATATCTGGGAGTTGAAGGATACCGAGTTTGATTATTTCTTTTTTGATGAAAATTGCTCCTACCGGGTGTTAGCTATGATTGATGCCGCGACCGAGCGTTCTGATCTGGCCGATGGGTTTTTATTCACCGCCATTCCGGTAGAAACCATCCGGGCGCTGGATTCGGCGCAGCTGATCGCAGGTCACGTGTTCCGGCCTTCGGCAGCGGCAGAACTGGACAACATGGAATATCAAAGTTCGCCGGATATGATTGCTCTGGCCCGTCAGCTGGTGGAAGGCCAGCGGTCGCCGGAGCAATTGCCAGAGCAACTGGACGATCAGCACAAAGCGCAGGTGCTGGAGCTCGCTTTCCAATACGCCCGTTACCTGTCGGTCAGAAAGAAACAGGCGACGCCGACCTTGCGCCGTCAGACACTGGCGCTGCTGCAGGCGCGCAGTCAGCTGACGCTGGCGAGTGGCAGTGCGTTTCCGCAACCGGTGCAAGCGCCTGTGCGTGATGATCTGGGGCACGGCTCTGGCCGCATCGGTGTATCGATCGGGGCGGTTGGCGGAGAGCGGTTTGCCGATCTGTCGCTGCGTCCGGCATACCATGATGTGATGGATCGTCCGACGGGTTTTGTTGCCGGTTCTGAAATCCAGATGATGCATCTGACCTTGCGTGATCAGGCGCAAGACGGCCTGCGGGTACAGCAGCTGTCGGCGGTCAAGGTGCTGTCGCTGGCCAGCCGTGGTGAATTGTTGCGGCCATTATCTTGGGGCGTGGATGCCGGATACGACCGCTTGCCCGGTCTGGCTGGCAGACCCGGTGCAGGCCATGGTTATCTGGAGACGGTGTTTGGTTACACTTGGGGGCTTGGGCAAAGCCCCCTGTCACCCAATGGCATGGGGCGTGTTTACACCTTGCTGGAAACCCGTTTGCTGGCAGGGCAGCAGTTGGGTGACGCTGGCTGGAGCCTGTCGGCAGGCCCGCAGGCCGGTTGGCTGTATCAGGGGGAGCACTGGCAGTGGCAACTATCCGGGCGCTGGCATCCGGCCATTGCCGGTGAGTCGCTGGATCTGCTGGAATGGCAAGGACAACTGGGATGGTCGGTCATGGAATCCGGCCAGATCCGACTGCTTGCCCAAACAACGCGTTTTGAACAAACATGGGTTGAGCAATGGTCGCTTGGGTTGAACTGGTATTTCTGATGATGCGTTGGCGCGGATGGCGAGGGCGGCGATGTTGTCGTGTGGGCAGCAGAGGATCTGGCTGGGGGCGCAGCGCTATGGTGATCGGCCTGCTATTGATGCTGTCTGGCTGTACGTCGCTGACCCGGCTTTATTTTCATCCTCAGCAAGTCTGGATTCGTACCCCTGCGGAACTGGGCCTGGCCTATGAAGACGTCGCCCTGACTGCTGCCGACGGCACCTCGCTGCATGCCTGGTGGATTCCCGCACAAGAAGACAACAACGAAGACAACACAGCCGCCAAAGCGGAATCTGTGTCATCGTCGGTAACGCCATTGCCGGTGGTGCTTTACCTGCATGGCAATGCAGAAAACATCAGTTCTCACTTACTCAGCGTGTCCTGGTTGCCACCGCAGGGAATTGGCTTGCTGGCGCTGGATTATCGCGGTTTTGGTGCCTCACAAGGACAACCACTACTGCCGGACGTGTTGATGGATATTCAGGCCGCCGCCGAATGGTTACAGCAACGTTTTCCCGACCGTCCGCTGGTGGTGCTGGGGCAGAGTATTGGTGCCGGGCTGGCGGTGCCGTTTGTCGCCCTCCAGGCCGAGCGCTATGGCATTGATGCCCTGGTGCTGGAAGCACCACCGGCACATTATGCCGAGGTCGCCCGAGACATGTTCTCCCGCAGCTGGATCGGCTGGGTATTGATACCGGCAACCTGGTTGTTGCCGTCTGACTGGGATCCCGACAACTATGCAGCGGCGGTTTCTGTGCCGGTACTGGTGATCCATAGCCCGGATGATCAGGTTATCCGGGTCGAACAGGGTAAAACACTGTATTCCGATGTGTCTGGCCCGGCTTGCTGGATCAATGCAACAGGCCCTCATATTGCCGGTTTTTCAAGCGCGGCAGTGCGTCAGCAGACGCTGGCGTTCATCTCCGGACTTTCGTGCGCGGCGTTGTCGAGGTAGTTATTTCCGGGTACAATGCCGCGCCTAAGTTTCTCCGGGGTCGCTTGAAAACGTGATATTCCCGGCGGATCAGGCCAGCGAACAGGGCTTTCCGCCACCGCGTTTGACTTCGGGTAACCTCCCAAATTTCCCCATTCTGGAAGGCTCTCTATGTTGCGAATCGCTCAGGAAGCACTCACTTTTGATGATGTGCTGTTGGTTCCCGGTTTTTCTGAAGTTCTGCCCAATCAGGTTTCCCTGAAAACCCGTCTGACTCGTGGTATTGAGCTGAAGATTCCGCTGATTTCTTCTGCAATGGATACCGTCACCGAAGGCCGCCTCGCGATCGCGATCGCACAGGAAGGAGGTCTGGGTATTATCCACAAGAACTTGACGCCGGAAGAACAGGCTGCCGAGGTTCGCAAGGTCAAAAAATACGAAAGTGGGGTGGTGAAAGATCCCATTACGGTCACCAGTTCAACCACGATCAGCGGTGTGCTGGAATTGTCTGCCCAATTCAATATTTCCGGAATGCCGGTTGTCGATCATGGCGAGCTGGTGGGTATTGTTACCCGCCGTGATGTGCGTTTTGAAAAAAATCTGGAGGCAACCGTCGCCTCGGTAATGACTCCCAAAGAAAAACTGATCACCGTGCTGGAAGGCACCAGCCCAGCTATTGTTCAGGATCTGCTGCACAAGCACCGTATTGAAAAAGTGCTGGTGCTGAATGAGGCTGGCAAACTGGTGGGACTGATGACCGTCAAGGACATCGACAAGGCCAAAGCTTCTCCCAACGCGGCCAAAGATGATCAGGGACGCTTGCTGGTGGGTGCTGCTGTTGGTACTGGCGCAGGCACGGATGAACGTGTGGATGCACTGGCCGCTGCCGGTGTAGACGTGATCGTGGTGGATACTGCCCATGGCCACACATCCAATGCCAATGGCACTGGTGTGATCGATCGTGTACGCATGATCAAACAGAAATACCCTAATCTTCAGGTGATCGGCGGCAATATCGCCACCGCAGAAGCCGCCGTTGCTCTGGTAGAAGCCGGAGCTGATGGCGTGAAAGTAGGTATCGGTCCGGGTTCTATTTGTACCACCCGAATTGTGGCCGGTGTCGGCGTTCCGCAAATCAGCGCAGTCGCCAATGTCGCAACAGCCATGGAAAAGTACGACGTCCCGGTTATTGCAGACGGCGGCGTACGTTTCTCTGGTGACATCGCCAAGGCACTGGTCGCCGGAGCCTCAGTGATTATGGTTGGTTCTATGCTGGCCGGAACCGACGAAGCACCCGGTGAAGTGGAGTTGTTCCAGGGCCGTGCCTACAAGTCTTACCGTGGCATGGGCTCTCTGGGTGCAATGGGCCAGACCCAGGGTTCTTCCGACCGCTACTTCCAGGACAAGAAGGAAGGCGTTGACAAGCTGGTACCAGAAGGCATCGAAGGTCGTATCGCCGTTAAAGGGCCGCTGTCGAATGTGGTTCATCAGTTGATGGGCGGTGTTCGTGCGGCCATGGGTTATACCGGTTGTGCGACCATTGACGAGATGCGCACCAAGCCGCAATTCGTACAGATCACCGGTGCTGGCATGAAAGAATCCCACGTCCACGATGTGCAGATTACCAAAGAAGCGCCCAACTACCGCCTTGGTGACTGATGCTGACTGCTCTATGGCACTGCTGTCTACTGCATCGCTGTGCTAGTGACGGTGTTTACTGTTAATGACGGTGTTAGTGGTGTGTTAGTGGCTATAAGCAGCCAGCAGCAGGGTAGAGCAGCAAGGACTGGAATTCGACAACGCGGATTTTAAAGAGGGGGATTAGCGTCCCCTTTTTGCATTTTTACTGATTATTCAACCGTGGGCTGTGGCCCCGTTACCATGGATACCCTATGTCTCAAGATATCCACGCCCAGAAAATTCTGATTCTGGATTTTGGCTCCCAATACACCCAACTGATTGCCCGTCGTGTGCGCGAAATCGGTGTGTTTTCGGAAATACGTGCCTTTGATATGGACGCCGCCGAAATTCTTGAATACAACCCGAGCGGTATTATTCTGGCCGGTGGCCCGGAATCAGTGACCGAAGCCGGATCACCACGGGCTCCGGAATGTGTATTTACCCTGGGCGTGCCCGTGCTGGGTATCTGCTATGGTATGCAAACCATGGCAGAGCAGCTGGGTGGCAAGGTTCAGGGTTCCAGCATTCGTGAATTCGGCTACGCCCAGATTCAGGTGGAAGGCAATAGCCAGCTGTTCCATGACATTCGGGATCACATCACCGACGACGGCCAGTCACTGCTGGACGTCTGGATGAGTCACGGCGACAAAGTATCTGCCATGCCCGAAGGCTTTGAGCTGATGGCCTCAACGCCTTCATGCCCGATTGCCGGTATGTACCTGGCCGACAAACATTTCTACGGCGTTCAGTTCCACCCGGAAGTGACCCATAGCCTGCAAGGCCAACGCATTCTGGAACGCTTTATTCTGGACATCTGTGGCTGCGAAGTGCTCTGGACACCGGCAAAAATCATCGAAGACCAGATCGAAAAAGTCCGCGTCCAAGTCGGCGATCAAAAAGTATTGCTCGGCCTGTCGGGTGGTGTGGACTCCTCCGTGGTGGCGGCCTTATTGCACAAGGCCATCGGCGACCAGCTGACCTGTGTTTTTGTCGATAACGGCCTGTTGCGCAAGAACGAAGGCGACATGGTGATGGACATGTTTGCCAAAAATATGGGCGTTAAAGTCATCCGTGCCGACGCCGAAGCGCTGTTCCTGGGTGCCCTGGCTGGCGTGACCGATCCGGAAGCCAAGCGTAAGGCCATTGGCGGCAACTTTATCGACGTATTCGACGCCGAAGCCACCAAACTCAAAGACGTACACTTCCTGGCACAAGGCACCATCTACCCGGATGTGATTGAATCCGCTGCCTCCAAAACCGGTAAGGCCCACGTCATCAAATCTCACCATAACGTCGGCGGCCTGCCAGACGATATGAAAATGGCATTGGTAGAACCATTACGCGAACTGTTCAAGGACGAAGTGCGTAAAATCGGCCTGGAACTGGGCCTGCCCTACGACATGGTCTACCGCCATCCATTCCCAGGGCCGGGCTTGGGCGTCCGTATACTTGGCGAAGTGAAAAAAGAATACGCCGATATCCTGCGCGAAGCCGATGCCATCTTTATTGAAGAACTGCATAACTTCGACTGGTACCACAAAACCAGCCAGGCCTTCGCGGTATTTATTCCGCAAAAATCCGTTGGCGTCGTCGGCGACCAGCGCCGCTACGAATGGGTAATTGCTCTGCGCGCAGTCGAAACCATCGACTTTATGACCGCCCGCTGGGCGCACTTGCCGTACGAGCTGCTGGAGAAAGTATCCAACCGCATTATCAACGAAATAGAACACGTCTCCCGCGTGACCTACGACGTATCCAGCAAACCGCCTGCGACGATTGAGTGGGAATGATTCCACGTCTGGCACTGGCTGGCATTCACAAGCAGTAAACCTCTATTAACCCATTGATATCAATGGGTTTTTCTTTATTTTTCCTGGCAATGTCAGGCACTCCCCAGCACCCTCAAGCAAACTTTTTTCATGGTATTTTTGATGGTATTGTTCGAGCTGATACCGCGACCTCAAAGAAATACCATGCCATGAATTTTGGAGTAGTCATGGTATCGAAAATCACTAACATGCTGATATTAAAGTAAATATAGGCGAAAAATACGGCATGTTTGATCATGGTATTAAGGACGAGAAAAGGAGGATTAGCCATGCTGACCGATACCAAGCTTCGCAACCTGAAACCTCAAGACAAGCTCTACAAGGTCAACGACCGAGACGGCCTTTACGTAGCAGTCACGCCGGCAGGGACAATCTCTTTTAGACATAACTACTCCATCAGCGGCCGCCAGGAGACGTTGACCATCGGTCGGTATGGCAGTGGCGGTATCACACTGGCGGAAGCGCGGGAACTGCTGAGCGAAGCAAAGAAAATGATTGCAGCCGGCAAATCCCCGGCCAGAGAGAAAGCGCGCGACAAATCGCGCGTGAAGGATGCCGAAACATTCGGGGCATGGGCTGAAAAATGGTTGCGCGGCTATCAGATGGCTGACTCGACACGCGACATGCGTAAATCGGTCTACAACCGCGAGTTGAAAAAGCGCTTCGGCAATCAGAAATTATCTGAGATCACGCATGAGGATCTCCGGGCAGTGACCGATGCCATCGTGGAAAGAGGAGCGCCAGCAACAGCCGTCCACGCCCGAGAAGTGGTATTACAGGTTTATCGGTGGGCGATCGAACGCGGACAGAAAGTTGAAAACCCCGCTGAAATGGTTCGCCCCAACAGTATCGCCAGATTCGAACCCCGTGACCGCGCCCTGAGTCCTGCCGAAATTGGTCTGATGTATCGGTACATGGATCGAATCGGGACCTCGCCGCAATATAGAGCCGCAATCAAGCTGCTGTTATTGACCATGGTCAGAAAATCCGAGTTGTCCAACGCCACCTGGGAAGAGATCAATTTTAGCGAGGCACTCTGGACGATCCCGAAACAGCGTATGAAGCGACGAAATCCACATTTGGTGTTTCTGTCTCGCCAGGCACTGGACATCTTTATCGCACTGAAGACCTTTGCCGGTGGCTCCGAATTCGTGCTTCCCTCGCGGTATGATTCGGACTTGCCTATGAGTGCAGCGACTTTGAATCGCGTTCTTGCCCTGACGTATCAGTCTGCACAAAAGGATGGTGAGCAGCTTGGTAAATTTGGTCCGCACGATCTGCGTCGCACAGCCAGCACCTTATTGCATGAAGCAGGCTACAACACTGATTGGATTGAAAAGTGTCTTGCCCATGAGCAGAAAGGAGTAAGGGCAATTTACAATAAAGCCGAATACCGGGAGCAACGGGCGGCGATGTTGCAAGACTGGGCTGACATGATTGACGAGTGGACTAGCGTGAAGCGTTAATATTGATTCCTGGCCGGATAGGTTGATCTTCAGACTCTTTGCGGGATTCGATCCACTTTTCCACCTCGGCCAAGTCCCAGGCGACATTGCGGCTTGTCAGCACGATTCTGCGCGGAAAGTCGCCTCGTTTCTCCATATTGAAGATGGCGCGATCTGAAAGCGGAATCATAGCCAGTAATGTTTTTCGATTGATTAAAGTCTTTCTTGGTCGAGTAGGGTGTCCGTCATCCATTGCTTCTCACTCTCGCTCCGGACCGCACGTGTCAGAGTCTTAGGCTTGCCAAAAACTAAACGTTAGCACCGTGCAAATCATTTTGGCAAAAGAGAATGTTTAGCAATGTGATAAACAATTACTGCATCAGGGTGGGGTGATGGACTTAGGAGTGTTGCCGTGACAGCGTCATTCACCATATTTGCGCTGCATGCGGTCACTTGAATTAATTATTGTTGTTCCTGCCTTTGGGCAGGCTGGGAATACTTAGACCACCTCCCCCTTGAAGACAATGACTCCACAGATTGTCGCTTCTTCATCCACTTCGATAATGCGATTCGGCCAGTCAGGGTTGAGTGCCTTCAGGTACTGCTTGCCCTCTTCAATAATTAACTGCTTGAACGTGGCTTCATTGGATTCATCGAGTCGAACAACCACGTACTTTCCGTGGTCAGGTGAAACATTGGGGTCAACAAAAATCAGGTCGCCCTCATGAAACTTGGGTTCCATACTGCTACCGCGAACCCTAAGTACAAAGGATTCAGGACTACAACAAACCGGGCAGGGTAAAAGTTCTGAACCGTAGGCCGGCACGAAACTTTCAGAAATCTCATACCAGTTTCCCGCTTGGACCCAGGATATCAGCGGGTGGAGACTGCGCAAATCCGGGCCGTCGTGGGCGTTGTGTTCCTCTTGTCTTGCCCCGTCCGCATGGGGGGTATCCATCCATCCTTGGTCTTTATTCATGGCCTTTTCCAGTTTCTCCGCCAGCTCATCTCCAATAGAGCGGGGCGTTCCTTTTTTGGTCGGCAGCTGGTTGCGCACCTGACTGAGGTAGGAGCTATTGGTCCCAGCCGCACGCGCCAACTTGGCAGCTGACCCCGCTTCGGCAATCAGAACCTCAAGATTGTGGAGCCGGATCTGGTTAAGTTTTAGCGTCATGCGAAACACTTTAGCATGATTTTTAGCAGAGTGATAAACAAAAAGTGGCGATTGCGCGTTGTTCGATGATTCGCACGGTGCTAATGTTTCTGCGCATGGAGCTAAAGGATTTCCTCAAAATGGCAACCAAGCGGGAGCGGGCCGACGTCGCTGCGGCGTGTGGCGACTCAGTCTCCTACTTGTATCAGATTGCCGGCCAGCATCGATATGCCAGTCCATTGATGGCGACGCAAATCGAGCATTACACCCGTACTGTGGCGGACCTTTCGGATGGTCGACTGGAGCCTGTGCCTCGGGCGAGCATGGTTCGACATCCAGAGATTTTCTACGGCGTCGTGCCTGAATCGGGTGCACAAGAAGCAGGTGGCAACGATGACGCCTGAGAGATCGCCATCCGCCCACGAGATCACCCGTGTAGACGTCACTCGTATCCACCATTACTCCCGCAATCCCCGTCGGCAGCAGAACCCTGAATACGATCGAATAAAGGCGTCGATCCAGGCTGAAGGCCTGGATCAACCATTGGTGCTATCACAGGAGCCGGGGGCTGCTGATTATGTGCTCCACAGTGGCGGCAATACACGGCTGAGGATACTAAAGGAGCTTTTGGACGAAACCGGCGATGAGCGATTTCGCTGGATTGATTGCGTCGTCAAGCCCTGGTCGCAGGAGTCCAACGTACTTTTTGCCCACCTCCGCGAAAACGAGCTCCGCGGCGGTTTGCCTTTCATTGATAAAGCGTTGGCCGTATTCGAAGCAAAGCATCTCCTCGAAAGCGAGATGGGGGTTGAGAGCCTGTCTCAGCGCCAACTGGAAGAGTTGTTCAGAGAGCGAGGTTTCGGGCTCAGCCACAGCATGATTTCCAAAATGGGATATGCCGTTGAGACCTTGTGGCCATTGATGCCAAAAGCCTTGGCTGCCGGATTGGGTCGGCCACAGGTGGAAAAGATCCGAGCCCTTGAACGCGCTGCCCGAGCGATCTGGGATCGTCGCCAATTGGGGGATAACACCGTTTTCGATGCGATCTTTGCTGAGTTGTGTCGCCGTCATGACGGCGCCGAATGGGACATTCAGCCACTGCGCGATGCATTGGAAAATGAGATCGCCGTGGAGTCCGAACTGAATCGCCAAGTGATTCATCTGGAGATGGAGGCACAACTATCGGGCCGCGCATTCAGCCTTCCCGCTCATGCCGAAGAGGATACAGAGCCGGGGGCGGACAGGGACTCGGAACACCCGGAGCATTCTGATAGTGGGCCGTCATCGAATACGACGACATTGGAAAAGCAGCCCGCTGACATCGATTCACCGGCGAGTGGTCATGACAAAAGCAAAGACCAACCGAACATGCCGGCTGAGTTGACCTCTGCGCCGAATTCCCAAAAAGGTGGTCAACAAAGAAATCTTGAAGTTTTGCGGAGCCAGTTGTGGGACTGCGCCGTAACCCTGGCGGCATCCCACGGATTGCACGATACAGTCATTCGTCTGCCGGATCAGGGCTTGGGCTTTCTGCTGATTGATGTGCCTTCACTGGAACTGCGGGAATCCCTTGACCAGGACATGCTGGATTTAGTGTCCGCACTCTGGTGGCAGTTGGCTGCGAGCTCAGAGTTGACCGTCGCTCCCACGGACATTGTCCTGGCCTACCTGGATAAAGACTCGCTTCTATACCAGGCCTTGGCATCCCATGATGCCGGTCTGCTCTTTGGCAGTGTCTGGACGCCTGATCCCGGCCATCTCAACAGCCAGCTCTGGCAACAATTGAACCCGCCAGACTGGCAGCGTTTGCTGCAAATGATGGAGTCCTACCGGAGCATTAAACGGTTAGCCTTCGATACCGGGGTCGAGCTTTGGGCGCAACAAGGAGGTGAAAGCGATGTCGTCCAATAAGGAAGCCGACCTCACCACCGCCGTTCTGTTGTACGCCATGCGATGTTTGGCAGAAGGGGATCAGCAGGCATTGCGTGCCATGAACTTTGGCCCCAAGGAACTGGACGCCCTGAAAGAGATGAATCTGGCCGATCTCTATCGGGCCGATGCACTGCGTGTGCACTGTCTGCAGATTGGTCTCAATCGTGATGTTTTTTGGCCGATGCTCGATCACCTGCGTCATCAGCGGGAATCTGAGGATCTGCAGCGAACATTGCTGGTCGCGGACGCGCCGTTAGAGATGATGCAGCAGTTATTTGGTGTGAGTTCTCGGGAATACACGCGATGGCGCCGATTGTTGACGTTGGCGCCGGCCGTGGGCAGGCCTCCCGAACTGAATGAAACCGATACCCACGCGCTTTGGTACGCCTGGCAGGATAAGGTAAGGGCGGATGACAAATCCACATTAACTGCAGAGGACTATCTCGACCTACAGCAACAGACAGGCATTGGATTGCGATCGATTTGGGCGCTGGTGCAGCGTTGGGAAACCTACGGCGTGGGAAGCAGTGCCGCGACGTCCGGGCGGGTTGCCGAGAATGGCTCATGAAGCGGATGCGCTGCGACCAGAAACTGTTGCTCTCGACGCTTTAATCAAGGCAACTGTTGCCAAGGTTCGTGCCCAGAGTGATCCATCGTTACCGGATGCCATGTTGTTCATGGGGAATTGGCATCAGGCCGTGCCGGCCATGGTCATCCAGGATCCGGTGTTGGAACCCGTCGATAAACTGGTATGGATGGTTATCATGCTCTATGCCAGGGAGACAGGGGGACGAACGGCATTTCCCGATTACGATACCATTGCGGCTAAAACCAACGTTTCTTCAACCTCCACTGTCTCTCGCGCTATTGCCATTCTGCGCTTGACGCGTTGGCTAACGCTGTGCGCCAGAGTGCGTCAAAAAAGCGGCCGTTTCACCGGCAATGTCTACATCCTTCACGATGAACCCCTGCCTCTGGTCGATGCCCTGTACCTGGATGAGGCCTACATGGCATTCGTCACCCAATCCCAGGAACATCATCACGCCCGCGTCCGGCGCGTGGCGCAAGCTGTGTTGGAGAGTCTGGATAAGGATATTCAGGAAGGCGAGTCGTTAGGACGGAAGGAGTCAACTATTGAGCGTCGCCTGCAGGCCGCGCAACAATTGTCAGATTCCAGCGGAAACCACAGCAAAAGCGGTCGTTATTTTACCTTTCACGCCGCGACCATCGGGAAACTAAAAAATTCGTCCGGGGCGTGCGCATCAGTACAATCCGTCCAGGACCAAAATTCAAAGGCGGAGGAAAAGGAACACTACAGTAGTGGTTGTAGTAGTCATTATAAAAAAACAACTACAACAACCACTACACACAATACAAACCATGAAGAGAAAACATTTTCTGAATCCAATCCATCAACCCCGTCGTCAACAGAGCGAGCGCTGATCTATCCTCCGCGCTTGTCGGAGAACCAGAAACACTTGGCGGACAGGTATCTTGCCATGATCGATCCTGATGATCGGCAGTTGGTGCTCGACGAGCTTCAGGGGCGCCTGGAGTCTGAGCAAAAAGGCATGAAGCCGGTTTATGACGAGCTGCGGTTCTTGCATTCGCTGTGCAAGGCGGCACAACAAGGCGAATTTGTGCCCAACCTCGGGATCAAGGTGGCCGAGGCAAGACACGATCGGGCACATCACGTCCCGCCGCCAGAAAACGAAGAACAGAAAAGTAAAGCGGCTGAAGAGCGAGCACGAAACCAAGCCTATGGGCTGGAGCAGCTGGCCAAGTTACGAGCATCATTGAATATGGACAAATAGCGCTGCCGCCCGTTGTCACACACGATGTGACATCTCTCTGTCGTTACTTCCCCGCACTGCTTCCACTGGAACCATCTGATCGCAGCAACACAAAACGCTGCATCAGTCGGATGGATATTCCGTGGTGCCATTTTCCCATTCGTGGATTCATAGCACGTCAGAGTTGATCTTGAAGGGAATGACGCAAATGAATTCAGACGCAGAGCAGTCACACGAGAGTACAGCCGAAAATCAAAACGAGTCAGTGCCAGGCGCCCTGCAGGGTGAAGTCTGGTTGACGATTCAGACCTATCAGGCCCAGAGCCTGATCCGCGGCCGCCGTGCAGTCGATGGCAAGCCTGCCATTATGGGATTGATCGGCTTTGCAGATCGGCTGAAGTCGCTATGGCAGGCCGTCCGATTCGACGACCCTTATGCCGACTGGTGGTTACTCAAAGTGGAAGAGGGCGTTGCCGATATCCGAGCACAGCTGCAGGGATTGCAGCAAAGGATGGACGCCCTTATCACTGAATCCAACAGTGCTTTCGAATTCACCGTCGCACAATCGAGTCGACCACAGCGCGTATCGTTACAGTTTGCCAATCCCTATGCCTTCCGTGCTGCACAGTTGCTGGGTGAGTACGACCGGTTGATGTGCGCAGACATGACGTTGCATCACTTAGGTCTCGACATGCCCACTGACCTCATTGAGCAGGTGTCGGCTAGCGGGCGATGGGTGCGCCGGGTGTTTGCGTTGCCCCAGGGGTATCACAGTCTGGACGTTCGTCGCCACGACATCCGGCAGGGAACACCGGCAGCCATCAAAGCGAGGGAACGGATGGGCGAGATTCCCCAGGACATCCTCAATGGTGAGCGGTTGCCGTCTCTGCGTCCACTGGCATTTCAACAGAAGCATAGCAACGCCATCGCAGATTCTGACGAGACCTGACCGCCGTGGCCACCAGCACGCTTCAGCAGCTCGTCATCTCGCTTGATACGCGAATTCCACTCGAAGCGATGGTGCTTCAGCGTCTACGCCGCCTGCCTAAAAGCAGACAAAACGAGTGGTTGCGGCAGCTGTTGCTGGTGGGATTTCGAAGCGAGTGTCAGGCCATCAGATCTGAGCAAGCGCTGCCGGCACACACAATTCCTATGAGCCAGCCGTGTACATCCACCCAGATAAACGGAAGTCGCGGATCGGGTTCCGTCCAGCCGCGAACAACCGAGACGATGGTCGATCACGCTGCGCGGTCACCTGGCAGCTCACACAACAGCGAACGCGCCAGGCTTGCTCCCCCAAACGACACCAGAAAACCCTTTACGCACCTGAGACGAGTGATCGGTGAGTAAAGACAGCTAACCCCGATATCAGGAATCGCACCATGACAGAACTGACCAATGAGAAATTTTCTGACGAAGACAAACCTCCCGTGACCACTAATCCCATGGCGGTGGGACAGGTGGGTCTCGATGACGGCTATGCCTATACCAAAGTGGCGTTACCGGATGGTCGCCTCCTGGCGGTGCCTTCGCGGGCACGCATGGGATCGGCCGGTGTCACCTGGATACGGGATGAGGAACAGAAAATTTTTGAGTACGAAACCGGTGGCAGTGTGTATTCCGTCGGTGCGGTCGATGGTGAGCCCACCCAATTCGATGAATACCCTGGCTCGGCCCTGAATCGGGTGATCGTCCAGCATGCACTGCAACAGGCGGGTTTGTCGGGCCGATCCGTCCATGTGGTGACGGGGTTGCCGGTCTCCGCTTTTTACCGCAACGATGGTCAGCAACGGCGACAAGCGATCCATGCCAAAAGAGATGGTTTGAAATTGGCGGTTGAGCCTGTTGTTGCCAGAAAAGCATCGCAAAGGTCAGCGCAACAGGGGCTCCTAAAGGTGAGCATCGCCTTTCATGAAGTTATTCCGGAGGCGCTGGCTGCCTGGTACGACTATGTGATTGTTATGACCGATGATGATGGTGTGACGTTGGACGCGGATCGCGTCAACGCGCCCATCGCTATTGTCGATATCGGTGGCCGCACCACGGATTATGTAGTGGTTCAGGACCAGGGCATTGTGCACGGTTCCTCCGGCTCTCTGAATCGCGGCATGCTGAACGTCAAGATTCGCGTGGCGAACCGTATACAGGAACAGTTCGATATCAACGAGCTTGGCGAGCAGAGTATCAGTCGGGCCGTCGATACACATCGGTTGCGTTTGCATGGCAAGGATCATGATGTCTCGGCCATGGTGGCGGAAGCAAAACGCGAGTTGGTGGAACGACTCTATACCGAAACCCGCCGCAAGCTTGGACTCGGTGTGGAGTTGGATCGTGTGCTGTTCGTCGGCGGTGGCAGTGCTGCGTTAGCCGCTGATATTGCCAACTGGTTTCCCAATCAAATTATGGCCGACCATGCCGCTTTTGCTAACGCAAGGGGCATGCTCAAGTACCTGCAGTTTGTCTGCGACGCCCCGGTGAGGGAGGGGTAACGACTTTGTACGTGGCCACTGCGGTCTCAGTGGCAAAGAAGATGTCAGCGGATTGTGCAAGTGACATCGCGGTTTTACCGTCAATCCAGTATCAGGGCTTGTCCTGATTTTACTCACCCTGCCGGGAAACACCTTCCCGCCAGGGAATCGTGTTCTCCGGCTTTCCATTATGTTCAAGGAGAAACTGTTATGACCAGTAGACAAACTACCCCTGAAAAACCGAAGTATTTCGATCTTGATATCCACGGCATCGGTTACCTCAACCGGGTTCGCGAAGTGACACCCGAGAATGGGTTCCCCTTTCTCAGTGTCACCATCGCAGCGCTACGAGGGCCAGCCGATAACGTTCAGCACACGCATTTCGAGTGCGTGGTGGTGGGTGAAGAGGCGAAGGATCTGGTGCGTCAGCTAATGCCTGCGGTGGAAGCTGACTTTAAAGTCTTGGTGGGTTTCCACCTCAGTGATCTGCAAGCCGAAACCTTCATCTTCAAAAACGGTGATCGAGCCGGTACGACGGGCATCAGCCTGAAGTCCCGGTTACTGCGGTTCCAGTGGATCAAAGTCGAAGGTCAGCCCTTTCCGGCGCCGACGGCTGAGACCCACAACGCCGTAGCCTGACGACCAAATCTGATCGCATCTTGTGATGCGATCAATCTTTCAACCCAGCGAGGGAGATTCTCCCTTGCTGGGCAGGTCTCCTCGACTCTTCAAGGAGACCGCTCATGGCTTCCAAATCCTCACCTTCCCGGGTGATTCCTAAAAACCGCTTTGCGGCCATTCGCATGGCGTCGTTGAACGATCCTGAAAAGCAATCCCTGCTGGAGCTGGCCTTTGCGATATTGCAGGACCTGCACCAGCCGGGCCTTGAGTTACCGAGCCCCAACCACACCCGTGATTACTTGCGGATGTTGTTGGCTGAACGCAAAGCGGAAGTCTTTGGTTGTGTGTACCTGGATAATCGGCATCGGGTAATCGAAGCCGCAGAGTTGTTCCAGGGAACCATTGATGGTGCCTCGGTGTACCCCCGCGTGGTGGTGCAACAGGCGTTGACGCTTAACGCGGCAGCGGTGATGTTTTTTCACAATCACCCGAGTGGTGTCGCCGAGCCCAGTCACGCGGACGAAGCGATTACCCGGCGCTTAAAAGAGGCGTTGGCACTCGTTGATATTCGTGTACTGGATCACTTTGTGGTCACGGTGGGGGAATCAGTTTCCTTCGCCGAACGCGGATTGCTGTAACGCCATTTACTTAACCCATTGGGGAGTCTTCTTCCCCAATGGGAAGGAGGTGCTCCCTGAATTTCTTAATTCATTTCTCCAGGGAGAAACCTTATGAAAAATTCAGAGCACAAGTCGTTGGAAGATGTCTTCGGTCCTGTTGTCGCAAGTTACAGTCGTGCACAGGCTATCGAAGATGGTGTGCTGATCGATGTCACCGCTATGGCACGTGAGGCTGGCTTCAAATGGCCAGTCGCACTTACCCATACCGCTTGGTGTGATTGCGTTGCCTGGACAGAGCGGGATAACCGCTTTCAAGTGCACCAGGACGAGTCTGGCCGTTTGTGGGACGTGCTGTTTATGGCGTTCTACGCCATTCGAACGGCTACTGCTCCTGGTGATCGGTTGCTGTTCTCGTTGTACCGCGTGCCGAAAGACGGGCATTCGACAGAAGCCGGCGAGGTGAGTTTGAAACTGATGGTTGGCCCCGGTGATGCCGGTGAACCGGTCGTCACGATCATGCTGCCCAGCGAAGATTAATGTCGCCGATCGAATCGGCTCCTTGCCCTGGCCACTTGGGATAAAGTGGCACCTCTTCTGCTCCCGCCTGCCGTTTCGCTTAATCCTGCTTTCAATCGAAAGTGCCAACACTGCATCAAACTGACGTTTTGCTTATGGTTCCACTGTAACCATGGGTCGAACAGATTTGTCTGTTCAACTGCCATGACAGGTCGCAGACCTGGCGTGGTGGTTGACGCGAACGAAGCCCTCGTCACTGCTTAGCGAAGCGGGGTAGTGACGAGGGCGGCGGAGCACGGAACGACAACGGATTGCGCTCGGATTGATGCGTTCCCAGCGAGTTCGCTCTAACTATACTAGCGGCCAAGAAACGTAAACAGTTCCATACGCGGCCACGGCGGTAACGTGGATGAGGATTGTCGCCCTCGCCATCAAAAAATGGCAAAAACGGCAACGGCGCCAGCCGAGCTACTATGGCGCACAGCATCAGCTGCAGCTCATCTTCAATGTTTCCTCAATAACAGGACGTTCGTCCTCGCTTCAATCTGGCTATCGCCACCTCAAACCCGGCTTGCAAGTAGCCGACTTCCAACGCGCCGTTTCATCGACGGTTTCTTTCAACTCGCGGACCGATGGTTTCGCTCATTTAAAAGGAGGTGAAGTACTCACCATCGCAACTGACTCTTAGAGTCCATTGGTTTACCCGGCACCATCTTCAGCAGAAGAGCAGCCAGGTTGCCTGCGACCAGGCTTATCAGGTCGAACGGGGAGTAGTGTCCCTTGACCCTTCCGCTTCGGCGGACCCAGTCAGGCTACGAGCCTGTGGTTGGTCAGAAACACTTACCAGACTGGAAAGTACACGATGAGAGACCTGAACTACCAATTGAAACAGTTGTGCAAACGCAATCGTGATGGCAGTTACAGTACGCAAGCCAATCGAGCGCGCATACTTAACCAGATTGCCAATCAACTGCAGGAGATGGGGTATCGGCGCATGACTACCCGATCCCTGAAGCCGAAGCACGTGGACGCCCTGGTGAAACGATGGCTCAGCGAGGGTATGGCGGCCGGTACCATCAAAAACCGTATGAATTGCCTGCGCTGGTGGGCCGCCAAGGTGGATAGGCGCAATGTTATCGCCCGATCGAATGAGTTCTACGGCATTCCCGATCGGCAGTTCGTCAGTCAACACTCCAAGGCGGTGGTTGTCGGTAACGATGCGTTGAGCAGCGTTAAAGATGAGCATGTGCGAATGACTCTGGAGTTACAGCGCGCCTTCGGATTGCGCAGGGAGGAGGCGATCAAATTTATCCCAGCTTATGCCGACCAGGGTGATCACGTTCGCCTGAAAGCCAGCTGGACGAAAGGGGGCAAGACGCGGATCGTGCCGGTGCTCACTCAGGAACAGCGTGCCGTCTTGAATCGTGCCCACCGACTGGTGGGATCTGGTTCCCTGATTCCACCGCAGAAAACCTACATCCAGCAGCTGCGGACCTACGAACGTCATACCACTCAGGCAGGTTTATCGAAACTGCATGGCCTGCGCCATGCGTATGCCCAGTCACGCTATCAGGCGTTGACCGGCTGGGCCTGTCCTGCGGCGGGTGGACCGGTCGCAAACAGTTTAAGCATTGAGCAACGACAGCAGGACCATCAGGCACGACTCACCATCAGTCGCGAATTGGGCCACGCCCGCGAGCAGATCAGCGCTGTTTATTTAGGTCGATGAGTTTGGGTCGAGATGTCTCATGGATAAGCACGACACTCACCGAGTGGATTAACCATTCACGCCAGAAGATCACTTGGCGATCATGATGCCATTCATCACGATTGAGGCCAAAACATGTCTCCGTTTAAACATCATGGAATCCCTCGTCTCCTAACGATAATGGTGTGCTGTTCTGGTGCTGCCGTCGGGAGCCATTCGGTAGTGGCGGCAGAGCGGCCCGTCACAACAATGACCACGCTGACCCAAACGGGTCGCTATTCCGTGATGGTCGCTCAGCCGACCGCCGGGCAGCGGGATCTGTTATCGGTGACGAGAGCGATCACCATTCCAGGCGACATCGAAAGTGTGGGGGAGGCCTTCCACTGGATGTTGCGAGATTCCGGCTATCGCCTGGCGGCCGATGCTATGCTGTCGGAGGAAGCGAAAGCCATGCTGGCGCTGCCACTGCCAGCGGTGCATCGCCGCTTTGAGCCCATGCCACTTCAAACCGTGATGGGACTTGTGATCGGTCCTGCTTTTCATCTCATCCAGGATCCCGTTCACCGCCTCATTGCATTCGAGCGTTGCGCGGATATTTCCGCCCCTAATGCGACGGGAGGTGCGCAGTAATGGAGGCCTTTGTCATTGCCATCGTTTTTGTTACCGCATGGGTTATGGGTGCTGAGTCCGGGCAGATTGATCCGGAACCGCGTGCTGAAAGTGAGGCGGTTTCGATCGGCGATCAGATAGACGATCGAGAATGCTCCGTGCGTATTTGTGATCAGGAGTATCAGCTGATCATTCAGCGCGATCTGACCGTGCCCGTCGACCAACAGGTCAATGAAGATGACCATTGAGCATCGCATGAGAAAACCTGCCATCGCATTGGTCGGGTTCTGTCTTTGCGTCACGTTGCCTGTTAACGCGGATACCCGACAGGCAGCGGAATCTCAATCTTCTAACACAGTGGCGATCAAGCAATCTGCGACAGAACGTATCGACTCTCAGCCGTTTCGTGCTGACTCGTGGGGATTAGATGAGTCGGAATGGCAGCGTTACCAATCCTTGCTGCAGGGTATCCGGGGCAGCGTGAGTCCTGCGACCTTGTCACCCCTCGAAGTGCTGGGCATCCACGCCCGCAGTGCCGATGAACGTCGGCGCTACGCTGAACAGTGGGCAGTGATGATGCGTGACGATGCCGAACGCATCCTGGCGTTTCAGCGGGCTTACGACGACGCCCAGCGGCGTCTTTTCCCCAACGGTTTGTTGATCGATCCCGGTGTTGCAGCGTCCACCAAGCCGGATCAAGGTCTGGCTGGAAAATTCGTGTGGCAGTCGTCGGACCGGGTGTTGTTCTTTACCGATACCCAATGCCCGACCTGCGATGCGGTGCTGGAGCGATTGGTCAGCCAGATCAAACAGTTCTCTGGCATCGATCTGTACCTGATCGATGTGTTTGCCGGTGAGGAATCCCGTATACGTGACTGGGCGGCCTCGAAACAGATCGATCCACAATGGGTGAGTGAGCACAAGATTACCTTGAACATCGACGATGGTGCGCTAGGTAAGGTCTCCGCACATACGGGTCTGCAAGGACAAGATTTGCCCGTACTGATACTGCGGCGGGATGATCGCTTGATGCCCTTGCCGCTATCACGATTCTAGCGGGCGCCGGTCATGGTGAATTGGCCGATCATACCTTGTGTTATCGGTTTGCTGTGGTGGTCGACGGCCGCGCAGTCGCAATCCGTGCCAGTGGGGTATCAGCAAGTCGCGAGCGAATACGGCCTGCCTCCGGGCCTGCTCTACGCGGTGGCCTTGACCGAGAGCGGACAGAGCTCGCTCAGCGGTGGACAGTTCCGCCCCTGGCCATGGGCGCTCAATATTGATGGGGAAGGACACTATTTCCCGTCGCGCCAGATGGCATGGCAGACACTGGAGATGGTGTTGACAGAAACTAAAACCTCAGTGGATATCGGGCTGATGCAAATCAGTTGGCGTTACCACCGTTCAGTCCTGGGTTCATCCTGGCAAGCGCTGGATCCATACCACAACCTGCGTGTGGCCGCCGCGATCCTGCGCGACTGCTTCGTCGAACACACCCAATGGATTCAAAGCGCCGGCTGCTATCACGCACCCAACGATCCTGCCCGAGCTGATCGCTACGGTCAGCGGGTCAAGGCGCACTGGATGTGGTTGAACGATACACCACAGGAGGTACGTCTTGAGAATCCATAAACAACGATCGTTGCCAGTCCTCGTGCTCGGGCTGGTCATGAACTCCTCCGTATTGGCTGAGCTGGCGGTGATTTATGACAGTGGTCAGACCCGACCCTTAGCGCCGTTACTCAGCCCACTTTTGTCGAAGAAAACTCAATCGACCGCCCCGGCTGAATCGAGCGACCACAATCCATCTTCAACGTCCTTGCTCGGTCCGGCGACTCTCGGCAATTTATTGCCCATACGTTCACCCGGATTGGTCGTAGGCGATACCGCCGATAGCCAACTGAGTCCCGAAGCCCTGGCGCGTTTGGCGCAAGGGAATCCACGCCCCTTCTTTCTCATCGGCTCGGATGCGGTGTCAGTGCAATGGCTGGCGACTCACCACGACACTCTCAGAGCCCTGGGTGCGGTGGGCATGTTGGTACAAGCCGATACCGAGGCGGATGTTCGACGGGTTGCTGAAGTGGCGCAGGACTTATCCGTCACTCTGGGCTCCGGGAGTGATTTGGCCACCGCACTGGGTATTCATCATTACCCGGTATTGATTACCCGTGATGGCATCCGGCAATGAGTTCGCATCCGATGGAAGCGCTGTTGCGGCCTCCCGTAGAGTTATGGTCCACCTGTACGGCGTTTGCGGCGGGTACGCTGGCCTGGCTCGCCCCCTGGGCCTTGATGATGCCACCGGGTATCGCAATGGCCACCAGCCTGACCTTTTTCGGCTTTGGCTTGTGGCGGGGCCGTCAAGCATGGCGTGTGTTGCGCTACCAGCATCACATGAAGCGGCTGCCGGATTACCAAGTGCGGGCCAACCAGATCCCCGTCAGTCGCCATAAGCTGTTTTTGGGCAAAGGCTTTCGCTGGACCCAGCAACACACCCAGCGCCTGCGCGATACCCTCAAGCCCGAGGTTCAACGTTGCGTTCAGCCGGGCTCGCTATACCAGTGGGCGCGACAAAAGGAAGTGGCCTGGGAATCGATGCCAGTCCTGTCTTTGCTGGCCAAAGCCCTGCGTAGCCGCAGCCGTTGGAACCCGCTGGCACCATTACCAGCCGTCGGCGGTAAACCCGCCCTGCACGCGGTTGAACCGCAAGAGCAGCCCGTGTGGATGGATTTGGGTGAACGGGTTGGGCACACGCTGGTGTTGGGCACCACGCGCGTCGGTAAGACACGCCTGGCGGAACTGCTGATTACCCAGGACATCCGCCGGGGCGATGTCGTCATTGTCTTTGACCCCAAAGGGGATGCCGATCTGTTGCGTCGCATCTACGCCGAGGCGAAGCGCGCCGGTCGGCTGGACGATTTTTATCTGTTTCATCTCGGCTTTCCGGAACTGTCGGCGCGTTACAACGCCATCGGTAACTTCTCCCGCATTACCGAGGTCGCGACCCGTATCGCCAATCAGTTGCCCAACGAGGGCAACTCCGCTGCCTTCAAGGAGTTCGCCTGGCGCTTCGTCAATATCATTGCGCGCGCTTTGGTGGCCCTGAAACGCCGGCCGGACTACCAGCAGATCCGTCGCTACATCAACGACATCGAGCCCTTGTTTGTGGAATACGCCGGCCACTGTGCCGACGTTGCCGGCATCGAAGCCTGGCCGTCTCTGGTTGAAGAGCGCGCGGCGGATATCAAAGAGCGCAACCTGCCCAATGCCCTACGTGGCCGGTCGATGGAAGCCATCGCCTGCATGCGCTTGTTGCAGGAGAAGGCCATTTACGATCCCGTCCTGGACGGGCTGATTTCCGCGTTCAAATACGACAAGACCTATTTCGACAAGATCGTCAGCTCCGTCGGCCCGCTGATGGAAAAGCTGACTACAGGTACCATTGCCGGGCTGATCTCACCGGATTACCAGGATAAGCACGACGCCAGGCCGATCTTTGAATGGATGGATGTGGTGCGCCGCAAGGGCATCGTGTATGTGGGACTGGATGCACTCACCGATACCACAGTGGCCAGTGCGGTGGGCAATTCCATGTTTGCGGATCTGGTGTCCGTCGCGGGGCATATCTACAAGCACGGTGTCGCGGCTAAGGGTACTCATGCGCCAACCCTGAAAACCTCGCCACACTCGACCCCCACCATTTCTCTGCATGCGGATGAGTTTAACGAGCTGATCGGTGATGAGTTCGTGCCACTGCTGAACAAGGCCGGCGGGGCAGGCTTTCAGGTCACGGCCTATACTCAGACCTGGTCGGACGTGGAAGCACGGATCGGCAGTCGGGCGAAAGCGGGGCAGGTGGCCGGTAACTTCAATACCCTGCTGATGCTGCGGGTGAAAGAGCTGGACACCGCCGCCATGCTGACCGAGCAGTTGCCGCGGGTTGAGGTCTTCACCCTGATGAGTGTCTCCGGCGTCGATGATTCGTCGGATCCCGGTTCCGGGGTCGACTTCAAATCCCGCAACGAAGACCGGATCAGCGTCTCGGAAGTTCCGATGCTGACCGCCGCCGATATGGTCACACTACCCAAGGGACAGGCCTTCGCCCTGCTGGAAGGCGGCCAGCTCTGGAAAATCCGCATCCCGCTGCCGGATGACCGCGAGGATACGGCCATGCCCGACGACTTTGAGGCGATAGCCGAGGCCATGCGCCGCAGCTATATCACCAACGATCATTGGTACCGGGTCACCGATCACTGGTGGCACGCCGTCTCCGAGGCCGCGATCCGACCCTCAGACGCCGGTGAGCAGGCTTGAGCACGGTGGAGCCCCGTGATCCCCGACGGACGGTTGCACAGCCGGGTACCGTATCCCGGCTGCTGACGGGCATCGCCCAGTGCCTCAAATGGCTGTTTCTCTCCCTGTGGTTCTCCATTCTGGTGGAGTGGATCGGCATGGCGTTCTGGTGGGAAGAGCAAGGACTTGGCCACAGTCGGCAGATGCTGGTGAATGAACTTCAGTTCCTCGGCGCCGACTTTCATCGCAGCTGGCTAACCGCCCAGCCGATGGTGTTCGCCAGTAACCTCTCGGATCGCATCTACCAGTTTGCCTTCGAGTGGACGGGGCTCGTGGATCTGATTCACTGGATCACACCGGTACCATCTGCGGAGGAAACCGGTCTGAGACCGGTGCTGCACCGATTTTACCGGCCCGTCGCTGACTATGTGCTGGCGGGTATGCAAATCACCCAGGTCTTTGCGGTACGACTCGCCATCCTGACGCTGGCCACGCCGGTATTTGGACTGTTCACCCTGGTGGCGCTGGTGGATGGACTGGTGCGGCGCGACCTGCGGCGTTGGGGAGGCGGCAGGGAAAGCTCTTTCGTGTACCACTACGCCAAGAAAGCCGCCATACCGCTGATCATCATGGCCTGGGTGTTGTACCTGGCGCTGCCGCTCAGTTTGCACCCGTCCTGGATCATCCTGCCATTTGCCCTGGCCTTTGCCTTCGCCGTCACCATCACAGCCAGTACCTTTAAAAAGTACCTTTAAACGTACTTCTAATACTAAGTCATTGAACCAGTTGACTGTACCTTTACAGTCTGCTAGGCTGCATTTAAGCACTGTAAAAATACAGTATGAATGCTGCTTAGGAGGTAATCATGATCGCTCAAGCCGAACAACTGCTGCAACGTGGTTCCAGTGTCACCAGTTCACTGCTGCCGGCGATTTTCAATATCTTCAGCCAGTGGCGCCTCACTGGAGCCCAGCAGATGACGCTACTGGGACTCAGCAATGAGAAGACCCTCTATAACTGGAAGAGCCAACCCGAGAAGGCCAAGCTGACGCGAGACCTGTTGGAACGGGCCAGCTACATTTTGGGGATCTACAAGTCATTGCAAATCCTGTTGCCTGATCAGGTGCTGGCTGACCAGTGGCTGGCTACTCCCAACGACAACCCGCTGTTCAATGGCACGGCGCCGCTGGACCGGATACTCGCTGGTCAGGTGGTCGACCTGGCCATGGTCAGGGATTTTCTCGATGCGGAGCGGGGTGGCTGGTGATCGCTATCGATACGTTACCCACTAGCGAGGTCAATGAATCGGTCTATCGGATCATCCTGTCGCGCTACCCGCAGATCCACCTGTTCGAACGCGTCTCCAACCCACAGGATTGGGAGGTGCTCTACGCTGTCGAGTCCCTGACCAACCCCCGGCTACGGGATGAAGTCGGTGATATTCGCCTGGTGCCACCGGAAGACCGGGTCTATGGCGACGGTGCCTCCTGGATCATGGCGGCCTTTACCCACCCGCCGGTCGATGGCCGAGGTGGTCGCTTCAACTGGGACTTCGGCATCTATTACTGCGCTGCCGACGAAGCGGTCGCCATTGCCGAATCGTCCTACCACCGGGCGCGCTTCCTGCGTGAGTCCCGAATCGACAAGACCACTCAGGAAATGCGCGTGATTCGCGCACAGTTGGGGCCGACAACTCTCCACGATGTCCGTCACCTGCTTGGAGACGCCATCTACGACACCGATCATTATGGCGAAGCCCAGCAGCTCGGTTACGCGTTACGTGATACCAAAAGCTTTGGTGTTCACTACCAAAGCGTGAGAGCGAAAGGGGAGTGCTACGGAGTAATGCGTGCTCGAGCGCTGTCCGATGCGATTCACTGGCGTTATCTGCGCTACCACTATGACCAGGGAGCGATAGTCAACGTCGAATCTCTCGATGGCAGTGGCAGGAGGTGAGGGCAATGTACTATGTCTAAGTGCAATGAGCTGCTGTGGATCTTCACCCAACTCCCGGACGATTACATCGTCCTCGATACCGAAACCACCGGACTCCCTGACGAAAACGGCCCACCGGATATCGTGACACTCGGTATCACCGTGGTGAGAAATCGAGCGATAGCGGAATCCATCGAATTTAAAACACGGCCACAAAAACGCATTTCAGAAGAAGCGCAGTCGATACACGGCATTACCAATGAACAGGCTGCAGGATTTGATTCCTTTGATTTCCAATGGAATCAGATCGCCGAATACCTGAAAGATCAGCTTATCGTCATTCACAACGCGAGTTTTGACTGGCCGATTATTCTGGATCACGTCTACCGATATGCTTTGTCAATGCCGCCAATTCAAGGTGTGTTTTGCAGTCAGAAAGCAGCAATTCCCTGGGCGCAGGCGACCGGTTTACCTGGCAGCCACAGAGGCCCATCGTTAGATGCGCTGACGAAAGTGCTGGGTATTGAAGACCTCAGAGCAAAGTTTGGTGGAATTCATGGGGCGCAGATAGATAGTCAGCAAGCGGCTCAAGTTTCAGAGGTGATGAGACACAATGGTAATATAGATCAGGTTTAAATCTTGAGTCACGATTGATGGAAATAGATCTTTAAGGTTAGTTCAGTATCGTATGATAAAGATCATCACCGCACTAACACGCTGGCTTGCCAATAGCCTCTATAGCATCGTGTCTTGGCTGGAAAGCAAAGACCGCTCCGCCGACATGCAATCGAAGTTCGTGGACCTCGCGCCAACTGATAAGGCGGACAAGGCTGGCATATATTCCGAAGCGATTCTCTTTGCGACGAACAATGCGAAGGTCTCTAACATTGCCCTAACGGGTCCCTATGGGTCGGGAAAGAGCAGCATCATCCAATCCTTCTTGAAGAAGTATCGGCGGCCTGCGCTTCATATTTCTCTTGCTGCGTTCATTCCCGAGACAGATTCGGGGGGCGAGAAGGTGAGCCGTCAAGAGATTGAGAGAAGTATCCTGCAACAGATGCTGTATGGTGCTGATGCAAACAAGCTTCCGCTATCGCGGTTCAAAAGAATTCAGTCGCCCGGTGTTGGGTCGATTTTTAAATCTCTTTACATAATGCTTGGAATTCTCGCGCTTTGGTATGTGTTTCATCAGCGAGAAGACATCATCAGCGGCTCCTTTTTCGTTCCGCTCGCGCTCAGCAATTGGTTCAACCTGGGGACCTTAGTGCTCGCGACAACATTCCTCTGGGTGACACTGCATCACTTTTATGTCGCGAGCTTCGGTCTATCACTCAAGAGCATCTCGCTGAAGGACGTTGAGATAAAGCCCGCACATGATGACCAGTCGTCCATATTGAACCGTCACCTAGACGAAATAGTCTACTTCTTCCAATCAACCGATTACGATCTTGTAGTCATTGAAGATATAGATCGATTTGAAAATGCCGAAATTTTCGTTACGCTGCGCGAAATTAATAGCCTCGTTAACGAGAACGCGGGCGTGAAACGAACCATCAGGTTTCTCTACGCCCTGCGTGACGACATGTTCGTCAGCACCGATCGAACCAAGTTCTTCGAATTCATCATTCCCGTCATTCCGATCATCAATACATCAAATTCGATCGACATGGTGCTTGAACAGGGAAGGAGACTCGATCTCGACGGGCGCCTTGATCGGCAGTTCCTGAGAGAGGTCTCCAGATACCTGAACGACCTTAGATTGATTCAGAACATTTTCAATGAATATGCCATTTATGTGGCCAATTTGGAAACCGATGGAGAGAATCTGCTTGATGCCAACAAGCTCCTCGCGATCCTGATCTATAAGAACGTCTATCCCAGGGACTTTGAGCGACTGCACCAGGGCGCGGGTACTCTCGCCGAAATTTTGAGCCGCCAAGACAAGTTGATCAGGCATGGTGAGACCACTTGCAGGAACGAGATCGCGGAACTCGAAGAGCGACTCAACGTCGCCGAACGACAGACGCCTTCGGACGTGAGAGAATTGCGCCAAATCTACGCTATGGCTCTGCTTGAAAAGCTGCCAGCTAATGTTGCAAGCGTCAGTCTTGACGGGCGAACATGGATCAGCCTTCAGCAGATGGTCACGCACGATGCGTTTGAACAGCTGCTAGACGCTCCGCGTCTTAACTGCCGCAACGTTCAAGGACATCAACAACAGCACAATATTCCTAATCTGCAAAATGAGGTGGATTCTCAGAAATCCTATCAGCAACGCAAGGAGGAGATCGAAAGCAAGGCGACTGACAGTAAGAACAAGAGCTTACGCCGAATACGCGACCTTAAATCAAAGATCGCAACGCTTCGCACCTTTAAGCTCAACGAGCTGTTGCGTTTGAACACCGACCGAGTGCAGGATCTTTTTAAGGACTTCGGGAAAAACGGAGAGCTTGCCCGTTTTCTGATCCTGGAAGGCCATCTCGACGATACCTACTACCAATACACTTCACTCTTTCACTCAGGCCGTTTGTCGCCCAATGACAACAAGTTTCTGATCCAAATACGGGCATTCGTCACGCCTGAGCCGGGTTTTCCGATTGACAATCCCAAAGAGGTCATTGCCGCGATGCGAGATGAAGACTTCCGGCAAAGTTACGTTTTGAACGTTAAGCTCGTTGATAGCCTCCTGAGTGATCGGAGCCGCTATCTTGACCAAACGCAGAAGCTTTTCGAGTTTCTCTCGGCCGAGTTTGAGAGCTGCGAGGGCTTTTTCGATGCCTATTATGACAGCGGCCGCTATGTTGCAGGATTACTATCGGGATTAACCGACGCTTGGAAAGGTCTCGTCCCAACAGCCATTGCCAGCCCCAAGAATATCCTTCACGTCACCCAACTGCTTGCGGGCCTACCTGAAGGCTCGCTCAAAACGCTCGCAAGGGATTTTGACGAGCTACCGGAATTTGTTTCGGTGAACCTTCCTGAGATTCTGGAGCAGTCACCCGAACTAGCACCGGAACGCCTTAAATGCCTCGACTTCGAGGTCAAAGATCTGGCTTCAATCAAAAAACACTTTGGAATTGTACGGTTCATGTTCGAGGCGGGGCTTTTCGAACTTACGATAGCGAACCTGGAATACGTCTACGGGTCGATATTGGGAGAGAACAATCTCGAGCCACTGCGCGAGAGAAACTTCACTGCCATACGTTCGACGAACAACGCTATCTTGATGGAGCGGGTCGAACGCGATTTCGACCGCTACTTTAGCGATGTACTTTTGGAGTTGGAAGAAAACTCTAAAGAGGATGCGCCTGCTATTCTTTCCGTGGTTCGCCACGATACACTTGATGAGGATGATCTTCGGGAGTTTTTAGAGCGGCAGACAACATTATTGCCAAGCCTAGAGGACGTGCCTAAGAGATTGCACGCGGTGCTGTTCAAGCTAAGTATGATCGAACCAACCTGGGTGAACTGTCGTGATTTTATAGAAAGTGAAGGGTTCGAAGCAGATAGCTTGGTTGGCTATCTCGATCGAGATGTTGTCCGTGCGGCTATCCTGCAATACCCCATACCAAGCGACTCAGATTCACAGCAGCTTCGTCAATTCCTCGTCAGGGCCGGCTCGCTGTCTGATACTGCCTATAGAGAATATGCTCACATCCTGCCGAAAACGTTCAATGAGCCACCCGAAGGACTTGAACCAGCCAAGCTTCGAATCCTGATAGATGAAGGAAAAATCACATTCTCTAAGGCTAGTCTCGACGCGCTCGCCGATAAGAGAGATTTGCAGGTACTATTCGTCGCGACAAACATCGACAAATATCTGGCAGATCCAGACAACTTTGCCCTCGACGATGACTACCGAGAGGAGTTGCTTCGATCTGAAATTGATCATAATGCTAAGCTCGGGATAGTCAAATTGATGGATCTAGGTGTCCTCGTGAGCCTTCCCGAACGATCAGCACTTATCGGCCCAATTATTAACAACACCGATGCCAACATATCCAATCTTAATGGGAATATTGCGCAATCTTTGGTATTACATTCTAAGCCCATAGAGACGCAAATTTCTCTCTTTAACAAATATCATTCTCTTATGACAGATGACGAAGTGCGTAATGTCTTGGCCAATCTACCGAAACCTTTTTCAGAAATAAAAACCGGGTACAATGCGCCGAGACTAAAAAATACATCCCAGAATCAGAATTTGGTCAGATGGCTTGATTCAAGAAATATTATATCGTCATGGAGTGAGAGTAGTTTCTTCACTGACGATATAAGAGTGAATCTCTATAGGCGCTAATTATCGGCTTCCAAAATCCGCACCCTCTTCGCGTCAGTGGCGATCCGCCTGGAGCGCCAGACTTACAGGGGACGGATTTGTTTATTAATTTTGGTTTGGTTTCTCAAAGTCTTCTTTTGGCCGGTAGAGCTTAAAAAAAATTAACTAATTATTGGTGCACAAAGATGACTAAAAAAAACAAAATGTCATGCCAATTAGAAATTAACTCTGAAGCCTGGTTCAGGCGGCGTTGTCAGGAAGCCAAAAAATGCTTACTAGAAACGATACCATCAATTAGAAAAGAACAGGCATCCAAAGCATGTGCTACACAAATAAATGATACAGCAGGACTGTTTTGCCTTAGCGCTCAGGTTGATAATAATTTTATTACTCCCAGTAGAGCCAAAGAACTTCTCGCAGGTGACCTTGGCTGTGTATACCGAAATATATTACGACGTTGCTGCGTACCGATTTATTGGTCAAAAAAAGAAGAAAGACGGTTAGATCTACTCCATAGCGGCACTTTAACATTAGTCAAAACTCCTCAAAAGTTAATTGGAATAACCGCAGCACATGTCATTCGGCAATTAGAAACAGATAAACAATGTGATGATGTAGTGGTTCAGTTTTTTAATGCGGTTATCCAAGATATATCGAGCTTGATCATAGACATATCTGATAAGTACGATCTCGCTACAATTTCACTGGAGCAGAAAATATTAGAAAGTATTGGAAAAGACATAATGCCGCTAGAAATGTGGCCTCCAAAACCCCCAGAAGAAGGAAAAGGGATACTTATTGCTGGATATCCTGGAATTGAACGTCTATTGACTGGTGAAAGAGAAGTGGATTTTGGCCTTTTCACTGCTCTCGTAGTTTCGAGAATGGTCAATGACACCCAGATCAGCTGGCTTCTCCAACCAGAATATCAAGTCCCCGGTACCCCTATAAGCCCACCTCCACCTGAATACAATCTAGGAGGGGTTTCAGGCGGTCCTATGATCGGAATATTTGAAACAAAGGGAGGCATTATTCACTATTGCCTCTCAGGTATTATTACTGAATGCCCTGACTTTGAGAACAGCGATATTGCTATAGAGCGCCTAATCGCGACACGTGCAGATCTAATATACGAAGATGGAAAAATAAGTCGTTAATTAGGGAGGCAGAGGGGTGATTTTTTTGTTTAGAGGATGGAGGTGCAGAGTAAAAGTCCCGAATATCCGCTCCTGGCCGTGAGCAGATAATGAGAATCAGGATTCAAAAACCAACCCGCCCACCGAATAGATTTCCCATCGTCCATCGTCTCTAATTCTCGCACTATGCCCCGTAACAACTCACGGGAGCAGTAGTGCCATGAAACGCCATCTCTGGCTACCTTCTTTTCTGATTATAGGCTTGGTTGTCACGCCGGCGGCTTTTGCCGATGCAGACGCCGAGCGCGAGGCGCTCGCCAAAGTCATCCATGAGCTCAATGCCCTCGACTCATTAATCAAGCGTGCCGAGGCCAACGCCGAGCAGGATTCCCGTATCCGATTTCGTTATGACTGGCTGCGTCAGGACCTGAAACAGATCAAGGACGGCATTCAGTCACACATCGATTCCCCCCGTGCTCAGCCTCGCTCATTTCCGCCGTTGCGCGGCGATTACCGTCGATAGGTCTCGTCATGAACGCCGCACAACAAACAGCTTTTCAAGCCGGTTCCGGTATTACCCCAGCCACAATGCTGACGGCCATCGCGTCGATGGTGTTGGTGTTGGCGTTTGTCTGGGTGATCTGGGTAGCGTTAGGAACTTTTCGGGCCTGGCAGGAGGGGCAGGCCACGCTCTTTGATCTGACCTGGAGTACCCTGCGGGCAAGCATTGTGTTGATGGTTTTGGGTTTCTATTTGCGGTGAGTCGATCGAGTTGAGACCGAGAAAGTCCGGTAAGGGCAAACGGCGATGCAGCGCAGTGGGATGCGGGGGTAGTTCCCCTTTTTATCAGCGTTACAGAAGAGGACATTTGTTATGGACACATCAAATACAAAAAACGGTTTCAACAAGAAATCGGTTGCCATCCGCAAGCCGCTATCGGCAGCGGTCGCGGTGCTATTCCCACTGCCGCTCTGGGCGGCGTTGCCGACGCCGGTTGCGCCGAGTACCGCGCCGCCGGCGGGTGACTGGATCGGCTTGATTCAAGGCTACATCAAAGACGGCGGCTTGGTACTTGGACTGGCCATCGCAGTGCTGGGTTTTCTCTGGATCGCTTACCTGGGCTTCGCAAAATTCAATGAAGCTCGCCAGGGCAAGGCAGAGTGGGCTGAAGTCGGTGTGCTGGGGATTGTCGGTGCGATCGTGCTGATCTTCGCCAGCTATCTGCTCACAGAAGCGGCTGGGGTTATTTAACAGCCAGCGTCAATATCAACTTGCCGTAGGAGACGCGAATGTCCAACGACCATGAAATTCTGGCGGATCGGCTCAATGCCGAGCCCGCCATCTTTAAAGGCTGCTCTTCTTCTGAGCTGGGCATGATTGTGGGGCTGGTCATTGTGATATGGCTGCCCCTCAGTCTGTTACTGGCTTGGTTGCTGGGTGCCATCACCATGGGTTTTGGTATTGCCGGTGTCGGTGTGGTGGCCACTGTGGTCGTTCTGGCGACGCTGTTTCAGCGTATCAAACGCGGCCGGCCTGGAGGCTATTACCAGCAATGGCTGCGTATTCGTCTGCAGACGATGGGGCTGTATCGCACGCCCTGGGTACTACGCAGCGGTTCCTGGGATATAGGGAGAACGCACTATGCGCCGCTACCGACTCGAAATCGATAACGTGCGGTCCCATTTACGTTCCCTGTGGATCGTGATTGGCTTGCAAGGGCTGATCATTCTCGCGCTCTGGATCGGCTGGAGCCAGGCACCCAAGCAGCTGCGTGTTTATGTGCCACCTGATCTGCGGTCTGGTGCAGTTCTGGCGGCCGAAGAAGTGCCTCCGGCCAATGTCTATGCCTTTGCGTTCTACATTTTCCAGCAGCTCAATCGCTGGCCAGAAAACGGCGCAACGGATTACGGCAGCGCAATTTTCCGAATCTCGCCCTACCTGACACCCCGCTACCGCAACGACCTGATCGCTGATATGGAGCTCAAAGCCAGACGCGGCGAGTTGGCCTACCGGGTGCGCGGTGTCCATGAAGTACCGGGGCATGGCTACGAGGAGCGCCGAGTCGATGTGTTGTCGCCCGATGTCTGGATTGTCTGGCTAGATCTCGATCTGCTGGAGTCCGTGAAAGGCGTGACCGTCAAGCAAACCACGATTCGCTACCCGATTCGCGTGGTGCGTCAGGCCATCGATCCGGAAGCCAATCCCTGGGGTCTGGCACTCGACGGCTACGCCAGTGACGGCCCGCGTCGATTAACCGATGCCGAGCTGGCTGAGCCCAGCGTGACTGGCGCCATTACCAATAAGGAATCCTCCCAATGAATTCTCGTTATTTCTGTGCGTCATTGAGTTTGATTGCTTTGCTCGGTCTCTGTTTCCCGTTGCTGTCCTTTGCACAAGTCGATGACGCGGCATTGAGCACTCCGGAACGCGTTGTCTGGAACAAAGCGCCCATCGCAATTCCATTGGTGGTTGGTGAAGAGCGCCTGGTGCATTTTCCTGATTCGGTGAGCATCGGCCTGCCACAGTCACTGACACCATTGCTGCGCAGCCAAAGCATCAACGGCACCCTATATCTGTTGGCCAGTCAAACCTTTGAGCCCACCCGCGTCATGGTGCGCTCGGAAACCGACGGCCCGATCTACGTCCTCGATATTTCAGCGGCGTCAGGCGGATCAGACAGTGGATTATTGCCGGATGTGCAGGTACTGCTCCAATCCCCACAAAAGTCACGGCAGAACTTACAACAAAAGTCACCGCAAGATGCCGGTGCCGATCAGTCAACTTCGGGCAAGCAATCACAGTCTTTGGGTTATGCCGCTTTAACCCGGTATGCCGCGCAACAACTCTATGCGCCAACACGACTGATCCCCCGGCAGCCGGGCGTGGTTGCCGTACCCGTAAACCCCGAACCGGTCGATCTGGTAGTGGGCGGCAAGATTGAAGCCGTGCCGGTTGCTGCCTGGAAGGCGGGTTTGCGGTACGTCACTGCCGTCAAGCTGATCAATCGTACCCAAAGCCCCGTCGTGCTGGATCCACGCGAACTGCGCGGGTCATGGCTGGCGGCAACCTTTCAGCACAATCGCCTGTTACCCGCTGGCAGTGAGGCCGATACCACAGCCGTCTATCTGGTGTCGGATCGGCGCTTTGATGCGGCCTTTTGATGTGGCGCTTTGAGAGAGGATAGGAATCTACCCCATGTCGATGGTCACCAGTAATCGTTTGTTACCACTTCTTGCCGGTTCCGTTGTGCTGATGGCGGTGCTCGTTTCGGTGAAGTCCTGTTCCCCGAGTGACCATCAACCCCAGCTGTTGGAAGCCGTGCCACAGGCACCGAAACCGGATGCCGATACCCCGGCGGATACCATCAAGACACTGACGGCCAATGTCAGCGCCATGACTTCGGAGCTCAATGCCCTGCGTCGGGATAACACCGCACTCAAACAGGAAAACCGCGATCTGATCGAAGACCGAAAGCAGATCGAAAACAACGTGCTGTCGAGAGTGCAGACAGCTTTGGAGGAAAAACGTACGGACGCCGCGCCAAGCGAAACCACGTCGGCCATCGCCGCGTTGACGGCGAGGGTGGATTCCCTGGCCAACCGCTTTGGGACATCATCGACACAGCGGTCTTCCACGGGTTCTGATATTCCGGTTGGACTCGGTCTGGATGGTGTCAGAACATCGGCGACGGAACCGGAATCACTGGTGTGGGTCAACCCCCTGGAGCTTGCGCCATCGCCTGATGCTGATAAGGAGGCGTTGCTTAACCGCTTCACTCGCGGCAGTCGAAATGCGTTAGATAGCGCCGGTCCGGAAGTGAAATCGCTGGTAGCGAAAGGATCCAAAGCCCTCAATACCGCTCTGCCGGTCTACACCGTGCCGCGCAATGCCACCCTGATTGGCTCCACCGGTATGACCGCCTTGGTGGGCAGGGTGCCAATTCAGGGACAGGTGCGCGACCCCATGCCGTTCAAGGTGATTACCGGTAAAGAAAACCTGGCCGCCAATGGACTGCGCATACCCGGTATTGAGGGCATGATCTGGAGTGGAACGGCTGTTGGCGACTGGACGCTCTCCTGTGTGACCGGGAAATTGGAATCGGTGACCTTCGTGTTCGAGGACGGCACCATTCAGACCATTTCCTCTGATGAAAAGTCCAGTGGCGGCAACCAACGGGGTGGTTCCAGTGGAAGCAGCGATAGACCGCTGGGCTGGATCTCCGATGCGCGGGGCATCCCCTGTATCACGGGCGAACGCAAGACCAACGCTCCCGCATTCCTGACACAACGCATTGGTGTGATGGCCCTCGAAGCCGCCGGTGAAGCGGCAGCACAGGCCGAAACCACAACGCTGATCAATGATTCAGGCTCGGCCACCAGTGTGGTCTCCGGTGAGACCGGTAAATACGTACTGGGCAAAACCCTGAGCGGCGGTAGCGACGAAGTCGCCCAGTGGTTGCGGGAGCGTCAGGCACAGAGCTTCGATGCGGTCTTCGTGCCCGCCGGTGTCCAGCTGGCAATTCACGTTGATCATGAACTCCCCATCGATTTCCATTCCAACGGCAGGAAACTTCATCATGAAACCAATCTTTTCCAGCAAGCGACGTTTACCACTGGTTCTGGTCTGGACTAGCGCTCTGATGGTCGGCTGCGCCAGCACTAAAGAGACAGTACTACCGCAGGACGGCCCGACCATGAAGTCCATTTACGATCAGCACATGGTGGATGTTCAGAAGCCAGACCATCGGCGAGTCATCGGTGGTCAGCCGTTACCGCAATCCGGTATCGACCACTACCAGGGCTTTGTGCGGGAGGCTGCTAATGAACTCGACACGGTATTTCCACGTCTGCCCAATCCCACGCTGGTGATGTATATCTTTCCCCACCTATCGGGCAGTGAACGCACCCCGGTACCAGGTTATGTCACCACCTTTCCATTTTATGAAAGGGTGGAATACGCCTTGCCGGGAGAAGTGCCGGGGGAAGTGTCAGGCGAGGCGCCGTCGGCAGTTAGTCATTCGCCGTCAGACCAGTAGGGGTACCCATGCCAGCTAACCAACCTGATGATTCGAATACATCGCCACTAACCAACGCGACGATCAAGCAGCACTATAGCCGCCCGCCGTCGTTTACCGATTTGCTGCCCTGGATGGAATACATCCCCGAGAGTAGGGCATTTTTGTTGGAAGACGGCGTCAGTCTTGGTGCCCTATTCGAGGTGCAGCCGGTCGGTTGCGAGGCAAGGACGCCAGCCTTTATGACCCAGCTGCGTGACGCCATTCAAACGGCAATCAACGAGGCCATTCCCGAGCGCGACGATGCGCCTTGGGTCTTACAGATCTATGTGCAGGACGAGCCCAGGCTAACCCAATTCAATGAGTCTTTGGCCCGTTATCCTTCGCCGACGGTGCGCGCATCGGATTATTCTCAACATTACCAGTCGGTGATGTCGAAGCACCTGCAAGCGATTTCCCGACCGGGTGGGTTGTTTGACGATACCACCGTCACCGGTTCGCGTTGGCAGGGGCAGCAACGGCGGATCCGCGTTGTGCTCTACCGCCGTTTGAAAAACAACGGCAAAATGCCACCCGCTGTTGAAATGGAGGAGGCGCTCAATGACGTGGCCACCAAATGGATCGCCTCACTGGCCTCTGCCGGAATCAACGCCCAACGGGCCAATGGTCAAGCGTTTTATCAGTGGTTGCTGAGCTGGTTCAATCCCAATCCACCGCTGGCAGACGGTAATCCGGAATCACTGCTGCAGTTGGCACCTTATCCGGGTGATGACAATTTACCCTTCGGCTATGACTTTGCCGAACAGCTTACGCTGTCGATGCCACACTCCGACGAGGCATCCTCGAGCTGGATTTTCGATAAACTGCCGCACACCGTCGTGACCGTCCAAAGCTTGCGGCGGGCCCCGGACATCGGGCACTTTACGGCGGAGCGCCAGGCCGGGGATCAGGTGTATTCGCTGTTCGATCGTTTGCCCGAGCACACCATCATGGCAATAACACTCACGCTCAAACCGCAAGACACCACCCGCAATCACATTGCCCAGATCAAGCGCGCAGCGGTGGGTGATTCCGCAGAGGCGTCGATCACCCGGGAAGATGCGGAACACGTGGAGCGGGAAATGGCGCAGGGCAACAAGCTGTATCCCGTGAGCATGGCCTTCTATGTGCGCGGAGATAATCAAAAGGCGCTACGGAACAATTTGAATCGTCTCCACGCGCTGCTTTTGCCCAATGGTCTGCAGCCCATTGCCCAGGAAGCTGACCTGCTGTCGCTCGACAGTTACATCCGTAACCTGCCCATGGCCTACGACGCCGACCTGGACAAATCCCGCCGTCGCTCGCGCCTGATCTTCTCCCGGCATATTGCCAATTTGGTACCGTTCTACGGCCGTTCCCGTGGCACCGGTCATCCCGGCCTGGTGTTCTACAACCGGGGTGCCGAACCGCTGGTCTTCGATCCGTTGCACCGGGATGACCGCAAGAAGAACGCCCACATGCTGATCCTGGGGCCGACGGGGGCGGGCAAGTCAGCACTGCTAGTGTATCTGTTGCAGCAGATGATGGCACGACACCGGCCACGGATTTTTATCATCGAGGCCGGGGCTTCGTTTTCGTTGTTGGGGCAGCATTTTGCGCATCACGGTCTGTCAGTGAACCAGATCACCCTGAACCCCAATGTCGATGTCAGCCTGCCGCCCTTTGCCGATGCGCTTCGACTGCTGGATCGTCGCCATGCGTTTAATCCGCTCGACGTCGATGAGTCCACAATGGAGGAGACGTTAGACGAAGATGATGAGATGGACGAAGAGGGCGGCGGGCGCGATATTCTCGGCGAAATGGAGATTGCTGCACGTATCATGATCACCGGTGGCGATGAACGTGAAGACGCGCGATTGACCCGGGCCGACCGACTGCTGATCCGTAATGCCATATTCCTTGCCGCAAAAACCGTGAAAGAGACCAGTCGACCCCAGGTGATTACCCAGGATGTGGTCAACGCCTTCCAGACCATCGCCACCAACAGGGAATTGCCCGAACACCGGCGTAATCGAGCACTGGAAATGGGGGATGGTATGGCGCTGTTCTGTTCGGGCCTGGCGGGCCACTTCTTCAACCGGCCGGGGCAGTCCTGGCCAGAAGCCGATGTCACCATCCTCGAAATGGGCATGCTGGCCCGGGAAGGCTACGAAGATCAACTCACCGTCGCTTACCTGTCCATGATGAGTCACATCAACGACCTGGTGGAACGTCATCAACACGACGATCGGCCCACGCTGGTGGTGACTGACGAAGGCCATATCATTACCACCAATCCCTTGCTGGCGCGCTACGTGGTCAAGATCACCAAGATGTGGCGCAAGCTCGGTGCCTGGTTCTGGATTGCCACCCAGAATCTGGAAGACTTTCCGGACGCCAGCCGCAAAATGCTCAATATGATGGAGTGGTGGCTGTGCCTGGTCATGCCAAAAGAAGAGGTGGAGCAGATCGCCCGCTTCAAGGATCTGAATGATGAACAACGCAACCTGCTGCTGTCTGCCCGCAAAGAGCCGGGAAAATACGTGGAGGGAGTCGTCCTGGCCGACAAGGTCGAAGCGCTGTTCCGCAACGTGCCTCCTGCTTTGTCGCTAGCACTGGCCATGACTGAAAAGCATGAGAAGGCTGAACGTGCAGCGATTATGCGTGAGCAAGGCTGCTCAGAATTAGAGGCTGTTTATGAGATGGCTAGACGAATTGAAAATAGCAGGAATCGTTAGAAAAGCTCGGTTTGTAGTGTGATCGGCGGTGCAAACACACCAATAATGATGAAGGGATTTTGCGCCCATCCGTCGTATTGTAAAGTCGTACCCAGAAAAAGGTGGAGGTCCTTGGTGTTAGCAAAGTCATCAATGTATTTCTTTCTGACATCGAGTATCGCCTTCTTTTCGTCGCCATGATGCCTTTTCAGGCAATTCCAAAACAGCATGCCGATTTCCCAATCCTCAATCATCATCGTGCTTTCTTTGCCTTTATCGTCGAGGAGTCGGTATGAAAATTTGTAAGGGAGTTTGTTGACGACGCTAAAATATTCGGGAGTATCGGAAAATAGATCGCCTTGTTTCGCTTGCTGCTTGAGAGCTTCGATTTTTCCCTTATCCCACTCTCGATCAACTTCCTCGACAACCAAGTCGAGTATTTTTGTTGGTTTGAAGGTGGCTAGTGATAGGGTGCCTGACTTATTGAGCTGGATTAACTCATCCAGATTCTCATAAACACTTCCTTTTTCAAATACGTAGGACTTGCGTTCTTGCCAATTATTTTCTGTACCCATTTTTTCATGAAGCGTGATGGCGTCCGGACTTAGCAGCCGATGACTTTCATGGCGTTTGTCACTCTTGTTTTCGACAACGTCCAACTCTACCCATTGGAATTTATCGTACTTATCGAACAACTTACGGAATGGAACGGGGTAGATTCGTATCCATGAGCCATCTTCTCGAATGCCGGCAGTACAAACCAGCTCACTGTATGCTTTAGATATGGTGGGGTATGTCTTGACTGTAATGAGTACGCGTTCTTTTTTCATCGACTTCCGTGTGGTTTCTTTGTTTATAGGTGAACGACCTTGAACCTGCTATTTGCAATACCTGCAACAGCATCTGCAACTTTATGGCGATGACACATCGTATGACATTCTTCGAAGCAAGTAATGGCAATGCGGGCAGAGTCCAGATAAAAATCATAAAGCTCGGCAATCGTGTCTTTCTCTTCGGGAATAACTGTTTTCTCGTAATTTGAAAAAAGATTTTTGTAGTCTTGAGATGTTTTCAGGGATTTTCTTTTGTCGGAAACAATGCCGAGTTTAGGTAAATGTTTATAACTGATACCGACGTTATTTAAGAGCTCGGACAGTTTGGTTTTCGAGAAACCGTATTTTCTGCTCAAGGGATTTTTTCTCACATCAACGAGAAGCCGAATATTGTTTTCAATCAATTTATTGAGATATTCCTCAACGGTAATCCCTTCGTACCCGATAGTGGCAAATAATTTACCTTTTTTTGGGGCTTTGAGTTTTTGTACGGCCGCGTATTCGTCCGCCGTTAATATTTCATTGGCAACCAGACTGTTGATTGCATAATACGGGTAGCCTCGGTAGACATGCTGCAATAGCTTCTTGCCCTTGAGCGATACGTACTTATCGTGAAATAACTGGATTTTCCCGGCGTCGTCCTTTTTGAGTTGTGCAGTGTGATTGTTAAATGAATCGGATAGTTTCCAGTCTTTAGCATCCTCCAGATAACCTGAAGCAACCAATTTGGATTTGTCGGCGTAAGATTGAAAAGAAAAACACCCGTATTTGTAGGGCACAAACTCGTAGCTCCGATCTTTCTCGCAAAGCCGAGAGTATAGAAAGAGGTATTTCTGAAAATCAGTGCTGGCCAGTTTTCCGCCAAATGACTCAAGTAAGGCAAGTAGCACTTTCTGCCTGTAGTACATAGTTGTTTGCGCCCTTTCTCTGGGTAGTAAAGTTCCAATCGCGTCAAGTCTATCAGCTATCACACTGGGGCTAAACAAGCTGGCTCCCATTGTCCATTAGAAGTGTAGGGGATGCTGCCAGGTGATCAAGAATTAAGCACGATTCGGTTTGAAGGGATTTCCGGTTTAATAAGCGCTGAGTTGGCCGCAGGATGTCGGGATACACCTGGCATCTGGAGTCGCTTTTAAATGGCTGACTATCATAGGAATTCACTGAAAGGCTGGTATGTGGCGCTATCTGTCATCGTGGCGTTTGGGTTGATTACCAATTTGCAAGCTAACGATGCTGAAGGGCCTGTCATTGAAGCTTTTGTCGGGAATATAGAACTTGGATTACGTGAGCCAGAAAATACGACAGTCTATAACATAGAGCGTATAGCACATCTTCAACAAGCACTCTCCAAGGACTTGCCCAGTGACCCGGAAAAAGCCAAAAAGTTGGTTCTAGATCGCTTTCAACAGATAGATACCCAGCTCAGCCATGAACTGGAAAACGCCGCTAACGGCCTTGTGCAGGCGATGCAGTACGGCATTGATCGCTACCCGGCCATTGTCTTCGATGGCAAGGCTGTGGTGTACGGCATCACCGACATTCGTGCAGCAAGTCAAGTGTATCGGCAGTGGCAGGCCGGGGAGGCTCGACCATGATGCGCGCTATCCGCCGTTGTGGATTCATCCTGCTGATGTGGGCGCCCCTCATGAGCCATGCTGGAACCATCTCCACCACGGAAATCGTTTCCCAGACCACGAGTGCCGCGCTCAGCTGTATGCGCTGGATGCCGGTGGGGATGTGCTTTTGGCTGCGCTGTTCCATTTATGAATGCGATGTCGAGACCTCAATCAAAGTTGGCCATTACCAGCCGGATGCGGTGGTGAGTAGTTACAACGAACTCGGTAGCAATCCCTGGACAGAGATCCGCAGTATTCTTGGGGCCGCTCAAAGTTCCGCCGCGACAGGACTGCTCGGCAGCTTGCTGGCCGTGCCCATCGAGAGCGCCGGGAATCGAACGGAAGGTGGGCAGGGCAACAAGGACCACCGTAATCTGATCTTTCGGGAGACCGATGTCATCGGCCATCCTTTAGGTTCGCTGCCAGGTGTCCTGGCGGGTACCGGCTATTTGTGTGAATCGGAAACCACCTCCTTTTATCCCTATTTCATGTCGAGCCTGGATGCGCTCTCCTGGCGTATGGAAATCCCGGAAATGTTCTATCCAGCGAGTCTGATACCCGGCATGCGGGAAATCGGCACCTGGCCTCTGCAGACCTGGGGTGGTGTCTACCCCAGAACAGGCTGGACCACACAGGCAGAGGAGCCCAAGGCCGCGGCAATCAATGCGCAGCGAGCCGGGGATATCGTGACCCGGAACGGTCAGCCGCACATTTACGATCAGATCGAACCGTCTTCCAGCTCCGACCAGCGGATTTGGTCGCCGGGTCCATTGGTTGAAGACGATCCTGCCACCGGTGAGTGGCAGATGTTGCTCCCCAAAGCAGAATCAAGCTGCGCTGTTTTTGGCACCAACGATCTCGCCAGCGCCAATGGTTGGGGTGGTGGCCGCGTGGACGAGGAGGGTGATTACGCCTGGAACCTGTGGAGGCCTTATCAGTGCTGTGAAAAGGAAGGCCAGTTTTTTCTGTTCGACATCAACTGGATCAATTATCCGCCATGATCAAACACAACCCTATTTACTGTCTGCTGATCGCTTTGTCGATTGCCATTGGTCCGGTCAGCTATGCCGCTCAGGCGCCCACAGAAGATGGGCTGTGGTATTACGAGATCGGTGGCGCTGAACCGGTCTCGGTACCGGCGAACCCCGCCGTGGTCTCCACAACGTTGGGTGGCTCTGCGCAACTGGGACTCGGCTACAGCTGCGGCAAGTTCGATCCGGTGGCGGCGGTCACCAATACCTTGAACGACATCGGTTCCGGTGTCGACAACATGATGAACGCCATGACGGCAGCGGCCACCAGCGCTATAGCGTCGTTACCTGCACTCATTCTGCAACGGGCCAATCCCGGCCTGTACGACCTGTTTCAGAATGCCCTGATCAAAGCCGAAGAAACCATGCAGCTGGCCACCAAATCCTGCGAGCAGATGGAGGCGGAGATTGCTCAGGGTAAGAACCCCTACGCCGATCTGATCACCTTGTCCAAGGGTAACGATTGGAAGGTGCAAATGGGTATTGGCGGCAACGATGCCGTCACCGCCAAAGACACGGTGGAATCCTCTAACGGCGATAACGGTGTGCCCTGGATCGGTGGGCAAGCCGGGGGAACCGGTCAGCCAGTGCTGGAGTTCACTGGCGACATCGTCGAGGCCGGTTACAACATCAATATGAATCGCGCCGTGACTGACACCACCCCGGTACCGGCCGCATCGGCCACCCGCCTGTCGGAAATCTGGGGGTCGCCGGCCGAAGCTCGGGACTGGACCGTGGATGTGGTGGGCGAGAATATCGTCACTACCTGCGACACCTGCCGCAAGGACAGCATTCCCGGTACGGGCCTGCTGCCGAAGCTCTATCAGGAATCCGCCACTGTCACCACCGAGATCCAGAACCTGGTCAGTGGCGCGACTCCACTCACTCTGACTAACCTGGAGCAGATCACCGCACCCGGCGTTGCCATCACCCGCCAGGTGATCGAAGCGATCCGCGAGATGCCGGCCTCAGAGCAGAGCCTGATCATGGGCCGCCTGGTCTCCGAGATCAGCACCGCACGCACGGTCGAGAAGGCACTGTACGCCCGACGTCTGCTGCTGTCGGGGCGGCAGGTCCCTGAGGTCTACGCCACCGAAGTGGCCCGCGAGCATGCGGACAACTCCATCGCCGAGCTCGATAAAGAAATCGAAAACCTGCTGTTTGAAACCCGTGTACGCAAAGAAGTGGTCTCCGACACCGTTGCCACATTACTGGAGCGAGCGGCTGCCAAACGGCAGAGTTCACTTACCGTACCGGAAGTGCCGACCCTGGATCCCAATCCGTTGCGAGGTGGGCGTGTTCAATAACATCCGAACAAGACGAAAAAACTTTCTGCTATTCACCACCATGGCGGTGTTGCTGACAGCGCTGGCGGGGTATCTCCTGATGCATCGATTACAAACGGATTCCGTGCAATCCGTTCAACAGAGCATCGACGACTGGCGGACGACACTTACAGCCATGCGCTGGACAGTGATCGCTGTCATTGCCTTTGGCTGGAATCATCTGGTTGCCTGGCTGGCTGATGCAAAAATCCTGAGCCAGGCCAAAGCAACCAGACTAACAGGCTTACGCTGGCGCGCCGTCACCTGGTTGGTTTTGCTCGAATTGGTGTTAGGGCAGGGTGTGTTGGTCAATGCCATTGGCTTGATGGTTAGAGCTTGATCGTTGGAGCAGGGCAATGAGTGTCGATAGCTATCTGGAGCTCTTTACTTCCCTTTTTGGCTGGACCTTCTACGGCATTCTGTGGGATGTGCTGGTCAGTACCGGCATCGTCTATCTCCCGTTTCTGGGCATCCTGATCGACAACTGGCGCGAACCGGCGCAGGGCGGTGAGGTGGGCCATGCCAGCGGCCTCTCACTGCGGCGGATGGAGATCGAGCTGTTCATTGCGCTGTTGGTAGTCGTGCTGGCCGGGCAACCCGCTGCCCTCACGCCACTCAATGCCGGTACCTTGTCCTACTCGCCGCCGCCGACCTTGCTGAATCCAGCGCCAACAACCGCGACCGTCGCTGCCCCACAGAGCACCTATGGTTCGACCGGATTCACGGGTTCTGCCGCAACCGTCAATGTTCCCGTCTGGTGGTACGGCGTGATCGCCCTCAGCTCCGGCCTGAATCATGCCATTGTCGAAGGCCTGCCAACCGTGGCAGATATGCGCACCTTCGAGCAACAAGCACACCTGGCCACCATTGCCGATCCGCGACTCCGGCAGGAGGTGAGTGATTTCTTCAGCCAGTGCTATATTCCGGCCCGTTCCAAATACCAGACTGAACGACCAAACACAGCGGCCATCAATGGCATTATCACCACCTATGGCGCCGATGACCCCGACTGGATGGGCTCACACGTCTATCGGGATACCGCCGGCTATTACGATACTCTGCGCCCGGCCAATCAAATCACCGATTGGGCTTACAACGCGGCCAGGGATACGGAATACGATCCGACGACTCCGCCAGCCTGGGGCAAACCCTACTGCAAACAGTGGTGGGAAGATGGGGCCATCGGCTTGCGGGAGAAACTGATCAATGAGGCAGATGCCACATCGGCCGGCTTCTCCGGTCTGGTGGTCGCTATCGCGCCGGCACTGGCCAGCGAGCAGCAAAACGACGCCGTCGCCAAAACGGTTCTCACCAATGCGCCCCCCTCCTGGTCGAGCAATGATCTGATCGCCAATAATGCATCTGGGGCAGGATTGGTCAACACCGCTGGATCCATCGTCAAAGGCGGCCTGGCGACCGGTGGTGTGGTCACCGCATCGGCCCTGTTTTCCGTCACCATGACCGCCGTGTTGCAGTCATTGCCCATGGTCCAGGCCATTATGCTGCTGGGCATCTATGCCCTGCTGCCACTGGTGGTGGTTTTGTCCCGCTACTCCATTGCCATGATGGTGGTCGGTGGCATGGCCATCTTCACCATCAAGTTCTGGACAGTGCTCTGGTACCTGGCCATGTGGGTGGATCAGAACCTGATTCTGTCCATGTACCCGGACGTCAATGTCTTCCTGCAGATCTTTGCCAACCCTGGTGAACACGATGCCAAGCGCATGCTGTTGAATATGATCACAACCAGCCTCTACCTGGGATTGCCGCTGCTGTGGAGTGGGATGATGGCGTGGGCGGGGGTGAATATAGGGCGCTCTATCACTGCAGCTACTTCCCCGCTCGCAAGGCCTGCTGATGATGCAGGAAGGCAGGGCGGCAGTTTGGGTAAAATGGCCGTCTCAAAAGGGATGAAAAAGAAATAGGGAGCTGTTACAAGTCCTCCTCATACCAGCCATCTGGATCAGCTCCAGAGTCCATACGTCCGGTACGAAAATTGTGATCCCCAAATCGGTCTGAGCCATCTCCTAAGGGGCGGTCTTCGCTTTCGTCGTCATCGGCGCTGAATAGAATGCCCAAAGCGGTTACGAGCAAAGCAGCACTGGCTCTGAGGATATTGGCAATGTGGTTGACAGTATTCATCGGCAGACTCCATCTGCGGGTTACTCCAGTCCAGATTTAAGTATAGCGCCGTTGGACAAAAAAACTTAGCTCAGCCACTCAATCCTGACGGGGTGGGCCTCAAGTCAATATTTGCAGTTCTGGCGCTTAATGGAAGTATCCGTTGATTGATCTATGTCAATCATCAAGGGCGTTATGTTTGAACTTTCGAGAGAATAAGGTATCTTTCCTAATGTTAATATAACCATTTGCAGATTATGTGGCTTAGCAGATTCAGATTTTACATGGCGATCTTCGCGTTACTGGCTTTTACCAGCCAGTCGTTCGCTGTTGCGAAATTGCCCTGCCACAAGATGAGTCACGAACCTGATGTTCCAGTAATGACGGGGGCAATGGATCATGGAAGCCATACCAAGGCAAACAATATCCAGATCAATAATGCCCTTACGGCTGATGCCGCTGATTGTTGCAGCCAGGATCACTGCTCTCAGTTGGATTGCATCTCTGCAAGCGTTGCGGTGGTGAGTACACTGTCGCCGTTTTCCGTTCAGTTTTCTCAAACCCTCAATACAGCGTATTCGGTTTCCTTCCTCTCCCAGGCAGCTTCCTCGCTGTTTCGCCCCCCCATTTCCCGCTGAAGTAGGGTTGGTACGCCTGAAATTCAGGCGTCTGACGACTCGATAAGCGGGAGATCAAAACTCCCATAACGTATGTTTAAAACGCGCCATCGCTACGAGCGCGTTCACTGCAACTCTTGATTGGGAGTCATCATGAAGCCGTTACATACCTATCTGCGCTTTCCGGCGCTGATCGTATTCCTGTTATTTCTTACCGCTTGTTCAGAAAGCGAAAATCACGCAACTAAAAGCGCAACGATTGCCACGTTGGATGTTTATAAAAGCCGCACCTGTCAATGCTGCCAGCAATGGGTTCACCATATGGAAGATGTTGGTTTTGACACAAAAACCCACCACCCGTCGGACTTGAATCGCATTAAAAATGACTATGGCATAGCACCTGAGTTCCAGTCCTGCCATACAGCAGTGACGAGTAACGGTTATGTGTTCGAAGGCCATATCCCTGCGCGCTTTGTTCAGCAGTTTCTGGAAAACCCTCCTGATGACGCCATCGGCCTTAGTGTGCCCGGCATGCCGGCAGGCAGCCCGGGTATGGAGATGGGTGACAGGTTTACGCCTTACAAGGTATGGCTGCTTAAAAAAGACGGTTCGGCTGACGTGTTTGCATCTGTGAATAGTCGCGATCAGCAATAGGACATATAACGATGAACATTCAATGGGTATTTTTATTGTTTTTGCTGGTGGGGCTTCCTGTATTTGCGCAGAGCCCGGCTAATACGTTGAGTCTGGATGAGGCCATCGCCCATGCCATTGCCACGGATCCCTGGCTGAACGGTAGCCGGCATCGCGAAGACGCTTTGACCAGCGAATCAATTTCAGCATCGACGCTGCCAGACCCCAAGGTCAGCCTGATGGCGGCTAACTTTCCTACCGATAGCTTCGATATCAACCAGGAGCCTATGACGCAGCTCACTGTAGGTGTTAGTCAGATGTTTCCTCGCGGCGATAGTCTGGCGCTGTCCAGCCGTCAGAAACAGGAGTTGGCGGAACAGGAGCCATTGCTCAGGCAGAATCGCCAGGCCAAGGTAGCGGCTACTGTCTCGCAGCTGTGGCTGGAAGCATTCAGGGCCCAGGAGAGCATTCGATTGATTGAGCGGGATCGCTCGCTGTTTGAACATTTGGTAGATGCAACCAAAGCGAGCTATTCGTCGGCACTGGGACGTGCCCGCCAGCAGGATATTATCCGGGCCCAATTGGAGCTTACTCGGTTGGACGATCGTTTGACGGTGCTGCGGCAACAGTCGGAGTCAGCCCAACAGCGTTTATCCGAGTGGGTCGGCGGTCGCGCCCGTCTGCCGTTAGCGCAGCTTGTGCCCAGTCAGTACGGTGATGAGCCGACGTCGGTGGGAGGTCAGCCGGATAGTGATCGTTGGCTCTATGAACAGGTCAATCGGCACCCACTCTTGCTGGCACTTGATCAGCGTATTGATGCAATGGAGACCGGGGTCGAATTAGCGCGCCAGAAATATAAACCTGAGTGGGGTCTTTCCGCCCAATACGGCTATAGGGACGATGATCCCATGGGTCGCGACCGCGCTGATTTGTTCTCTGTCGGTGTGACCTTTGACCTGCCGCTTTTCACCGGCAAGCGACAGGATAAAGACGTCAGTGCGGCCACTTCTCGGGCCGAGGCCTTGAAAACTGACAAGTTACTGATGGCGCGAAAGCTGATGGCGGACCTGGATACGGCCTTGGTCCAGCTACAGCGTCTGAATGATCGTCGCGCGCTCTACGCCGAGCAGTTATTGCCGCAAATGTCAGAGCAGGCCGAAGCTGCCCTGGCCGCCTACAACAACGACGACGGCGACTTTGCCGAAGCGGTGCGCGCTCGCATTGCTGAGTTAAATGCCAAGATCGACTTTTTAACGATCAGGATTGATCGGCTGAAGATGATTGCCGAGTTGAATTACCTCTTGTCCAAAAATGGTTCAGAACCGTTTCCCGCCACCAGCAGAGAACACGCTGAAGGATTAACCCCATGAAGATTCAATTGAATAAATCTTTTTTCATTACAGTTGCCTTGTTGATTGCGACAGCGACCCTTGCGCACTACTCGGCCCTATGGCGTATGAAAGAGACCACAGGCAGTGATGACGTTGCTGCCGAGAAAAAACCACTCTACTGGGTCGCGCCGATGGACCCCAATTATAAGCGCGATAATCCGGGTAAATCCCCTATGGGGATGGATCTGATACCTGTGTATAAAGACGCGGGCGGCGATCAGGAGATTGGCACAGTCACCATCTCTCCGGATGTGGTTAACAATCTGGGCGTACGTACAGCTCCTGTCACTCGGGGGCGTTTGGATCTAACCATCAGTACAGTGGGTTATGTGCAATACGATGAAGATCGCCTTGTTCACATTCATCCACGGGTGGAGGGTTGGATCGAAAAGCTCCATGTCAAAGCTGCGGGTGATCCGGTTATACAGGGTGAGCCGCTGTATGCGTTGTATTCGCCGACTTTGGTCAATGCCCAGGAAGAACTGTTGCTGGCATTAAAACGAAATAATCCAACACTAATCACGGCTGCCATGGAGCGGCTATCGGCCTTGCAAGTGCCTCATTCAGAAATCAATCGCCTAAAAAAATCCGGCAAGGTTAGTCAGACCATTACCATCACTGCACCTCAATCTGGGGTATTGGATAATCTGAACACTCGGGAAGGGATGTTTGTTAAGCCGGGTATGGAGATGATGGCCATCGGGCAGCTGGAACATATCTGGGTCATAGGAGAAGTGTTCGAGCGTCAGGTCATGAGCGTACGGGAGGGTGATGCAGTGAGCATGTACCTCGATTATCTGCCAGGACGCACGTGGTCTGGCACGGTTGACTATATCTACCCGTCACTGAATACCCAGACTCGAACAGCTCGGGTGCGGGTACGATTCGACAACCCGGACGGCTACCTGCGACCGGGTATGTTTGCGCAAATGACGATAGCGACACAACCCGCTCGGGAGGCGTTGCTCATTCCCCGTGAAGCACTGATTCGCACGGGTAGTCAATCGCGGGTCGTGTTGGCTAAAGGTGACGGGCGCTTTAAATCCATCGCCGTCGAGGTGGGGCGGATTGGCGAGAACCAGGTGGAGATTCTGTCGGGGCTCAACGAGGGCGACCGGCTTGTGACTTCCGCTCAATTTTTGATTGATTCCGAATCCAGCAAGACCTCGGATTTTCGTCGCATGAACCACAGCCCGGATGACGATACCCAGCCTGAAACACCGGCATCGGTATCGGTCGACGCCCGTATTGAAGGCGTCATGGTCGAACACCGAATGCTCAAGCTGGCTCACGACCCCATCGATGCCTGGCAATGGCCGGCCATGACGATGGATTTTACTGTGGACCCCGCAGTGGATCTGGATGGGCTGAAACCCGACATGAAGCTGCATGTGGAGATTCAGCGGAACGGGGACAACCACTACGTGATCAGCCAGATCCATCGACTGGAACAGGTGTCCGAAGAGGCACCCAGGGAGGGGGGCGGGCAATCCATGGACAACAGCCAGCATCAGGGTATGAGCCATGATGCGATCGATATGGATCAAGGCCAGCGCAACGGGGAGGACAAGCCATGATTGAAGGTATTATCCGCTGGTCTGTCCAAAACCGCTTTTTTGTGCTGCTGGCCACCCTGATTCTGGTGGGGATCGGCGGTTGGTCCCTGAAAAACACGCCAGTGGATGCCATTCCCGATTTGTCGGACGTGCAGGTGATTATCAAAACCAGTTATCCGGGGCAGGCGCCGCAGGTGGTGGAAGATCAGGTCACCTATCCACTGACTACTGCCATGTTGTCGGTGCCTGGTGCGGTCACCGTACGCGGCTACTCGTTTTTTGGCGACTCCTATGTCTATGTCATTTTTGATGAGGATACCGATGCTTACTGGGCGCGTTCGCGGGTACTGGAATACCTGTCGCAGGTGGCGCCCACTTTGCCGCCCAATGCCAGGCCGCAATTGGGGCCGGATGCCACCGGTGTGGGTTGGGTCTACCTCTACGCACTGGTGGATCGCACCGGTCAGCACGATCTCAGCCAGCTGCGCAGCCTGCAGGACTGGTTCCTGAAATACGAACTGCAAACTGTGCCCGGGGTATCTGAAGTCGCTGCACTTGGCGGCATGGTGAAGCAGTACCAGGTTAAGGTGAACCCGGACAAGCTGCGAGCTTTTAACATTCCACTCTCTCATATCCAGACGGCAATCCAGCGCGGCAACCAGGAAGTCGGCGCTTCTGTGGTGGAAATGGCGGAAGCGGAATACATGGTGCGCGCGTCCGGCTACATCCAGGGGCGTGATGATCTGGCCAATATCCCTTTGGGCCTGAACGTCAACGGTACCCCCTTGCTGTTAAAGGATGTGGCCGACATCGAAATCGGGCCACAGATGCGCCGGGGCATTGCCGAACTCAATGGCGAGGGTGAGACAGTAGGCGGCATTGTGGTCATGCGCTTTGGCGAGAATGCGCAAAAAACCATTGATGGTGTCAAAGCCAGGCTGGAGACACTCAAGGCCGGGTTGCCTGAGGGTGTGGAAATCGTGACGGTCTATGATCGTTCCGGCCTGATTGAGCGCGCCGTGGAAAACCTGTGGCACAAATTGCTGGAAGAATTCATCGTCGTGGCCCTGGTGTGTGTCGTCTTCCTGTTTCATATCCGCTCCAGTCTGGTGGCCATTGTCAGTTTGCCGGTAGGTATTTTGGCCGCATTTATCGTCATGCATGCGCAAGGACTTAACGCCAATATCATGTCGTTGGGCGGGATCGCCATTGCCATAGGCGCCATGATCGACGGCGCCATTGTCATGATCGAAAACATGCACAAGCATATGGAACGCCTTGTGTTGCAAGGGAAAGCACTTACCAACGAAAACCGCTGGCAGGTGGTGGAGGAATCCGCTGCCGAAGTCGGTCCTGCGCTATTTTTCAGCCTGCTGATCATTACCGTGAGTTTCGTGCCGGTGTTTACCCTGGAGGCCCAGGAAGGCCGTATGTTCTCGCCGCTGGCCTTTACTAAAACCTACGCCATGGCCGCGAGTGCTGCATTGGCAGTAACGCTGGTGCCCGTGCTGATGGGCTATTTTATCCGTGGCAAAGTACTGCCTGAGCACAAAAATCCACTCAATCGCGCGTTGATTGGCGTGTATATGCCTACGCTTAAAACCGTGCTTAATTACCCTAAATCCACGCTCGTGTTAGCCCTGGTGATTACGGTTATCGGATTTTGGCCCGTCAGCCAGATAGGTAGCGAATTTATTCCCCCTCTGGATGAGGGTGATTTGATGTATATGCCCACCACCTATCCCGGTCTGTCGATAGGTAAAGCGCGGGAGATCCTGCAGCAGACCGACAAGTTGATAGCCACGGTGCCCGAAGTGAAAAGTGTATTCGGCAAAATCGGTCGGGCAGAAACGGCCACTGATCCGGCGCCCCTGACCATGATTGAAACGTTTGTCCAGTTGAAACCGAGAGAGGAGTGGCGCGATGGTATGACTACGGAATCGTTAAAAAAGGAACTGGATGCCTTGGTGAAGTTTCCTGGACTGACCAATGCCTGGGTGATGCCTATCAAAACCCGTATCGACATGCTGGCCACGGGTATTAAAACCCCGGTGGGTATCAAAGTAGCTGGCCCCGACCTTAAGGAAATCGAAAAGATCGGCAAGCGCCTGGAGCAGGTGCTCAAGGATGTGCCGGGCACCGCCTCGGTCTACTCCGAGCGAGTAGCGGGTGGCCGTTATATCAAGGTGGATATTCAGCGGGAAAAAGCAGCGCGTTATGGTCTCAATATTGCTGACGTGCAGCAGGTGGTGGCCACCGCCATCGGCGGCATGAACGTCACGCAGACAGTCGAAGGGTTGGAGCGTTATCCCGTCAATCTGCGTTATCCCCAGGACTATCGTAACTCGCCGGAACAATTAGCCCTGTTGCCCATCGTAACAACCAGTGGCCAGCGCATTGCATTGGGGGATGTCGCTCGTGTTTATGTGGAAGACGGCCCACCTGCCATCAAGAGCGAGAATGCCCGCCTCAACGGCTGGACCTTTGTTGATATCGATGGCGTGGATATTGGCAGTTATGTAAAAAATGCCATGGCCGTGGTGGCCGATCAGGTCGAGCTACCAGCAGGCTACTCCCTGAACTGGTCGGGGCAGTACGAATACATGCTGAGAGCCAAGGAAAAACTCACCTATGTGGTGCCGCTGACGCTGGCCATTATCATCGTGCTGCTCTATTTCAATTTTCGCAACTTTGCCGAGGTCGCGATCATCATGGGCACTCTGCCGCTAGCCATGGTGGGCTCGATCTGGCTGATGTACGTGCTCGGCTACAACTTCTCTGTCGCTGTTGGCGTGGGCTTTATTGCGCTGGCAGGTGTGGCAGTAGAAATCGGCGTCATCATGCTGGTGTACCTCAATCAGGCCTATCGCCATATGCTGGAAGACTGTGAGCAGAAAGGTGTTGAACCGCGAAAGGAAACATTGCGCCACGCGGTGTTGCACGGTGCCGGCCTACGGGTAAGACCCGTGATGATGACTGCAGCGGCGATTATCGTCGGGCTGTTACCCATTATGTACGGCACGGGTACCGGCTCGGAAGTCATGAGTCGGATTGCGGCGCCTATGGTGGGTGGCATGCTGAGTGCCGTGGTATTGACTTTGCTGGTATTGCCGGCGGTTTATCTGCTTTGGAAGCAGAGTAAGGGTAAAGACGGAACTTAAGCTATGGACCTGGCGTACCCGATTATAAAGTTTGGGTGCGCCGTTCTGAATTCTAACCCTATATTCTTGGCCTCTCTGTAGCTTCTGGAGCTGCAACCGATGGGGAACACGTCGGTGTCAAACATTTGATTCAGGTCAAGAACTGGCGATATCAGATCTGCTAGATTAAAACGGTCAATAAAGGGAGCCGATATGGTTCATTATCTGGGTATTATGTTGGTCATTTGGGGGTTGCTTGCGCAACCACTGATGGCTGCATTGCCCAGGGATATGCAGGTTCACCTTCCAATACCGGCAAACGCGCTCAACCATGGCTCGATCGCCTCGATATTGGATCTGGACCATACGCGACCAGTCCCAGCGCCCACTTCCGATTCTCTCAACCCGAATGACCGTGGTGAACAGGCGGCCGGACATAGCCTCACTGCTTCGACAATGCCCTGTCATCAGATTGCCAAGAGCGATTCGCCCAAACCCCGCGGTAAGTGCTTAGCCGGTCATTGCGACTCAGGCTGTCTATCGGCCAGTCACTGTGCGTCAACCTGTTCAGCCTCGGGAACAGTTGGGGCGGTCGGTTCATTTTTTAAAAATACTATGAATCATGCCGCCTGCGACATGTTCAATACTGCGCCGGAACCATTGTTGGCACGGCTCCCCTCACGCATTTTTCACCCTCCCAAAACGGCCTGATCAGGCCGGTAAGCCCGCTGGTATAACAACCGCGATACCTGTTTCCTGAAGGGTTCCGCCTTTGCGGGCCCTGGTTCTTGAACCTTTGAAATCCCTGCTGGTGGTTCTCCCGCTTTGTGCTGTGAGCAACGCATGTTCCGACTTGCCAGGGTAAACAGGATTACACATACATTACTGGAATGTAATACATGGGTCATCTTAAGGTCAGAAACGCCGCTCTACTATGACAATGGATAAGTCCAGGTGCAGCTTGGGCGTTGTGTACGGGTCGATTCAATGCAGAAACGCCGTGACAGGATATCGGGCCAATATTGACGGTTGACGGCGTACAGGCTACAGATCGAGGGCGTGTAATAGTGAGTACGAGAAGCCTGATACCTGTTAATGAAAATTGCTTGACCTGTGTCTTGGACACAGGTGTAAGGTGACAAAAAGCCGGACAAATTCTTTGGATTTTCTCTCGGGTTTAAAACTGATGATTAACTCATATCGAGGCAAGGAACAGATCTTCGGGGTTAATCTGAATCCCGCGATAGTCAGACTGAGCTGCGAGGAGAGCTGTGTGAAAGTGATCGAAATGGCCAGGCGTTTAGGGGTTACGGCCGATACCGTGCGGTTTTATACCCGGATCAAGATTCTGAAACCGGGTAAGAACAAAGCCAATGGATATCGGGAATACAGCGAAAAGGATTACAACCGCTTGCGATTCGTGCTGAGTGCACGGCAACTGGGCTTTTCCGTTGAGGATATTCAGGAAATTTTGAACCACGCGGATAAGAAGAAATCGCCTTGCCCGACGGTTCGCCGCTTGATTGACCAACGCCTGAATGAAACTGAACAACGGTTCGCCGAGACTCTGCAACTGCGGGAACGCATGCAGCAGGCCGTGGTCGAGTGGAGCCAAAAGCCGGATAAGGTGCCGACCGGCCATATGATCTGTCACCTGATTGAAGAGTTTGCCCAGTAAATCAACATAGAGGATTTGCCATGAATACACAGAAGTTTGAGAGCCCTGCTCATCACCAGGGCGGCTGTTGTTGCGCCAGCAAGTCATCCACAGCAGCTACCACCCGGAGCAGTGTTGGCTCAGATAGCGATATCCCGCTGCAGCGGTTACAGGTGCAAGGCGCCACGTGCGGTGGTTGTGTAAGAAGCATTGAGCAAACGCTACGCTCTGTTTCCGGTGTAAGCGATGCGTGTATGGATCTGGCGACGGGTGTCGCTTCGGTCGTTGGCATGGTCGAATCTAACGCTCTGATAGAGGCGTTGAATCGAGCGGGTTTTCCTGCGGCGGTCATCAAATAATTCAGGAGTGATCCCATGAGTTCAGTGAACACGGAATCCGGCAAACCGGGTTGTCATAAAGATACCGATAACAACGCACAGCATCATAATCATGAACACGGTTCTGATCCCCATGTTCATGTTGATAGCGCGGCGCACCAGGAACTGATTATCGAGGGTGCTGGTTGTGCCAGCTGTGTGGGAAAAATCGAATCAGCTCTGAAGGCGGTACCGGGTGTGGAGAACGCGGAAATGAATTTCGCTCAGCGCACCGTCAGCGTGATTGGCAATGCAGCCGCGTCTGACTTGCTTAAGGCGGTGGAGAAGGCGGGCTATAACGCCAAGCTTGCGGCTGCTGAGAATGAAGATGATGCATTGGCCGAAAAAGAGAAGGCGGATCAGGCTTATTACAAGCGCTTGATGAAAGAAACCTGGATTGCTCTCTCACTGGGTGGCCCTTTGATGGCCTATGCGCTGATCACTGGTGAAGTCAACGTCAACACCACCACAGAACGCATCGCCTGGTTGGTCGTGGGTATTCTGACTTTTGGTGTTCTCTATTTTTCCGGCAAGCACTTTTTTGTCGGCGCCTGGAAGTCCTTTCTCAATCATTCTGCCAATATGGATACGCTGATTGCTTTGGGTACTGGCACGGCGTGGTTGTATTCCATGGTGGTGGTGTTTTTCCCAGACGCCGTTCCCGATCAGGCGCGCCATGTCTACTTCGAGGCTACGGCGATCATTATCGGCTTGATTGATCTTGGCCTTGCACTGGAACTGAAAGCCCGCGGTCGTACCTCGGAGGCCATTAAGCGCCTGATTGGTTTACAGGCAAAAACAGCACGGGTCATTCGCGATGACAAAGAACTGGATATTGCTATCGAACAGGTTCTACTGAACGATGTGGTCCGTGTGCGGCCAGGTGAAAAAATTCCCGTCGATGGCGAGGTAATCGAAGGGCATACCGCTATTGACGAATCCATGCTCACCGGCGAGCCGATGCCGGTAGAAAAAGCTACTGGGGATACCGTGGCGGCGGGCACCATCAATAAGTCAGGCTCAATTCTGTTTAAAGCTACCCGCGTTGGTAAAGACACGGCGCTGGCGCAAATCATCAATATGGTCAAGCGCGCACAAAACTCTAAGCCGCCCATTGGTCGTTTGGCTGATGTCATCTCAGCCTATTTTGTTCCGGTGGTCATGATTATCGCCGTAGCGAGCGCCCTGACCTGGTTGAATTTTGGGCCGGAACCAGCGGTAGCTTTTGCGATTGTATCGGCGACCACTGTATTGATTATCGCCTGTCCCTGTGCGCTAGGCCTGGCAACACCGATGTCAGTGATGGTGGGCGTGGGCAAGGCCGCGGAGGCGGGCGTGCTGATTCGTAACGGCGAGGCCTTGCAAACCGCGTCGAAGATATCGGCGATGATTCTGGATAAAACCGGCACCATCACCCTGGGCGCGCCGAAGGTTACCGATGTGTTGGTGGCAGGTGAACATGACGAGCAGGCGGTGTTGCGATTGGCAGCAACGCTTGAATCCGGCTCCGAGCATCCGTTGGCCATGGCTATTGTTGAAAGTGCTCAGGAAAGAGGGATCGAAATGGGCAAGGTCTCAAATTTTAACGCCATTGCCGGCCACGGTGTGCAGGCGGAGGTGGACGGAAAAACACTGTTGTTCGGCAATGAAAAGCTCATGCGCGAGCGCACTATCGAACTGGGTGATTTTGTTGAAAAGGCCCAGATGCTGGCCGCCGAGGCTAAAACGCCGATGTATTTCGCCGTTGATAATAAGCTCGCAGCGATTATCGCAGTAGCCGATCCAATTAAGGAAGACTCCATTGCTGCCATCAAGCGCCTGCAACATAACGGCATCCGGGTGGTGATGCTCACCGGCGATAACCGCGCCACAGCCAAGGCGGTAGCGGAAAAAGCCGGTATCAAGGAATTTTTCGCCGAAGTGCTGCCGGAAGAAAAATCCAAAAAAGTGCAGGAACTGCAGATGGAAGGTGAAGTGGTGGGCATGACCGGTGACGGCATCAACGACGCGCCAGCCCTGGCCATCGCCAATGTCGGCTTCGCTATTGGCACAGGTACCGATGTGGCCATTGAAAGTGCCGACATCACCCTGATGCGGGGTTCGTTACATGGTTTGGCCGATGCCATTGCAGTGAGTAAAGCGACCTTGCGCAATATCAAACAGAATTTATTCGGCGCCTTTATTTACAACGTGGCCGGCGTGCCTTTTGCGGCTGGCGTGCTGTACCCATTCTTGGGCTTGTTGTTGAACCCGGTGATTGCCGGGGCCGCGATGGCGTTTTCATCACTCACTGTCGTGACCAACGCCAATCGATTGCGTTTGTTTAAAGCGCAGGAACACTAAGCCCAACACCAGGAGAAATACCACATGTTACTGATCAATATAGCCGGATTTGCGTTAATCGCTCTGATTGTGTGGTGGTTCTGGCTTTACAAGCCGAAAGAAGCTGAGCTGGGGGAAAACGATCTGGTGATTACTGTTGAAAATGGCACCTATTCCCCTTCTCGGATTAAAGTGTCGACCGGAGAACCTGTCGAAATCAAATTTATCCGCAAAGATCAATCACCCTGTTCTGAGACTTTACTGATCCCTGACCTGCAAATCAGCGATACCCTGCCACTGAACAAATTGAAAACCATTCAGTTACCCGCGTTGGCAGCAGGTGAATACGCGTTTCATTGCCAGATGCAGATGTACCGTGGACTGATCACGGTGAAATAAGTAGAAGGATCTGATGAACATCAATAAAGTCACGGCCATTTTTGATGAGTTTCGCCTGAAAGACGTGGAAGAGGCCTTGATACGACACGGGGTGACGGGTTTTACCTTACACCCGGTTCGCGGCCGGGGTTATTACTTCGACAGTTTTAACGAAAACCACTTGATCAAGCATATTCAAATGGAGATTTATGCCGAGGCTGAGCAGGCGAGGGAAATTGCGCAGCTGATTGTGGATGCGGCGCATGTTAATGCCGATAGCGAAGGGCTGGTCTGCATCGTGCCAGTCAACGATCTGATTTGGATACATGATAAACGCAGCGCAACAGACAACGATTTTCAATTTCACAGGTGAGGTGTTCCATGGCAACCCAAAAATCATCATTCTGGTTGACCCCCAAAGGCCTGGCCGCCCTGGGTTTAATTGCAGCGGCGAGCTACTTTCTGCTGATCGAGCACCGGCAACACGTCTGGCAGTTTTTACCTTTCCTGATTCTCCTGGCCTGCCCGTTTATGCATCTGTTTATGCACGGCGGACATGGGGGGCACGGCGGCCACGGTGACCATGGCCAGCACGAGGATGAATCCGACCAGGATGCTTATCAACGTGGCTTGGAAGAAGGTCGCCGGGAAAACGAACATCGTCATCACCATTAACCCAATACATAACAGGAGATGAAGTATGCACGGTGAATCCGCTTACGGCCTCTGGACGCTGGTGATACTCAATTCAGCAATATTTATTTTCTTTGCCTTCAGTTTTACCAAACCGAAAACCAAAACTGACTGGCGAAGCTTTGGTGCTTTCTCGGCGTTTATTATTGCACTGTTTACCGAGATGTATGGCTTTCCCTTAACCATTTATTTCCTCTCCGGCTGGCTGGCGGAAAAATATCCAGGTATTGATTTCTTGTCCCACGAGAACGGCCATCTTTTGCATACCCTTTTCGGTTTTGAAGGTAACCCTCATTTTGATCCGCTGCATATCGCCAGCAATGTCCTGATCATTTTGGGTTTCTTCCTGCTTGCCTCAGCGTGGAATGTACTGCACAAGGCACAGCAGACCCGGTCGCTGGCCACTACCGGCTGGTACGCTCGTTGTCGCCATCCGCAGTATGTTGCTTTTATCCTGATTATGTTCGGCTTCCTGTTGCAGTGGCCGACCATTCCAACGCTGGTGATGTTTCCGATACTGGTAATGGTTTACGTGCGACTCGCAAAGCGTGAGGAGCGGATGGCGCTGGAAGAATTTGGCGAAGTTTATCGCCATTATATGGAATCTACGCCAGCGTGGATTCCGAAATTTAAAATCAATGAAACTGAAACTGTCTGAGGATAAACCGATGAAAAAACTAATCTCCACCTTGGTAATAGCCGCCGCGATTTCTTCGTCGGCGTTCGCGGAAAAAGTGCACGAACATGGCGACAGTAAAGATCAGCCAATGGGCGGAATGATGATGGGCCATGAGCAAATGATGGCAATGCATGAGCACATGCAAAAAATGCACGACATGATGGCGAAAATCAAAGCCGAAACCGATTTGGAAAAACGCCAGAAACTGATGCAGGAACATATGCGAGTCATGCAGGAAGGCATGCGGCTAATGGGTGATGGTATGGCAATGGGCATGACCAAAGGTGAGTCATCAAAAATGGACGACATGGATATGATGAAGCGCATGGATGTGATGGAAGAACGAATGGGCATGATGCAGATGATGATGGGGCAAATGATGGATCATGAGTCTGAATCCCAAAAATCACCTGTCCACAAACACAAAAAGTAGATGGATCGCTTATTCAATCTGTCGGTTGGAAGGAAAACACTATGAGTGAGCATCGGTCAGGTATCAATCCAGGTTTTCTAGCCAAACACAGCTTAAGTTTACGTGGAGTGAATGAAAGCAACGCGCAAATCATTGCAGAGGAGCTGGATGAGCTTCCTTGTGTAGACGGTGTTTGGCTGAACGAGCGCAAGCAAACGCTGAAGATTGCCTACGATGCCTCTCACCACAATATCGATGAAATGATCGCCATTGTCGAAAAGCATGGCGCGGCAATCAAAGATAACTGGTGGAGCCGCACAAGGGTCGGTTGGCAGCGACAGATTGACGAAAATATTAAGGATAACGCCAGGCATGAAGCACACTGTTGCAACAAGATCCCGCCCCATTAGAGGAAAAGGAAAATGACTAATGCAGAGCATCGATTGGGCGTATCGGAAGTAAATCTGGTAGTGCGCCATTTGAGAGTGGAGCCTGTCGATCAGACCAATTTGGAAGCGGCTATTGCCGAAGTCGATCAGCTCTATGGTCTTGATGGAATCAGCTTTGACGAAAAAAGACATGTGCTGAATCTTGCTTATGACGCATCCAGAATTTGTCTGGATGGTATCGAAGATGTGCTAAAAAAGCATAACGTCGAAGTAAGCCATGATTGGTTGACGCACTTTAAAGAAGGCTATTACAAATTTATCGATGAGAATGTTAAAGACAACGCCAGCCACGAACCTTGGAGCTGTCATCAAACACCCCAGGACGCTAGCCGTAAGCGCTAGTGTATACCTGCATGATTAATGTCGATAAATAGAGGAATGCAGTTTTAAGCATCCTGCATACCTTTCAGCGAATACCCAGAAAGGGGCCTAACTATTATTTGAAGGAGTCCTGAATGCAGAAAAAAGACGACCGTTCGACACATTACGACGAAGGTAGCCTCACTCTTTCGGGTACGGTGATGCTCGGTACTGGGGTGATGATCGGCGCAGGAATATTTGCGCTAACCGGGCAAATGGCAGAGATGACTGGTGCATTATTTCCACTGGCATTTCTCGCGGCCGCAATCATCGTTGGTTTTAGCGCTTACTCTTACATCAAAATATCCAATGCCTACCCATCGGCAGGGGGGATTGGCATGTATCTGCATAAGGCTTATGGCGACCGGTTGCCCACTGCGTTTAACGCACTACTAATGTATTTTTCGATGGTCATCGCGCAGAGTTTTCTTGCGCGTACGTTCGGTTCTTACACCATGCAATTATTTGGCGGTGACCCATCAGGACAAATGACGCCTATACTCGGCGTCTCCCTAATTCTGGCGGCGTTCATTGTGAACCTGTTGGGTAATCGGCTGATTCAAGGGGTTGCAGGATTTATCGGTCTACTGAAAATTGGTGGCATCCTGATTTTTGGCCTCGTAGGTATCTGGTTAGCGGATAGCCTGGCAGTGGACTTTGACCATGTAAGCGAGACTGGTTCAGCCAGTAATTTCCTCGGTGCCACAGCGCTGGGGATTCTGGCATTCAAAGGCTTTACCACCATTACCAATAGCGGCTCCGAGGTGATCAATCCACACCGCAATGTTGGTCGCGCGATTGTTATTTCGATTGCTGCCTGTGTCGTTATCTATACATTGGTTGGTTTTTCGGTGGCCAGTAACCTATCACTCAGGGAGATTATTGAAACCCGTGATTATTCCCTGGCTGCAGCCGCTCGACCCGCACTCGGTGAGTACGGCGTGTGGTTCACCGTTGCGATTGCCATGCTGGCGACTGCGGGAGGGATTCTTGCCAGTATTTTTGCAGTCTCCAGAATGCTGGCGATGCTAACAGAAATGAAGTTGGTACCCCACAGACACTTCGGCATGCCGGGCAGCATTCAGAAACATACACTGGTATACACCGCCGTGCTCGGTCTTGCGCTCACTGCGTTCTTTGATCTTTCCCGTATAGCAGCACTTGGCATCGTTTTCTATCTGGTGATGGATATCGCCATTCATTGGGGTGTTCTGCGTTACTTGTTGGACGATGTTAAAGCGAAGAGCTGGGTTCCCGTTACCGCAATTATATTGGATTTGCTCGCACTAAGCGGGTTTGTCTGGGTAAAGGTGAATTCAGATCCATTCGTGCTGGGTGTGGCCGTTGTCACAATGATCCTAATCGCTGCCGGCGAGCAACTATTCCTTGGATCTGAAAAACGAAAGCAAGCTGTGTCCCAAAGTCAGGCGCATGAACATCATCATTAAAAATCATGTGGAGGAAGCCTGCCAGGCACAGAACGGGACTCTAGTGGTTAACTTTTGTTGTTTGGAGAATGGTAATGGATCAAGTTAGCACACTTAAAGCGATCTATATGGGCATCGACACCCACCAGGAACTGGTGGTGTGTATGCGCAGCTATCGTGACTTTTTGAGACTCTAATCGATGAGTCAATCCACAACTGAGAAAAAATTATGCAAATTGAAACCTTAAAAGATGTGCTGCACTGGACCCGGGAATTTCACCAACATCTCAGTCAGTGCTTATCCCATTGCGCAGACAAGAATACGGATGAACGGGCCCGGATGATTCTTGCTTACCTGTCCGATCACGAAAAAAGTCTCACAAAAGTTGTCAATGGCTTCGAAACCTCGGGCGATGAACATGCGCTGAACACCTGGTGTATGGAATATGTGGCAAAGCATCCTATCGTCCGACATGCACATTGCGACGCGCCTTTTGCCGAGCTTGATGCCGCGCAAATCATGGAGGTGATTGTCGATCAGCATCAGCAGGTGATTGAGCTGTATCGCTATCTCGCCTCAAGGGCGGATATCCCCTCTGCCAAGGAGTTGATGGAATCACTCCGGTCGCTGGAGGAACACGAAATGATGCGTATGGTGCAGTCTGCCAACCGGTTCGGGGATATGTAGAGACACTAATTTATTACAGATACACCACCATAAACGGAGGAATAGTCATGACACTTAATGCGTTCAAATTCGGGATAGCCAGCGCGATTACCGCGGCGATACTGTGGCTGGCTTGCAGCCTGTTGGTGATGTTAATGCCCGCCATGATGTTATCCATGTCTGGGGAAATGGTGCATATGCAACTGAATGAGATGGGTTGGCATTTGACATTCACTGGCGTTGTTGTGGGACTGGTGGCTTGGTCAGTGTCAGCGGGTATCGCCGGGTGGTTGCTGGCGGCTATTTACAACCGCTTGCAGTAAGCCGATGGATTATGAGGTGCCATATCAGTGACCATGCCCTTCCGAGTCTTGCCCACGTGCGGTGAGTATCTGGTATTGGTCGGGAGACAGTTCCGGCAACCGCTTCAGGAACGCCACCATGTTCCAGATACGTTCATCGTCATGCCCCGGTCCCCAGGCGGGCATGCCCGAGGCCTTGATGCCATGTTTAACAATCCAGAATTGTCGTTTACTGGCCTCGTCGTCATTTTCGGTGTTACCGGTATGATCGTGTCCATGTTCATCACCCGCTAGAGTTAGGTTGGGTGGTGTGGGATATAACCCCAGGGTGAAATCACTTTCGGTTTTGCCCGGCTTCAAATGGCACCCTGCACACATATCATTGTAGTCGGCGCCACCCGCCAGTAACCGCTCCGGTGCGTTTAGGTCGCCAGGAACCTTAATTTCACTGGCAGCACGTGCAACTGAACGTTCACGCAAGGTTTCCAGCAGCCAGTAGGTCAGCCGATTGTGTGGTACATCGGCTCCCATGGGGTAGAGGCCTGAATAGAGAAATAGCCCACCACCCACCAGCGCGATGACAGCGGTAATGACCAGACTCTTGATAAAGGTGGTGAGCGCCGACATGAAAACTCCTTGGGTTGATCAGTGTTGGTGTTCTGAATGTTGCTCGCCTGAGCTTTTTTCGTTGTCCTGATGATCAGCCTGCGCTTGATCCTTTTCAGAGTCGTTATGATGCATGTCATTCATGCATTGTTTCATCATGGCTTGCATCACGGGATCATTCATATCCATCTTGCTGTGATCCATATTTTTCATGGCTGCACAATCCGGTTTTTCAGCGTCTTTCATGTGCTCTTTAGGATCATGGGCCTGTGCAGATAAAGCGATGCCCAGAGCGGCGAGGGCGATGATGGGCGTGAAGCGTTTGGTTTTCATAGCGGTGTTCCTCTTGAAGAAAAAGTGATGGAGATAGGCATGTGCCCATGGTTAGAACCAGAACCGCAATCCGGCAACGAATTGGGTATCTGAGGTATCTTCGCCCGCTGCGCGGCGGTAATCGGCTGTGTCACCATAGGTGTCTGTCCATTCCACACCGATATAGGGAGCGAATTGACGGCTGAATTCGTAACGCAGGCGTAAGCCCACCGCGAGATCCGAGAGACCCGAGCCCAGGCCATTTTCAGCGTCATCCTTGCCGTACAGGTTGAGTTCTGCTCTGGGTTGAAGGATGAGTTTTTGTGTCAGCAGCAACTCGTACTCGGCTTCGGCGGAGAGAGCGGTCCGACCGTCGTCGCCCACATAGGCAGTCACATCCAGCTCAAACCAGTAGGGCGCCAGGCCTTGGACACCGAACGCGAGCCACTGGCGATCCTTACCTTCGTTATACTGGTCGAGTCGAACGCCGAGCTGCGTGTCAAAATAGGCATTAAGCGCATGGCCCCACAACAGGTCGGTTGAACTCTCCTCCAGCGTGCCGTCTGCGATATCACCCTCCGCTTTGATGACAAAGCGGTCGTAGGTGGTGCCATACCAGGCCTGGACATCGTAAACCGTGCTATCGCTATCTTCCTGATACTCCAGGCGATCACCCAGAATGGACCAGAAGGCGTGTTCGTCCGCCAGTTTCAGTTGCCGCGGCCCCGGCTGTGCATAGGGGCCTTCGGTCAAGGTGTAACCGTCGGAATAAGCGTGGGGATCGCGGGCATCGGCCGGAGCGCTGCCGCCCTGCATTTGCATCTCGTCGTGATCCATTTGCGCCAGGGCCGTATTCACTTGAAGGGCACCGACAATAAAAACCAGTGTTGTGAGATATTTCACCGTATTAAGCCTCATGACACCACCACTTCGCGGAACATGCCCGCGTCCATATGAAACAGCAAATGGCAATGCCAGGCCCAGCGGCCCAGATCATGGGGTGTGGTCAGGTAACTGATGCGCTGCGCTGGTTGCACGGGAATGGTATGGCGCCGAACCCGCAATTCGCCCTGATCGGTTTCCAGTTCGCTCCACATGCCGTGTAGGTGCATGGGGTGGGTCATCATAGTGTCGTTTTGCAGAATGATTCTAACGCGTTCGTTATGACGCAAGGAGACTGGTGTGCTTTTGCCGAATTCAAGCCCGTCGAAGGACCAGCTATAGCGTTCCATATTGCCGGTAAGGTGCAGTTCCAACTCCCTCGCAGGCAGGCGGCGGTCATCCATCACACCAACGATGGATTTCAGGTCGGCCAGCGTCAGCACTCGGTGGCCCTGTGGGCGCAACCCACGCTGGCTTAAGTTGCGCAAGCCAATACCCGGATCGTCGAGATTGGTGCGTGGCATGTCCACTCGCATATCCACCGAAGCGCCGTATTCGGTTCGGGCGTGGCGTATGGTGGATGAGGGTTTGGCAAGAGAGTTATCAGAAGCCCGCTGCATGCCGTGCATACTGTGATCCATGGCCATGCCGCCGTGCATCTGGGAATGATCCATGGTGCTGTGATCCATGGCACCCATACTCATGGACCCCTGATCCATACCGCTATGATTCATGCCTTCGTGACCAGTGCCATGACTCATAGCCCCCATCATGTCAGCCATGGTCAACCACTCAACCGGGTCAGGATCTGGTACTGGAGCGGTTAAGCCTTGCCGCACGGTCAGGGTGCCGCGGGCATAGCCGCTGCGTTCCATGCTCTGGGCAAAGATGGTGTAAGCATCGTCCTGCGGTTCGACCATGACATCGTAGGTTTCTCCGGGGCCAAAGCGGAATTCATCCACGGTGACCGGCTCGACATCCTGGCCATCCGCCTGGATCACCGTTAGCTTCAAACCGGGAATGCGGACATCGTAAAAGCTGTTGCTGGCGGCGTTGATAAAGCGAAGCCGTACGCGATCACCGCGCTGGAACAATCCGCTCCAATTGCCCGCCGGGGTGGTGCCGTTCATCAGGAAGGTGAGGGTGGCTGCCGACAGGTCCGCCAGATCGGTCGGGTTCATACGCATCTGGTTCCACATCTGGCGTTTTTCCAGTGCCGCCTGTAAGCCCATCTTTGAAACATCGACTGTGAAATCGAAAAAGGTGGGCTGATTGAAGTTGTAGACATCGCTTTGCACTTTCAGTTTGCTGAAAGTGTGCATAGGGTCTTCGTCGGTCCAGTCGGAAAGCTGTACCACGTAATCCTGGTCGGCGCGGTGCCTTTCGCCCGCCCGTGGTTCAATAATCAGGGCGCCGTACATGCCCGTCATTTCCTGAAAGCCGGAGTGGCTGTGGTACCAGTAGGTGCCGCTCTGCCGAAGTGTAAAGCGATAAACAAAGGTTTCTCCCGGTGCGATGCCTGGGTAGCTGATCCCCGGCACACCATCCATTTGATAAGGCAGCAGTATGCCGTGCCAGTGAATGGAGGTGGCGACCGGCAGGCGGTTGGTGACGCGGATGGTGACTTCATCGCCCTCGCGCAAACGTAGCGTCGGTGCCGGAATGGAGCCGTTGATGGTGGTAGCCATACGTGTGACACCGGTAAAATTGACGGGGGTTTCGGCGATCACCAAATCGATTTCTCGGCCGCTGAGTACCGGTGCCGAGCCCAGCGCGGCCGCGCCTTTTACGGCCGCCTGCAACCAGGACGGTGTGGCGGCCAGCACGCCACCGGCTGCCAGGCCCTGCACGAAGCGGCGGCGACTAAGTTGCCAGGGCTGTTTGGGTCGGGGAAACCATGGGGTCATGAGTCAATCTCTTTTCGAATAAACGATGGTTGTCCGCATACTAGCGAGCCGAGCCTGTCACCCGCATGACTTCAAAATGACAAAGTTGTAATCTGGTCGTCATCTTCTTGTGGGTTAGCCAGGTTTAGGCTGTTTCCAAACCCATTCTGAACATACGGAGCAAGGCAACGATGCGGCTATTGGTGGTCGAAGACGAAATCAAGACCGGCGATTATTTACAGCAGGGACTGACCGAGTCGGGCTTTCTGGTCACGTTAGTGCGCAATGGCCTCGACGGCCATCATTTGGCGATGACAGAGATCTTTGATTTGCTGGTGCTGGATGTCATGTTGCCGGACGTCGACGGCTGGCGAATTGTGCAGTCACTGCGCGAGGCTGGCCGTCAAACACCGGTGCTGTTCCTAACCGCCCGCGATAGCGTGGATGATCGCGTAAAGGGTCTGGAGCTGGGTGCTGACGATTACCTGGTCAAGCCCTTCGCCTTTGCCGAGCTGCTGGCTCGGGTGCGCACCCTGTTGCGCCGCAGTACGGTGCCGGTGATGACCGACCAGATCAGAGTCGCCGACCTCACCCTGGATTTGCCGCGTCACCGGGCCATGCGCGCCGGCCGCAAGATCAATCTCAGCCACAAGGAATTTTGCTTGCTGGAGCTGTTGGTCCGGCGGAAGGGTGAAGTATTACCGCGCTCCTTGATCGCCTCCCAGGTGTGGGACATGAACTTTGATTCCGACACCAATGTCATTGATGTGGCCATACGGCGCCTAAGGGCAAAAATCGACGACGATTATGAGCCCAAGCTGATTCACACCGTGCGTGGCATGGGTTACAAGCTGGAGGTTGAAGACGACCATGACGAAGGTTAGCCTCGCCCGGAGACGACCGCTGTCACTCAACAGCCGGGTGATGTTGTTTGTCGCGATCGCCATCAGCCTGAGTCTGCTGATGATCGGCCATCTGGTGCAAAAGGAGGTGGAGCGCCATTTTGCTGAACAGGATGCCGACGAATTGGTGGTGATTACCCGTGCTGTTGAGAAGGCCCTGCAAACGGCGAAGGATCAGGGTCTGGCTCCGGAGGACGCCCTTGCGCGAGCTGTGTCTGGCCATCACGGCGTCTATTTTCAAGTTTGGGATGATGCTGGACGTCTGGTCTATAGTTCCGTGGACACCGGATCTTTGCTACAGGCGAACACCTATGCCCCTGTGGCCCGCATCCAGGTAGACAATCTGTACACCTGGCAATCTGATGGCAAAACCTACCGTGGCACTGCCACCCATACCCGCATCGCGGGCCAGGACTATCGCATCGTCGCTGCCATCGATATGGATTTCCACATCCACTTTCTGGAAAATTTTCGTCGCAGCTTGTGGATGATCATGGTGGCGGCAGGGGCCATCACTCTCCTGGCGGCCTGGTATGGCGTGCATCAGGGGCATGCCCCAATACGTACTCTCAGTGAGACTATGGGTAATGTCCAGGCTGATCGGCTGCATGTGCGTCTCGATCCCGATACCGTGCCGGGGGAGCTGAAAACGCTGGTTGATTCGTTCAACCATATGATTGGGCGATTGGAGGACAGTTTTGTTCGACTTTCTCATTTCTCCGCTGATATCGCCCATGAATTGCGCACACCGCTAACCAACCTGATCACCCAGACTCAGGTGGGTTTGGGTAAGTCCAGAAGCCTGGAAGAATATCGCGAACTGTTATATTCAAACCTGGAAGAACAGGAGCGCCTGACCAAAATGGTTAATGACATGCTCTGGCTGGCCCAGAGCGAACACGGCCTGCTCAAGCCTGTCTGGGAACCGCTGGATCTGGCTCGTGAAGTGCGCGAGCTGTTCGATTTTTTCGAGGCGCTGGCGGAGGAAAAACACATCGAATTGGTATTGGAGGGAAAGGCGCCAATCATACAGGGTGACCGCGCCATGCTGCGTCGTGCATTATCCAATCTGCTGTCCAATGCCCTACGTCATACACCTGAGGAGGGACGAGTGCTGGTCCGGCTGGATTCATCGGGCGAGGGTAGGGCGTTACTCAGCGTACAGAATCCGGGGCCGGAAATTCCAGCCGAGCATTTGCCCAGGGTTTTCGACCGGTTTTACCGGGTCGATCCCTCCCGACAACGACAAAGCGAAGGTGCTGGTTTGGGGTTGGCTATCGTCAAGTCCATAGTCGAAGCTCATGAGGGAAACATCGAGGTGATCTCCGAACGCGGCGTTACGCGTTTCACGATCAACTTACCCAGAGCAGCCGATGCAGAGGTAACTGTTATGGGAGAAAGTGATGAGTCAACTGACCATCGGTAAACTGGCGCAAGCAGCACAGGTCAGTGTCGAAACCATCCGTTATTACGAACGTCGCCAGCTTATCGAGCAACCGCCAAAACCAGCACAGGGATACCGACGTTACCCAAAAACTACCCTGGCGCGGGTCTTGTTCATCAAACGCGCCCAGGAACTGGGATTCACTTTGGAAGAAATCGATAATCTGTTGGCGCTTGGAGAATCGCATTGCGAAGAGGTACAAGGCCTGGCTGAAGGTAAGCTGGCCGAGGTGCGGGCGAAAATTAACGACCTGCACCGATTGGAGCAAGTCCTGGAGCATCTATTGATTCAGTGCCGCACCAATCCCGATAATGCGGTTTGCCCCATTGTGGAATCCTTGCAACCCCCTTCCGAGCAATCATAAATGGGCGATCAATCATAAATTTGAACTTGACTCCGTACCTGAGTACGGTGGTTACACTGGCTTCATCACAATTATAGGGTGAAGTCAGCCATGACCCCAAAACATAAACTCGCTGGAAGCAACGTACCCGTTATAGGTGGCGTGATTGCCGCTATCGGTGCGAGTCTGTGCTGTGTCGGACCTTTTGTGTTGCTGACGCTGGGCGTCAGCGGCGCCTGGATCGGCAACCTGACACTGCTGGAGCCTTATCGTCCTTTCTTTATTGTCATCGTGTTGTTGCTGTTCGGTTGGGCTGGCTGGCAGGTTCATCGACCAATCGAGGCCTGTGCGTCGGGCACCGCCTGCGCCGTACCGCAAACACGGAAACGGCGGCAGATTATTGTCTGGACCACGGCAATCATCGCGCTGATCCTCGTCAGCAGTAGTTACTGGATTCCCCTGTTTGCCTGAAAAAATGGCGCTCACCGTTAAAGACTCTGGAGCCAACCATGCAGAAAATCATTCTCAGTATCGTATTCACCCTCGCCAGCTTCTCGGCCTGGGCCAAGCCACAAACCCTCACGCTGGACCTGCCAACCATGAACTGTGCCATGTGCCCAATCACCGTCAAAAAAACGCTGACCAAGGCAGAAGGAGTAACCAATGCTGAAGTCAACTATGAAAAAAAGCAAGCGGTGGTGACCTTCGAAGATACCAAGACCAGCGCCGAAAAACTGATCGAAGCGACCACCAATGCCGGTTATCCCTCAACGATCGTTAGCGAAAAAAAACCATGACAGAAGTCATTCTACAATCGGAACTGACTTGCCCCGAATGCGGCCATAGAAAGATCGAAACCATGCCGACAGATACTTGCCAATGGTTTTATGAATGCGAAGGTTGTCATACATTATTGAAGCCGAAGGCCGGTAATTGCTGTGTGTACTGTTCCTATGGATCGGTGCCATGTCCTCCGGTACAGCTCAACCCGAAGTCAAAAGGTTGCTGCGACTCACCATGACAGGTCAACCCCTTGAAAGTGCGCCATAGTGCATAACAATGGCAGCCAAACTCATACACCAGAATAAGCCAATGGCCAAAACGGCGGGCCAGCTTTTAGGTAAATTAATGCTGCTTTTTTCGACCTGCGTTTGGAACTCATGCCATAAAGGCTCAGGGATTAACTTTACCGCCAGATAGATCCCAAACGGCAAGAGTATGAGGTCATCCACATAGCCCAGAACGGGGATGAAGTCTGGGATCAGGTCGATGGGGCTCAGCGCGTAGGCAACAACAATCACGACGAGGCATTTCGCTGCAATGGGTGTTCTTGGATCACGGCTTGCCAAGTACAGGGCTTTAACCTGTTGCTTTATGTCTCGCGCAAAACATTTGAGCCGCTTATTCATTGCCCATCAGTTTCCTTGTCGAAAGACTCAAGGATCGGACAGCCCTCTTCGCGGGTACCGCAGAGATTGGTTAGAAGGCGCAGTTCGTTCCTCAAAGTGGTTAATTCGGTCAAATGCTGTTCTACCTCCTCCAGTTTATGATGTGCCAGCTCCCGGACTTTAGGCTTCGCTTTTTGCGGATTTTCCCTGAACTTAAGCAACTGGGTTATCTCGTAAACGCTCAAACAACCCCATCTAAAATCACTACTCAATTCATTCTAAGCTGTCTTCAAATTCTTCAACGAGACAGCTCATGACTAAATCCGAACAATGGCAGCAGCACATCAACCTTT
>NZ_JBBKTX010000030.1:0-51343 GCF_044962685.1 Oceanobacter antarcticus
CCGGATGATCTCGACTCGGTGTCGCCGACTTTTGACTTGACCCGTCAGGCCTGCAAGTCGGCTTCGTGATTCGAAACCATCCGGTGGCCCAGAGTGAGCACCGGATTAAATAGATGTCCCCCCTAGATTAAAACATCAGGATTCAAGCATCAGGATTCAGCAATAGTAACGGTTTCCTGTCATCGGACAGCCCAGCAATCTGAAACAATCCGCTCACTCATCACCGTCGAACACCGCCAAACACCCGTTTAGTTCAATAGCCCTTGCTGGGCAAAACGCTGTGGAGGCTGACCAAAGTAACGCCGAAATGCCGCCACAAAGGCACTGCTGCTGGAATAGCCAAGTGACAACGCGATGGCAGCACTGCTTTCGCCTTCCCCCAGCCGCTGCATGGCTTCCATCAGCCTCAGCCGTGCACGCCATTGGCGAAAACTCAGCCCCGACTCACTGCGAAACAGCCGTTCAATGGTGCGCGGACTGGCGCCCGCCGCTGCGGCCAGTTGCGGTAATGAGCGCCCATCGGACGGATCCAGAGTTAACATATTCATCACCGCCAGCAAGCGCCTGTCTTGGCCGACGGGCAGGTGCAACGGCGAGGTTTCCAGACCGGACAGTTCATCCAGCAACACCTGAATCAGTCGAGCCGACTTGCCCTGCGCCGGTACCGACAAATCCAGTAGCAGCAAACGTAAAATCAATTCGCGCAACAGTGGCGTCACCGACATCACCTGACACTCAGTTGGTAACCGATCAAAGACGGAAGGATCAATAAAGAGGTAACGTATCGACGCCGGACTGACGACCAGAATTTCATGCTGCAGGCCACCGGTTATCCATACCGCATGACTGGGTGGTACCAGCCAGCTACCGCTTGCCGTGTTAACCCGCAACACCCCCGAGGCCGCCCAGGCCAGCTGACCGCGCACATGCTCATGGGCCGTACGCAGCGAACCGGCAGACAAGTCCTCTCCCAGATAAAGCACCGGTCGTTGCGGATCGATGCAACTGCTCATAATACGACCAGCACCACCCTCTGGACGCTGATGTGTTGCCGCCGCACATTGGTGATACATCAATCCTGGCGTAAATTCGATATTCATTGGCGTTCTATCGACTGTTGACATACCAGCAGCGTGCCACAATAACGGCCATACCCGCAACACCCTACAGAAGGAGCATTTTCTGGTGTTACTCAAGCAACCCAAATACCTGTTTTTGTTGGCGATGATGGGGTTGGCAGCACTTGTCTTGCTGTCGCCGCTGTCGTCGCTCACCAGCACCCAGAACCAGACGCTGGCGCTGGTTCTGCTTATTGTGCCGCTCTGGTCAACCGGTGCGATTCCTGAATTCCTGACCGCCCTGATTTTTTTCCTGATCGTTATCCTCTGTGGCCTGGCACCTCCCATAGAGGTGTTCGCAGGGTTTTCATCCACCGCGCTGTGGTTGATTTTTGCTGGCACAGTCATTGGTATGGGTATTCAGAATACCGGCCTGGGGGATCGCCTGGCCAGCGGCCTGCAAATACTACTGGCGGGCAGCTATCATCGCCTGGTCATCGGTCTGGTACTGATCAGTCTGCTGCTTGGCTTTTTGATGCCGTCATCCATGGGACGTCTGGTGATGATGCTGCCGATTGTGATGGCGCTGGCAGACCGGCTGGGCTTTCAGTCTGGCAGCCCAGGACGCTCTGGCATTCTGATCGCCGTTGCCATTGGCTCCCACATCCCTACCGTGGCCATTCTCCCCGCCAATATCCCCAATATGGTACTGAGTGGCGCGGCGGATTCGCTTTACGGGATCCAGTTCGGCTTTACCGATTTTCTATTATTACACTTTCCGGTGCTCGGACTGGCCAAAGCCGGGTTGCTGATCGCGATCATCCTCTGGGCCTATCCGGCACGCGAGTCGAACGAGATTCTGGCGCAAGGCAATACCACGACCAATGCCATCAGGCGGCCGTTTGATGGTAAACAAATCCGTATGTTGGCCATTCTGGCCATCGCTCTCGGACTTTGGTTGACGGATGAATGGCATGGGGTTAACCCCGCCTGGGTCGGCCTGGGAGCCGCCATTTTTCTGATGCTGCCAGGTGTCGGGTTGATCGATGCAGAAAAATTCAATATGAATATCACCATGTTGGTGTTTATTGCCGGTATTCTCGGCATTGGTGCCCTGATCAATAGCACGGGGCTTGGTCAATGGCTGGGACAACAGCTGGAATACGCCTTACCACTGGAACCAGGCCAACACTTTCGCAACTTTCTGTCGTTAGCCGCCAGCGCCTTTCTTACTACCCTGCCCACGACCCAGGCCGGAGCACCGGCCATACTCGCACCGATGGCCCAACATCTGGCTGAATCATCCGGGTTTCCGCTCCAAACCGTACTGATGACCCAGGTTCTGGGTTATTCCAGCATTATGTTTCCTTATCAGTCTGGCCCCTTGCTGATGGCGATTTACATGACCGGGGAACCCGTGCGACGAATTCTCAAGGTGCAGTTTCCACTGTCACTGCTCACCCTGCTGGTACTGGTGCCCGTGGATTACTTCTGGTGGGATTTTCTCGGTATGTTTGAGCCGTCATAAACAAAAAAACCGGATACCTGTGACGGCATCCGGTTTTTTAGTATCTGATGGATCGCGGCGCTTGATCCGCTATCCGGTCAGCACGGGATCAACCCTGACTGGCGTTGCCCTTGCGCGGCGGACGGCTGCTGCGAGGCGGCCCATCCTGACGACGACCATCACGACGCGGTGCATCACCACGGCGATTGTCAGTGCGACGATTGTCATTACGACGCGGGGCTGCGGAGGACGATTCCAGCGCCAGCTCTGAACGGTAAGGACGAATCCCCAGTGCCTGACCACAAACACGGGCCTTGCGCAGTACCGCCATGGCGGGTTCTGGCATGCCATCTGGAAGATCGACAACAGAGTACTGTTCAAAAATCTCGATGTGACCGATGAAGGCACTTTCCAAATCAGCTTCGTTGGCAATCGCGCCAACCAGGTTACCCGGCTTGAGACCATGGTCGTAACCAACACCGACCCAGTAACGCTGCATTTCCACATCCGGCTTGCCTTTTAGCGGCTTGGCACGGGCATCCGGTGCGGCTTTACGCGGTTCACGCGATTGACGCGGCGCACGTTCATTGCGATCACGCGGCTCACGCGTTTCGCGAGGCTCACGACGAGCGCGCAAGTCTTCGTTTTCGTCCAGGAACAATGGCTTGTCGCCTTGAATCAGGCTTGCCAGTGCTGCGGCCAATTCCAGTGGATCCACTTCGTGTTCTTGTTGCAACGATTCAACCATCTCGCGATAGACGGAATTTTTTTCCGGGCTGATGGCTTCCAGAATGCGCTGCTGAAAGCGCGACTTGCGCTTGGCATTGACGTCTTTTGCCGTTGGCAGCTGCATTTCTTCAATCTGCTGACGGGTAGCACGTTCAATGTCGCGCAACATGCGTTTTTCACGACCACGAACAAAAGCAATCGCCGCACCTTCACGACCGGCACGGCCAGTACGGCCAATACGGTGTACGTAGGATTCGGTGTCTTGCGGAATGTCGTAGTTGATAACGTGGGAAATACGCTCAACGTCCAGACCACGAGCCGCGACGTCGGTCGCAACAATAATATCCAGTCGACCGGCCTTGAGCTTCTCAACCGCTTTTTCACGCAGCTGCTGCGGAATGTCACCATTCAGCGGCGCACAACGGAAACCATGCTGTTGCATGAAATCAGCCACTTCTTCGGTAGCCTGCTTGGTGCGTACAAACACCATCATGGCATCAAAGTCTTCCACTTCAGCAATACGCAACAGCGCATCGTTTTTGTGGGCGCTGGTTACAAACCAGTAGCGCTGGGAAATATTGGAATTGGTGGTGGTCTTGTTCTGGATCTTGACCTGTACCGGGTCTTTCAGGTGAGTCTCGGCAACACGCTGGATTTCTTTTGGCATGGTCGCGGAGAACAAGGCAACCTGACGGGTGCGTGGCGTGTGCTCCAGAATCCAGTTAACGTCGTCGATAAAGCCCATACGCAGCATTTCATCGGCTTCGTCCAGTACCACAGCCTTGATGTCAGCCAGGTTCAGGCTGCCACGACGCAGGTGATCCATCACTCGGCCGGGTGTGCCCACAACCCATTGCGGACCACGCTTCAGCTCGCGCAACTGAGTACCGTAATCGGTACCACCATAAATAGCCGTAACGTTGATGTCGTTCATGTAACGACTGTACGTTTTGATGGCTTCAGCAACCTGTTGGGCCAGCTCACGGGTAGGAGCCAATACCAGTACCTGAGGTGTTTTGAAATCTGCCTGGGTGCGTGCCAGCAATGGCAAGGCGAAGGCAGCGGTTTTACCAGTACCGGTCTGGGCCATACCCAAAACGTCCTGACCAGCCAACAATGGCGGAATACCTGCGGCTTGAATCGGAGAGGGTGCTTCGTAGCCCAGCTCTTCAAGTGTACGCAGAATAGAGAATGGGAGGCCCAGGCTGGCGAAACCAGCGGGTGTAGTATCGGTCATATATTACCTATAGCAGTCACAGAGGCAGGGCGTTGGCCGTGTCTTTCAGAACAATGTCTGAACTGTGAGCTGATACCTGCACCTGTCTGTAGTGACGGTGGTCTCTGGTACCAACTATCTGCATTCGGCCTGGCCCGACATGTTTGTTTGTCGAAAGGGGGGCGGACTATACAGGATAGAAAAAATAATTTCCTGTTCTTTCTTGGCGTTGTAACAAAAACTACACGCTATTCTGCTTTGACCCTCAACTCGCTATACTCCCGGCTCATTTATTTGAGGAGTAACCCTGATGCTGAAAGTGAACCAGTATTTCGACGGCAAAGTCGCTTCGATTGGCTTGCAAACAAGCACGTTGCCAGCCACCGTTGGCGTCATGCTGCCCGGTGAATACGAATTCGGCACCAGCCAGAACGAAGTCATGACGGTCGTTTCCGGTGCCATCGATACGCTGCTTCCCGGTGCAACCGAATGGCAGTCCTTTGCCCAGGGTCAATCCTTCGCCATTGCTGCTGAGCAGAAATTCCAGGTGCGTATCACCACTGACACCGCGTATTTCTGCACTTACGAATAAGTTTTCGAACAAGCCAGTAAATAAGCCGACGACTCGGGTCGCCTGTTCGATTTACTCGGGCAGCGACTCAGAGGGTAACGCCTGCAGCATCCCTTCGACAGACTCCGGCTCCAATGCCTGGTCATACCAGAAGCCCTGGTGCACCACGCAACCGGAACGGCTTAAAAAATCCGCCTGACGGGCATTTTCAACCCCTTCGGCAACCAGCCCAAAACCCAGCTCCTGTGCCATTTTAACAATGGTACGGGTGATAACCTGGCTGTCCCCCGCGTCTTCCACTCCAGAGACAAAGCTGCGGTCGATTTTCAGCTTCTGTAACGGGAACCGATGCAAATAACCCAGCGATGAATAGCCGGTACCAAAATCATCAATCACCAGACCAATGCCCAGATCATTGATGGCTGAAATCAGTGTCAGTACCTGCGGTGTTGGCTCCAGCAATGCCCCTTCGGTCAGTTCCAGTTCAATATCACCGGGCTGCAAGCCGAACAATCCAACCAGCGATTGCAGTTGCTCCAGCAAATTGCCGGCAACAAAACTTTGCTGCGATATGTTCACCGCAACCGGTACCACAAGCAGGCCCTTGCTGCGCCAATGGAATATCTGGCGGGCCGTTTGCTGCAAGGTAAAACGGTCAATGTCCGGCATCAGACCTGCATCATGGGCACTACCCAGAAAACGATCCGGCAGCAACAAGCCGTCGGCCGGGTGCTGCCAGCGAATCAAGGCTTCAAGCCCGACCAGTTGGCCGGTGATGGCATCAACCTGGGGCTGATAAAACAGCCGCAGGCCACTGCCGTTTTGCAAGGCCACACGTAACTGACTAATCAGCTCCAACCGCGACGCGGCCGCCAGGGTCATGTCATTGTGGTAATAACAAACTGAATCGCGCCCGGCGCGCTTGGCTTCATGCAACGCGGTATCGGCGTTGTTAAGCAATTGCAGGGCTGAGTCTCCATGTTGTGGGTATATTGCCACTCCCATACACACGCTGACATACACTTCGAACCCGGCATCCAGGTCGTAGGATTGCTGCTCCAACTGGCGAATCCGGGTAACCACCTGCAAGGCATCATCCTGACTGGTCAGGTGCGGAATCAGCACACAAAACTCATCACCGCCGAGACGGGCCACATTTTCGCTACCCAGCCCACAACGAATCAAACGAAGACCAAACGCCTTGAGCAATTCATCGCCGTAGACATGCCCCAGGCTGTCGTTAATGGGTTTGAAATCATCAATATTAATGACCACAACGCCGACTTGCTTCGGTGCATCAGCCGTCGTAATGGCGGTTTCAATACGCTGGATGGCCAGGTTACGGTTAGGCAGGCCGGTGAGCACATCCCGATTCGCCAGCCATTCGGTGGACAGCGATAGCTGGCGACCGCTGGTCGCACCCTGCAACATGATCACCAGATAACGTACTGACTCATCCTCCCGCCGAATGGTCGTCACCCTGACCAGATGAGCAACCACATCTCCGGATGCCAGACGGTGATCTATTTCACCGACCCAGCTACCGGTACGACAGCTACTGACCAGAATATTGCGATAAAACGCGGGCGGGTGCTGCGCCCGGTGAAGACTCTGTAATTGTTTGCCTGCCAGTGTTGCGGCGCTATAACCGGTCATCCGGCAAAACGCCGGATTGACGGATTCAACGGTGCCGCTGCACGACAACACCAACACCCCTTCCTCCATCTGCTCAACAATCCGGTGATACAGGGGCAACGTGCTCTCCAGCCGGTTGGTCGAACCGATATCCTGCACCAGTCCATAACGCCAGATCTCGCCGTTTTGCTGTCGTTCAACCTCGGCTCGCACGTACACGCGCCGCTGTCGACCAGTGGGCAGCACAATCCGACACTCCAGCTGATAACCTTCCCCCTGCCTCAGACTCTCGGTAACCGTCGCCAATACCCGCTGACGATCGTCCTGGTGAATACGTCGCGCCAGATAGGGTAAACGCACCGCCTCGCCATCCAGCAAGCCAAACAACTGCTTCAGCTGTGGCGAGACCCGCAGCAAATTCGTAGCCGGGTGAAACTCCCAACTTCCCACCCCGGACAAACGCTCAATGTCCTCAGCAACCCTCACCTGGCACTGCAGCAGAGTGTCCAGTACTCCGACATCCGCGAACACCACCGCCATATGCGCCAGCGTCAGCAATGCTGAACGTCCTTCGCTCGACAGCACCATTTCGTCTTTTTCAAAAGCAAACGCCATCACCGCCCGCGGGCTGCCATGACTGACCAGGGGTAACACTAACCCCGGCATACCACCGAGCAAATATTGCCACACCGAAATGTCCTGGCCCGATTGCGGTGCCCGGCACTGGTAAATATCCGATAACGCCTCACCAGACTGTATCAGCGAGTCCAGTGAAAAATCCGCCAGCCGATTCAGCACATCCACCGGCTGCTGGCTAACCACCACATCCACCCGGCTTTGCCAACTGATTACCGGCGACGAAATCAACAACATGGCATCGACAGCACCCATCGCTTCGGCCACCAGGAACAGCATCCCTTCCAGATCCCCCTGAACCGTATCCCCTTCACTCGATACAAACGCCCGAGCACAACGCTCAACCACCTGACATAAACGGCGATTTCGGCTGCGGTGAAGGGTTTGGTTCGCTGCCACCAAATTCGAAGCGGGTTTGGCTGATTCGGGAAACGATCCGATCACAGAAATTCTCCCGCAGGCAGTTCACAAAACGACCTGCAATCCAATAAAAGTACAACCTGGGCAGCGTCAATCTACAGACGAAGAACCAGACCTCTCATCAATTTGACGTAATCGCCCGCAACAACCACACGCCGACAGGTTACTCTTGTAGAACCGTCGTCCGGATAGCTAAAAAGATCTACTGTACGACCGATCACCAATGACTTATATATCAAAAATGAACGTTTACGCCTATAGGAACCATACAAAGAGTTCTATTAAAAAATAGCCGCCACGGACTGATAGCCGTTACCAAGATAGTTGAATTTTTGCTAATTTATGTAATAACAACGACAGAAACTTGTGCTTTATGAAATAAAAGTGTCACTACAGCCTACGGAAAAATGCGCCATGTTCGATAAAACTGATCTGATCCGGCTAATTTCCAACACCATGCCATTTGGCAAATATCAGGGCAAAATCCTGATGGATTTACCGGAAGAATACCTGTTGTGGTTCGTCAACAAAGGTTTTCCCGAGGGCGAACTGGGAAGACTGATGGCGCTGGCACTTGAAATACGTATTAATGGATTGGAAGATTTGCTGACACCGCTGCGGCAGTCCGTGCAGCCCACCTCCAACACCCGACAGGAAACACGACATTGATACGGCTTGGCCTGCTCGAAACCGACGAGCTATACCCTGACCTCATCGCCGACTATCACTCCTACGGACACATGTTCGAACAGTTTTTCCGTTCACTTAACACGGAACAGGACTGGGAGTTTCGTTATTACCGGGTAACCCAGGGGGAGTTGCCAGTCTCTCTGGATGAGTGCGATGTGTTTTTGATTACCGGCTCCAAAACCGGCGTATACGATGACGTTGGCTGGTTGTCGCCGCTCTCGGCCTGGGTGCAACAGGCATATGCCGCACACAAACCATTAATCGGTATCTGTTTTGGCCACCAGCTGCTGGCCCACACTCTTGGCGGCACAGCCGCCCGCAGCGAACGGGGCTGGGGGATCGGGGTGCGTCTCAGCAAGGTGATACAACAGCCCGAATGGTGCAGTTTGTCGGCTGAACAATTTCGACTGATCTACAGCCACCGCGATCAGGTAGAACACCTGCCCGCCTCAGCCACCCGGCTGGCGTGCTGCGACTTCTGCCCGAACGCGGCGTTTTATATCAACAACCAGGTGTTAGCTTTTCAGGGCCACCCGGAATTTACCGCCGAATACACACGTCGTTTGCTGCCTCGTCGCCAGCAATGTATTGGTGAAGCGCGCTATCAGTCCGGCATGGCCACGTTGGTAGAGCCAACGGATGCCTCATTAATCGGTCAATGGATGCTGGATTTCATCACCTACAGCCAGAAGTAGACCCGTTTCCGGACTGCAGATCAGGTACGATAAGCCGCCATCTCGACGGCTTGTAATGTCAGGCCACGCATCTGCACCGTACCGCTATAGCGGTGCTCCCCGGTGGAACTGAACTCAAAGCCATAACAACGTTGCCATATCAATAAACTGCCCCGTCCAATGGCCGGTTTCATACGCTCCAATACCAGGGTGTCATCCAGCAGCTGCACCCCTTCGTCCTGGCAACGTCGTCGCGCATGTTTGAGCGCCACCAACCGCACCTTCTGCTGTACCGACCAGCCCCACCAGATCACCGCCAGCAGCAGCAAAATCACCAGACTATCCAGAGTCACCATCACTGCCACCTACCTCGCTTGTTTCCGGCTGCCCTTGTTTTAAGCCGCAAGTGTGCCCGGCATGTGCTGACAACTCAAACCGGATAGCAATCCCTCAACCGTATCCTCAGCGATTCAGCTGCACGGCAGTTTCTGCTATTCTGTCCGGCTGCAATCGTCAGCCCTGCAACCCATCCCGTTATTCTGTGGAGCCACCACCATGCCTCGTGCCTGCGCCCGCCATATTCTGGTAAAAACCCGTGAAGAAGCAGACAAACTCAAAACCCAGCTGGATAACGGCGCGGACTTCTCTCGCCTGGCACAAAAATTTTCCCAGTGCCCGTCAAAGAAAAATGGCGGCAGCCTCGGCGAATTCAACAAGGGCGATATGGTCAAGGCCTTTGACGATGTCGTGTTCAAGGGGCCAGTACTCAAAGTTCAGGGGCCGGTAAAAACGCAATTCGGTTTTCATCTGATTGAAACCATTTACCGTAACTGACCAGCAAACCAGAATCACCGGTTTCAGCATTCCGGCCAGCAAGACCATCCAATTCAGGGCTACGATTACAAAGGCCCCTACCACTATTACCCGCACTGTTGAGACATCCTTATGCTGCAAGCCGGACTGTTCCATACTCTGACCGTTATCGACCAACAACCCCAGGGGATGTACCTGGATGACGGCTTTGCTGGCAAGGTGTTGTTGCCCAACCGTCAGGTTCCCGAAGGTACTGTGATTGGCGACTCACTCACGGTATTTGTCTATCTGGATTCAGAAGACCGTATTATCGCCACCCTGCAGCGCCCCCGTATCCAGCTGAAGCAAGCGGCTTGTCTGGAGGCAGTGGATATCAACAACACCGGGGCTTTCCTCGACTGGGGCTTGCCAAAAGATCTGTTTGTCCCCTTCGCCGAACAGCAGCAGCGCATGGAACAGGGCAAGTCGTACGTGGTGTACCTTACCGAAGACAATACCGGCCGCCTGATCGGCAGTGCGAAACTGAACCGTTTTATCAAGGATCAGGCCATTGCCAATACCATCTACAACAAGGATGCCGAGCCACCACTCAAGACAGGAGATGCCGTCAAACTGTTGATTGCCCAGCGCACTGACCTCGGCTACAAGGCCATCATCAATCATCAATGGTGGGGGCTGCTGCACAATGATGACATCCGCACGGCCGTTCGTATTGGCATGAAACTCGATGGCTTCGTCAGAAAAGTGCGCGAAGATGGCAAGGTCGATCTCAGCCTGGAACGGATTGGTCACCACCGCGCCGATGGCCTGGCAGAACGGATCATGAAAAAACTGCAAGACAAAGGCGGCGTGCTGCATCTCAGTGACAGCAGCCCTGCGGATTTGATTGAAATGCACTTCGGCACCAGCAAGCGTGCCTTCAAGATGGCGATTGGCAAACTCTACAAGGAACGCCGCATCCTGATCGAACCAGACAGCATCCGCATCAACGGCGATGGCACCGCCATCGCCGTACCGGCCAGTCAACGTAAACATCACAAGCCTCGGCCGGTACAGCAAAAAGCTGCAGTCCAATCGCAGCCCGATACCGACAAGCCGCGACAACACGTGCCACTCGCACCGCAACCGCAGGTCGACCACGATAGCGCTTCAAAAGAACCCGTTACCGAAGCCCACGCGCCCAAAGCCCCACCGGTGAAAAAAGTATTTCACAGCAATCGCAAGCCACGGGCGTCGACCATGAAGTTAAAGAAGGACTGATTGGCAGCGCCGACTGCCGGTGCTCAAGAGCATGACGCTGGCGGGCATGGCCATTGGGATATATGGCGCTGCCCGCTCAGACTGGCAGCGCCATCCGTCGTACCAATTTTCACCATAACGATCAGAACGTATGAATCTCTCCCACATCCGGCAAGGCGTTTTCTGATCCGACAATCAATACACCGGATATTTTCGTCGGAATCGCCAGCACCGACGAATCCCCCCGGTAATGAAAAACGCCGCGGTGTTCTACCGCTTCCCTCACCTCAGGATGACGGAAAAACACTGCCTCACTGATGCGGAGCACCAATAGTGTCGATTCCCCACTACGTAACCAATAGGCCTGAGCCTGCTCACCGCCCACCTGCGTACTCCAGCTGGCCAGCACCCGGCTGCCCGGCCAGCTCACCGGACTATCATCGGTCGGCCCGGTTGCTCCCGCAGCTGATAACGGCAAAGGGCTGGCTTGCATACGCTGATATTGCGCCAGCGCATCGCTGACCATGGGAACGTCTGAAGCAGGCTGGAACGGTGGCAAGAGCAAGACCAGCAGCAAGACACACGCCATTGCCCAGCCACTCAAAACACCCCAATGGCCGTTGAACCCTGCCAACCAATCCCTCCATTTTTCCCTCTTTGAGATCACAGGCGTTGTCACTCCAGGACAGTCAGGACGGTTGTTTACCCCGGTCTCGACAATGGCATCCAGTCGTTGGAGCAACCCGGTCGATACCGCAGCAGATTGGCCGTACTGTCCCAGTCGCTGTTGCAGTAAAGTTTGCCGGATCAGATCCTCACGACAGTGCGCACAGCCAACCAGATGCGCCTCAACCTGACGCTTCTCGTCTTCTTCCAGTTCCTGATCGACATAACCCGCCAGCAAGATCTGCAGTTCGGCATGTAACGCCTCTTGTTGCTGCGAGTCGTAAACAAATCCGCTCATGGCTGTTTCCAATCCGCTCATGGCTGTTTCCTCATACTGTTGGTCTTACGGGCATCCAGCAGGTTGGCTGCCAACATGCGGCGACCACGGGATAAACGGCTCATCACCGTTCCCTTCGGAATATCCAGGGCATAACCGATGTCGTGATAGCTCAAGCCTTCTATATCTCGCAGTATCACCACCCATTGAAAATCATCCGGCAATCGGCTTATGGCTTGTTGCAGCTGTTGTTCATTACGCTGCGCCAGGAGCTGTTCAAAAGGGCCTGGGGCTGAACACTCATGGGCGTTCAATAATTGGTCATCCACCCGCAGAATCGGAGCCAACTGCGAGCGATGTGCCTCCTTGCGCAGTTCATCCGCACGTACCCGGCCCAGGATTTTCAGCAGCCAGGGATACATCAGCTGTTCATCCTGCAAGCTGGAAAAATCACGCCAGCCGCGCAGCAACGTCTCTTGCAACCAGTCTTCGGCCTGAGCCCGATTTGTTGCCTGCCGCATGGCAACAGCAAGCAGACGAACACGCCAGGGTCGGGTTAACTGCTGAAAAACGTCTGCTGTTGAATTCATGGATAATTTATCAATTGAGTGACACTCGGTTCGGTTCTCTCCCCAACAGACGGGCTCAGTCACTGTTTTATTCCCGCTAAAAAATAAAAAAATTCTCGGAATAAACCGCAACGTCTGTACGCCTTCAGAGGAAATACCCAATCGTATGGAACCAAACCATGAAATCCGCTCTATCACTGCTTTGTCTGAGTCTGATCATTCCTCTGGCCGCAGCGGCCACAGCAACTGAACAAACAACAACTGAACAAACAACAACTGAACAAACAGCAACGGAAAAACAAGCGGCCAGAGCGCCTCAAAAAGCCGCCGTCTGTTTTGGCTGTCACGGCAGTGACGGCTTTGGTCTGGGTCAGGAATATCCGAACCTGGCTGGCCAAAGTCAGTGGTATTTACAGAAGCAACTGCTGGCGTTTCGCAGTGGTGAACGCCAGGATCCAACCATGAAGGTCATGGCAGCAACCCTAACCGATACCGATATAAACGAACTGAGTCACTGGTTTGCCGGGCTTGGCCCTCGCGCCGATCGCCAAACCGCAGACCCGACCAACAAGCCGGGCGCGCCATCTTCCACTGCCGCCATCAGCCAATATTTCAGCGGACACCTATTCGCGACCATGAAAGCCGGTGCCACGATCCATGACCTGCCGCACAATACGGTCTGGGCAGGAGGCCCGGACATGCTCTACAACGCCTTGTCTCCCGATCAGAAATTGCTGCTTGCCACCAGCCCGTCGACCAATACGGTCTATATATTTGATGCCCAAACCGGCCAGCAACGTGCCATTGTTAACGTCGGCAAGGCCCCAAAAGGCGTAAAAATAACTCCGGATGGCAAGCTGGCTTATGTCAGCAATGAAGGCGGTGCCAGTGTCAGTGTGATTGACCTGGGCACCCATCAGGTGATTGATACCATCAAGGTAGAAGAAGCACCACACAACGTCCGTTTTAATCGCTCAGGCACTCTGGCTTACGTCACCCTGCAAGGGGGAGCTGGCATTGGTGTGATCAATACCAGCACCCGAAAACAAACCAAAGTAATCCCGGTGCCAGGCATTACCGGACCACACAATATTGACTTGTCTGCCGATGAAAAAATCGCTTACGTCCGCGACTTTGTTCACCATGTGGCAGTACTGGATCTGGTTAAAGAAAAGGTATTAAAGGTGATTACCGTCGGTAATGGCCATGGTGGAATCGATGTATCCCCCGACGGGTCGGTCATTGCAACAGCCGCTATTGGGGACAATATTATTTCCATCATCGACCCGATCAGCTGGAAAAGCACCAACGTGATCGTCGGCAATGGCCCCCACGGCATCCGTACCAGTGCCGACAGCCGCTGGATCTACGTCACGCTGACCAAAGAAAACCGCATCGCCATTGTGGATGCCAAAACCCGTCAAGTCGTTGCCAAAATCGACGTTGGCCAGTTTCCATTCTGGCTGGCCTTGCCGGGTAATATCTAGTAGCAGGCGTTCTCAATTATTTGACACGGCCTGTCAGGGTACAAATCCCGTCATTCAGAGAGCAGAGAATGGCGAGTCCTTTTCAAGTCCGACAACACCGCATGGCGGGATGATGTTGACCCTGACCCTTCGGGCTTAGGACTGTGCTCTTTTAGGCCCGCCAGATGACTGTCGAGGCCAAAGAAAGCGGGTACCTGACAGGTCACTTTCGCTGTCCGTTCCTTGCTCAATTTCCAACTCAGTATTCGACGTGAATAGCGATCCATCACCGTCGGTATTTATCAGCAGCCTTATCCAACATGGATGCCAAGCCGTTTTACCAGCCGGAGCAAATTACTCCGGTCGACCTGAAGTACACGGGCAGCCGCCGACACGTTACCGCCCTGCTCTGTCAGTACCCGACCAATCAGCCGGGTTTGGTATTGTCGGGTCAGCTCAGTCAAGGAGCCGGATAATGCCTCTGCCCCACGATCAGGGTTATCTTCCTCTGGGCTTGGCGGTTGAACCTCGATATCTCCCAGCGCCAAGGTTCGGCTATCGATATACACCAGTGCTCGACCAGGTTCTTGTGCCCGGGATTGTTGTTGTGCCCGAAGCGCAGCACGCCCCAGAACGTGTTCCAACTCCCGGACATTGCCCGGCCATTGATAACGTAACAAGGTCTCGCGTGCATCCGCTGTCAACAGCAGCTTTTGAACATTCAGGCGGTGTTGCAGACGCTCCAGGAAGAACTCTGCCAACTCCAGCACATCCCGGTGACGCTCTCGCAGAGCGGGCACCCTAAGAGGAAAAACACTTAAGCGGTGATACAGGTCTTCCCGGAAACGGCCGGCAGCCACTTCGTGCTTTAGGTTGCGGTTAGTCGCAGCAACCATCCGCACATCGACCTTGTGTGTCTCATCACTGCCGACCCGCTGGATTTCACCTTCTTGCAGCACCCGGAGCAGCGTCGCTTGCAAGGTCATGGGCAATTCACCGATTTCATCAAGAAACAGTGTCCCGCCATCAGCCAATTCAAAGCGGCCGGCCCGTGCCTGACTGGCCCCGGTGAATGCGCCACGGGTGTGGCCGAACAGCTCGGCCTCCGCCAGGGTCTCTGGCAAGGCGGCGCAATTCAGGTAAATCAGAGGCTTGTCCGCTCGCGCCGATTGCATATGCAAGCGACGGGCAATCAACTCTTTGCCAACCCCGGTCTCGCCTTCAATCAATACCGTCATGGAAGTAGGTGCCACAACATCTACGTCACTGATCAGCCGCATGATTTCGGCACTGGTACCCACGACGCCGGTTGAAAGACGTTCCCGATTAAGTGCTTCGGTTACCTGTTGCCCACGGTTGATCTGCTGTCGCAGTGTTGCAATGCGTTCTGCTGCAGTAATCACCGCACGGGTCAGGGTAATTGCCAGCTCCTCGGCATGAGGAATCGTTTCATCAAACTGTCCCGGGCGAGAAGCATCCAGGGTAATGACGCCCCAGTTGCGCCCATCAATCTGAATCGACATCCCCATGCAGTCGTGCACGCGAGGGTCAATGCCGGGCAAGCGCATCAGGCCGTCATATGGGTCTGGGAGCAGCGAATCCGCAGGAAACCGGATCAGCCGTTGGTGCTCAAGGATTTGTTTCAGTCTGGGGTGATGATCCGGATGAAAATGTCTTCCCCGGGTTTCTTCGCGCAGCCCCAGAAAGGCAATGGGCCGCAACACTTCGCCCGAGAGCCGCAAGAGTGCGATGGCGTCACAGGGAATGGTGTGCCGGATAGCTTCCAATAAACGACGGTACCGAACATCAACTGGCAACTCACGGCTAAGGTCTTCGATGACTGAGATGTAATGTTTAAATGGCATGTTGTCAATATTACCTCGATGAGGTCATTTCAACCACACCCGCTTGATGTAAAAAAGACCCAATAAAAATTACTCCTTACATATCAATAAGTTATAAATGGCACAGTTATTGGAAAGAACCGGAGGAACATTAACTTTTACAGACAGCGCCCACCTGCCGGTGCACCAAGAGGACAACATCCGATGCTATCCCCCAGCCAAATCGACATCATCAAAGCAACCGCCCCGGTTGTCGGTGCTCATTCCCGAGAGATTACCGAATGCTTTTATCCTCTGATGTTCCGCCGTTACCCTGCGGTGGCAGATCTGTTTAACCAGACACACCAGCAAAAAGGCACCCAGCGTCAGGCACTCGCCAACGCCCTGGTAGCTTATGCCACCCATATCGACAAACTGGATGCCCTTGGCAGCGCTGTTGGACTGATCGCTCATAAACACTGCGCCTTGAATATTCTTCCGGAACATTACCCGATCGTTGGGGAGTGCCTGATGGAGGCTATTGGTGAAGTACTGGGCGACGCGGTAACACCGGATATTGCCGATGCCTGGGGAGCGGCCTATCAGCAACTGGCCGACTTGCTGATTCAGGTAGAAGAAGGGCTTTATTCCGACCATGCCCAGCGTCGGGGTGGCTGGCGCGGAGAGCGCCGTTTTGTGATTGAGCGTATCGAAAAAGAAAGCGCGGTTATTTCATCGTTTTACCTGATCCCGACAGAGGGTGAAGAGAATATCGATTTCACTCCTGGCCAGTACATAGCACTGATACTCGATATTGATGGCCAATCGCTGCGCCGCAACTACAGCCTCTCCGATGCTCCTGGTAAACGTAGCCTGCGGATTTCAGTAAAAAAAGAAGCCAATGGCACGGTATCCGGATACCTGCATAACAGAGCCAGGCCGGGTGACGAAGTCATGCTGACAGCACCAGCCGGTAATTTTGTCTTACCGCCAAAATCCGAACAGCCACTGGTATTGATAACAGGAGGGGTCGGGATAACACCCGCAATCAGTATGCTCAACAGCTGTGTGTCGGACGGTCGCCCGATTGTGTTTGTTCACGCGGCAATCGACAGCCAACACCACGCCTTTAAAGAGCATATCGAGACACTGGCCAGTCAGTATGCCAACTTGAAAAGCTTCGTTATTTACGAAAAACCGCTGCCAGGAGATGCACCAGATGCTACCGGTTTTCTGAATCAGGATATGCTGGCACGTGTGCTACCCGAAAACCGAGACGCCAATATCTACTTTCTTGGCCCCAAACCTTTCATGGTATGCGTTAACCAACTCTGTGATGCGCTGGCAATACCCGAAGACCGACGTCACCATGAATTCTTTGGCCCGGCAGAGGAGCTTGCCATAGCGGCAGCCTGACGCCCGACACTGATGCAGGAGCACTCATCACTATGACCAGCCCAGAGCCAATTTCCTCACCATCGAGACAACTGGAATGGGCATGGTTTGCCCTGGCATTTCGTCCTTTTTTTGGACTGGGAGCCATATTTGGCGTTATCTGTATTGGCCTATGGATGGCCAGCCTCAGCGGTGCACAATTAATTGCTCCTGCTGGCGGTCTGTACTTCTGGCACATGCATGAAATGCTGTTTGGATTTGTTGCTGCCATTGTGGTCGGCTTTTTGTTGACCGCAGTCAAAAGCTGGACCAATCAACCAGGGCTCAGCGGCTTACCACTGGGTTTGTTGGTTGGCGTCTGGTTCGTTGGCAGAGTGGTGATGCTGTTACCAACACTCTTGCCAGCCAACCTCATTGGTTTGATTGATTTTCTTTTTCTCCCCCTTGCCGCAGTGGCACTGGCCCGACCAGTTATACGGGTAAAAATGTGGCGCAACCTGATGTTTGCCCCCATTTTGCTACTGATGAGCGGTCTGAACGCCATGATGCACGCCGACCCATCCGGTAGTGGTATCATCAGCCAGCAAGCTGCCGCCCATGGCATGATTCTGCTGATTGTCCTGCTGATGTGTGTGATTGGTGGGAGAGTCTTCCCCATGTTCACGGCCAATGGCACGCAGACACCACGGGTGACACCCTTGCCGTGGCTAGAAAAAGCAACGATCCTGACAACGGCACTCTGTATTCCGGCTGGTATGGCGTTACTGCCAGCAACCGAAGCGATGACTGGCATTATTCTTATGACAGCCGGAGTATTAAACGTCTGGCGAGTATTCCGCTGGCGTTTTATTGTCGCCTTACAAACACCGATGCTGTGGTCACTGCACATCAGCTATTGGTTGATGTCCATTGGCCTGCTTTTGATCGGCCTGCACCAGACCACCGGGCTTCTCACCGCATCCATCAGCTACCATGTGATTACGCTTGGAGGCATCAGCCTGATGATACTGGCGATGGTGACACGAGTATCCCTTGGCCACACTGGCCGGAAGATTCAGGCTACGCCGGCCATAACCGGCGCCTTTCTGTTGATGGTTGCCGCCACTTTTGTACGTATTCTACCCGCGATATTACCCGGCCAGGCACTCTGGTTAGTTATTCTTGCAGGGCTGCTCTGGATGGCGGCGTTCAGCCTGTTTGTTATTGTCTTTTTCCCTATATTGTCACGCGCACGCCCCGACGGCACACCGGGTTAACAGGCCTGCCCCGCTACCCTGCATGCCGCAATCGGGTTCGCTCTTTTCAGGCCGTGGATACCAGCCCACCATTTCTATTCTATAGGTGAGTTCCCAGTCCACGGCAGAAGCTTCAACCTTGATCGACGGCATCGTCGCCAGACCAACAATATTGGCAAAAGACGCATCCGCCGCATCACGACCAATACCGATTCTCACCAGACCACTGACGGGTGCCATCCGGGTGGCATCAAACAGAAACCAGCGGTATTCCAGGTACACTTCAAAAAAGCTATGGAAATCCGGTGGTTCCAGCCCAACCGCATAACCCGATACATAACGGGCCGGAATCCCCAGGGCATTACATAAAGCAATACTGATGTGGAGTGGCCTGCTCCGTAGGCTATTCCACGACCATCACACCACCCGCCCGGGGAATCTCGATGCGGATGGTGTAACGCTTATCCGAGACCGATATGTTACGGAATTCAGAGGAAACCTCCGGTAGATTGACCGGCACAAATTCCGGCGTTGTTGTTGATGCTTTCGGTGCTCGCTGCGTTTCACTCACCCAGCGCCGAATCCCGTTGGCATTGAGGCCGTTACCCAGCGCGATTTGTGAAACCGAAACGCCAGGCGCCAGGTATTGGGCGACAATCCCCGCTTTGAATTCCCGGGAAACGGCGCCGCCGTTAGCAAGGGTTGGTTGCGCTGACGTTGGTCTTAACCACGGGAAGACAAACGGACACTATCCTGAGGCAGTAGCGCCTGACTCAAGATGGGATCACCGGACGCTTACAGAACTGCGCTCTTTTGGTTTAATTGGAAGGGGCGAAAAGCGTTTGCATTCCGCCCTTTAGCTTGGTCGCTAATTCAACCCCATCAGGCTTGTTGTTTCAGGTGTTGTTTGCCTAACATTAACTGCTTGGCAACGGTTGCGACCCGTTCGCCCAAGTGTGAGGCTGTTAATAAGTCTGCTTGAGGCGGGGCGACCTCAGGCCCTTCATCTGCATTTGATTGAGCGGCAGCCCCTGTGAAAAAGCCAAGGCGATTCAAGTCTTGTTCAGATCCACTGGTTGTATTATTTGCTGGTGGCAGCCCTAGATTAACCCAGTGCATACCATGTTGCGCCGCAAATACGCTCAGAGTTGATAAAGTTTGTGACTTATCTCCTGCACGTGAGGCCGAATTGGTAAAACCTGCGGCGATTTTGTCTTTCCATAAAAAACCCGCTGCAAACACGGTGTTTGATGTTTCGTCCATAAACGCTTTGAATTGCGCTGAAATACAGCCCATGTAGGTTGGTGACCCAAAAATTATTGCGTCGCTTTTGGTTAGGGCTTCCCATTTGTTGAAGCTGCCGTCAACCTCATACAGAAAAACCTCTGCTTCAGTTTTTCTTGCTCCGTTAGCAACAGCTTCCGCTTGTTTGGCAGTGTGTCCGTAGCCGCTATGGTAAACGATAGATACGATAGGATTGGTCATTGTTTTTTACTCCGATACTGTGTTGCCAACATAGCAACACTTTTAGTGAAAAATAGTTACAAATTTATAAATAGTCCGCCGTGGGTTTTACCGCGCTCGATCACGTTGGTGGCTATTTGTTCAAGCGAAACAGCGCTAAGTGTTTCTTCAAGTGCTGATTGCGCTTCATTTAATGTCACCGCTAATATCGGCAGAATGTTGCGCCCAACCATACATTTTTCGTTAGGCGATGAGCGGTGGGTAGAAAATAGAGTTTCTCTCTCGACTGCTTGGTAGATGTCTAGCAGGGTAATTAGGCTCGCTGGTTTGGCTAACAAAGCACCGCCACCTTTGCCTAGCCGTGCTTTGGTGATGCCCGCTGAATTAAGCATGCTTAAAATTCTGCGAATAACGGTTGCATGGGTATTTGTACTGTCTGCAATCATGTCTGACGGCACAGGCCTACCCTGTTGCAGCGCAATAGCAGTTAATACATGAACGGAAACAGCAAATCGAGTACTTGTAGACATGGAGTTCACCCTACCAAAGTGTGCTCATTGCTGCAACAGATACATTTTCGTTGATTTGCTGCCAGTAAATGCTGGCAACCGATGTTTTGGTTTGCGTGCGTTTTATCACGTCCTCCGAGTGTTGGTGACAGCCCCACTGTCGACACCAGAGAAAGCGGTGCCAAATTGCAGGTTCTGGTACTGATGCAGAGCATGCTGCTGATGGAGGTGTTCAGAAAACCACCGGATTTGCTGGGCAATATGGAGCCGTTAGGGCTGGGGTTTGGTTAACCGAACAGCAGTGACATTGTTTAGGAGGCGTTCTCAATGATTAGCCCGAGCCTGTTGAGAGCCGGCTGGTTTTAGAATAAGGCATGAGGAGTGTGGTTTAGCGAGCCGACTAACGCCGTGCTGAAAGCCACTGGCCTCAGACCGAAGGGTCAGGGTCAAATAATTGAGAACAGCCGGCTAGGTTCCAAAGCGATTCCCAAGCCTTCAAGCCGTTGAGACTGGGCCACCATTTTTATAAGTGAGTTCCCAATCCACCGCCGTGGCTTCCACCTTGATCGATTTCATCATCGCCAGACCAACAATATTGGCAAAAGACGCATCTGCCGCATCACGACCAATACCGATTCTCACCAGACCACTGACCGGTGCCATCCGGGTGGCATCAAACAGAAACCAGCGGTCTTCCAGGTACGCTTCAAAAAAGCCGTGAAAGTCCGGTGGTTCCAGCCCAACCGCATAACCCGATACATAACGGGCCGGAATCCCCAAGGCACGGCACAAGGCGATGCTGACATGAGCAAAATCCCGGCACACGCCAGCACGCTGGATCAGCACATCACACGCGCTGGAAGAACCATCGGTACTGTCGGCCACATAATCAAGATGATCATTGACCCAATTACAAATCGCATCTACCCGCAAATACCCGGGCTGTAACTGGCCAAATTCTTTCCAGGCCAAACGCCCAAGCCGATCAGACTCGCAGTATCGACTCGGATTCAAAAAAGACAGTACAGAAGTAGGCAATTTATTATGCTCCACTTCATTCAAATAGCGGTTCTGCTCGATATCGGGAGACAACTCGACGGTGGCATTGTAATTAATGGTTAATTCACACGGCTCAGCATCGATACGTACACCGCGAGAACCAAAGTTGTTCAGCTGAAACCACTCTCTGTTCATGGAGGGGGAGATAAAGAGATTTTCCTCCACTGTTTTTTGATGGTCGGTAATCGCTGCCGCTATATTAAAAACAAAGCTCGACGGCGAATTAACCGTGTAAACAAGTTCAGACGCTATTTTTACAAAATGCATAATCCGTATCCTGTCATGTTGAGTAACCCACATAGGCCGTCAACCTTCCCGGCCCACCTCGCTCAGTGCATTCACCCTAAACTAACCGTTTTACCGCCCAAGACTACCGATCTAGCGCTTGCCTCGTCCACGTCGGCGATCCGGAGCGCTACGCTTGCGATCTCCAGCACTGTCAGAGGCATCAAAAACACGACCCAACGGCGTCTGACCAGAGCCAGGAATTTTTTTCTGTTTGGGTTTTTTCGGTTTTTTCACCACCAATCCGCCCAATCGGGTTTCCGGCACCTTGTGTGATGGCTCAAATTCAGGCCAACCACGACGTTCAATCAACTGCCCGGTCAAATTCTCGATCTCTGCCAGCGCTTGTACCTCATCCGCGCTGACCAGCGAAATCGCCTGCCCCAGACTGCCCGCCCGCCCGGTACGACCGACCCGGTGCACGTAGTCTTCCGCATTGATCGGCAGATCCATATTGATGACTCCCGGCAACAGTGGAATATCCAGCCCCCGCGCTGCCACATCCGTTGCCACCAACACCCGAACCTCGCCATCGCGGAAGCGTTGCAGGGCCGATTGTCTGCCCGCCTGGGGTTTATCGCCATGAATGGCATCGGCTGGTATCGAACGGCTGTTCAACTCGCGCGCCAGATCATCCACTCCCTGGCGGGTTTTGCCGAAGATCAATACCGACGCCCAGGACACCTGACAATCCGGCAACCCCTCTCCTTGTAACAGCCGCAGTAACAGCTCGGATTTACGTTTTTTGTCGACCGGGATCAGCCAATGCTGAACTGTCGCCGCCGCCTGATTACTTGCCCCCGCATCGATAGACAGGGGATCACGGGCAACATGGGAAATCATGGTACGGATACGGTCAGAAAAGGTCGCCGAAAACAACAGCGTCTGACGCTTGCGCGGCAAGGCGCACAACAAGTCGTCCAATTCATCAGTAAAGCCCAGATCAAGCATCCGGTCGGCTTCATCCAACACCAGCGCGGATAGCTGATCAAACACCACGGCATTCTGGCGGTACAAATCCAGCAACCGCCCCGGCGTAGCAATCAGAATATCCATTCCCTTGCGTAACGCCATCATCTGCGGGTTGATACTGACACCGCCATACACCGCATACGACCGCAATGGCAAACCTTCGCGGTAATGCAATACGCTGGTTGCCACCTGCTCGGCCAGCTCACGAGTCGGCACCACAATCAACACCCGCACCCGATTGCTGCCTACCGTTACACCCTGACGAGACGCTACCATCAACTGTTGCAGCAAGGGCAAAACAAAGGCAGCGGTCTTGCCGCTGCCGGTCGATGCCGCCACGGTCAAATCACGACCGGCCAGCGCCGCCGGAATCGCCTGTTGCTGCACCGTCGTTGGCTGCTGATAGCCACGCTGTTGCAACATTAAACACAGCGCGTTATCCAGCCCCAGCGAAGCAAAATCCGCTACCAACGACCCGGCAGTATTGCCCGGTCGGGAAGAATCCATCATCAAATACAACTCCCGGCACCCGGTGCCGTTAACAGCAGAAAAACGCGCAATGGCTGCCAGTATAAGGGCCGCATCTAAAAATGTAGCAAATGGTAGCAAATGATTGTTACCCCACTCCCCCATGCCAACAGCCCAAGACACTGAATTATGACAGCTCTGTAAAATTTACCTCCGTATAAATCGCACCAACAACAGGCTTTTAACCGTTTCCTCGCATCAGACAGGATCAAAAACGCCCAAAAAACCGGTATAGTATCGCCCTTTATTCAAAACCCTCCTTTCTTGCAGGACATCAACGTGATCTCCACCGCCAATATCACCATGCAGTTCGGTGCAAAACCGCTGTTTGAAAATATTTCCGTCAAATTTGGTGACGGCAACCGCTACGGCCTGATCGGCGCCAACGGTTGCGGCAAGTCGACCTTTATGAAAATCCTCGACGGCTCGCTGGAACCCAGCGCTGGTAACGTCTCCGTCACACCCAACGAACGCCTGGGCAAACTGAACCAGGATCAGTTCGCTTACGAAGCCTTCACCGTGCTCGACACCGTGATGATGGGCAATAAGGAAATGTGGGCCATCAAGGACGAGCGTGACGGTATTTACGCCAACCTTGAAGCCACCGAAGACGACTACATGCGCGCCGCCGAACTGGAAGGCGAATTCGCCGAACTGGACGGCTACATGGCCGAAGCCCGAGCTGGCGAACTGCTGTTGGGGGCCGGCATAGACACCGCCCTGCACACAGGCCCGATGAGCGAAGTAGCACCCGGCCTCAAACTGCGGGTATTGCTGGCCCAGGCACTGTTTTCCAACCCAGACATCCTGCTGCTCGACGAACCGACCAACAACCTCGACATCCACACCATTCGCTGGCTCGAAGGCATTCTGAACGACATGAAGTGTACGATGATCATCATCTCGCACGATCGTCACTTCCTGAACTCTGTTTGTACCCACATGGCGGACATCGACTACGGTCGCATCCAGATTTATCCGGGCACCTACGACGATTTCATGATTGCATCCACTGCAGTCCGTGAACGTATGCAATCGGAAAACGCCAAGAAAAAAGCCCAGATCGCCGAACTGCAGCAATTTGTATCGCGCTTTTCTGCCAACGCCTCCAAAGCCAAGCAGGCCACCTCTCGCGCCAAGCAGATCGACAAGATCAAGCTCGACGACATCAAACCATCCAGCCGTCAGAGTCCGTTTATCCGCTTTACCCAGGAAAAGAAACTGCACCGTCAGGCGCTGATCATCGAAAACCTGGGCCACACTTATGCTGGCGAACAACCCCTGTTCAGCAAAACCGACTTCATGATTGAAGCGGGCGAAAAAATTGCCGTTATTGGTGCCAACGGGGTCGGTAAAACCACCTTCCTCAAGTGCCTGGTCAACGACATCACCCCCACCAACGGTGAAGTACGCTGGTCAGAAAATGCCAGCGTTGGTTACTACGCCCAGGATCACGAATACGAATTCGAAAGCAACGAAAACCTGTTTGACTGGATGGAACACTGGAAATCCACCGAACACGACGACCAGGCAGTACGTGGTACCCTGGGTCGATTGCTGTTCAACCAAGACGACATCAAAAAATCCGTCAAAGTCTGCTCCGGTGGAGAAAAGGGCCGTCTGCTGCTCGGCAAACTGATGCTGCACAACCACAACGTGCTGGTGATGGACGAACCCACCAACCACATGGACATGGAATCCATCGAAGCGCTGAACATGGCACTGGACATGTTTGAAGGCACGCTGATCTTCGTATCCCACGACCGTGAGTTTGTTTCGTCGCTGGCGACCCGGATTCTCGAAGTACGCGACAACAAGATTGTCGACTTCCACGGCAACTACGACGAATACCTCAAGTCTCAGGGTCTGCAATAAACCACGAACCCTGAACAGGCGTCAGGTAAATACCTGACGCCTGTTATCTTTATCTGCACTCTGTCGTCATTCCGGCTTGATCCGGAATCGATGCATCCTCCTTTCGGACTCCACCAAACCACCCTGTTTTTAGAAGAGACGCCCTCCGTGGCTGTCCGATACGACGGCGCATATTGCACAACGGTCTATATTGTACAACGGCGCATATCGCACAACGGCCACGGACGGAGCCGGGCCCTACGTCATTCAAAATCCCAACGGATTGGTACAATACGGAAATGCAACACCACCGAAGGGACGCCCTCCGTGGCTGTCCGAAACGACGGTGCATATCACCAACGGTGCATATTGCACAACGGTCTATATTGCACAACGGCCACGGACGGAGCCGGGCCCTACGTCATTCACAATCCCAACGGATTGGTACAATACGGAAATGCAACACCACCGAAGGGACGCCCTCCGTGGCTGTCCGAAACGACGGTGCATATTGCACAACGGCGCATATCGCACAACGGCCACGGACGGAGCCGGGCCCTACGTCATTCATCATTCTGAATTTGATTCAGAACCTCTACTCCCTCTTTCTGACCCGGTAAAAAATCAGTACTGTTCATGGCTGCTGCTGTTATTTTCAGGATACCCGTATGGCTGCCCCCGCTTCATTTGATTTCGACGCCATCATTCCTCGTCACCAGACGGGGTCGTTCAAGTGGGATTCTAATCCGGGTGCCGATGTGCTGCCGATGTGGGTCGCGGATATGGATTTCAGCGCGGCACCTGCTGTATTGGATGCGCTGGCACGCCGGGTAGAGCACGGGGTATTTGGCTATACGCTGATTCGCGATGGCTATTATCTGGCGCTGTCTGGCTGGTTTGAGCGTCGTTATGACTTTGTTATTCAACGTGACCAGGTGCTGACAACAACCGGGGTCGTACCGGCGATTTCAGCCATCTTGCGGGCGCTTACCACGCCGGGGGATGGCGTGATTGTACAAACACCGGTGTATCACTGTTTTTTCTCATCGATTCGGAATCAGGGCTGCAACGTGGTGGAAAATCCGTTGCGGCTGATCAATGGCCGTTATCAAATGGATTTTACCCATCTGGAACAGCAAGCAGCGGATTCACGTAACAAGCTGTTGCTGTTATGCCATCCGCACAATCCTTCCGGGCGGGTGTGGACAGCTGAGGAGTTACGTCGTTTGGGAGACATCTGTGCGCGCCATCAGGTAGTGGTGGTGAGCGATGAGATTCATTGTGACTTGTTATTTCCTGGCGAGTCTCATCAGCCGTTCGCCACCCTTGGGCCGGAGTATCAGGCCAATGCCATCACGCTGAACTCTCCCAGCAAGAGTTTTAATCTGGCCGGATTACAGATCGCCAATATCATTGTCGCGGATCAGGGTATTAAGGCGCTCATCCAGCAAGCGCTGCATATCCACGATGTTGCTCAGGTGAATCCGTTTGGGGTAGAGGGTCTGATTGCAGCCTATAACGAAGGCGGCCCCTGGCTGGATGCGTTACTGGATTATCTGTACGGCAACTATCAGCTGATACAGTCGTTTCTGCACAGCCGCTTGCCTCAGTTGACATTGTATCCGCAACAATCCACTTATCTTGCCTGGATCAATACCACCGCCACCGGGCTGTCATCCGATGAGTTGGCGCACCGTCTGTTGACGGACGGCAAGCTGCGTATCAGCAGCGGCAACGGGTTTTTGCCGGGTTCTGAAACCGCCGCTGCGTTTATTCGCCTGAACTTTGCCTGCCCCAGGGTTTTGCTGCAGGACGGCCTTGAGCGTTTGTATCGGGTAATTAACGGATAGCCAGTGTAATACGTTCTTTCGACGGCACCTTCTGCCGCTGGTGGCAGACAGTCGTTTTTCCGCGACTAACAGCGTATAGTCGCGCCTCTCAGATTGGGCCCCTGCGCCCCAGCATGCAGACATCATCAAGAGGATCCAGCAGTCATGCCAAAAGCGAGTGAGATCAAGAAGAACGCCGCCGTTGAGTACAACGGTCGAGTGTATTTTATTAAAGACATTGAGCGCTCTGTGCCTCAGGGTCGTGCCGGTGGCAGCCTTTACCGCATGCGGATGTACGATGTGGTTAGCGGCCAAAAAATGGATGAAACCTTCAAAGATTCAGACATGCTGCCGTTTGCCGATCTGACGCGCCGCCCGGCGATGTTTTCTTACGTCGATGGTAACGCCTGGGTCTTTATGGATAACGAAGACTACACGCCCTACCATCTGGATCAGGAAGTGATTGAAGAAGAAATTCTCTTCGTCAATGATCAAACCCAGGATTTGCAGGTACTGGTCGTTGATGGTCAGCCCGTCGGGCTGATTCTGCCCTCTATTGTTGAACTGGAAATCGAGGATACCGAGCCATCGATCAAAGGGAACTCGGCAACGGCGCGTACCAAGCCAGCACGGTTGACTACCGGTCTGACGGTGCAGGTACCTGAGCATATTTCCACGGGCGATGTGATTCGTATTAATGTGGAAGAGCGTCGCTTCCTTGGCCGTGCCGGTAAGTAACGACGTGTCAATCTATCCAGCTGGCTGGCTATCTGGCAGCTGGCTGGAATGTAATGCGGGCCACAGCGTAGCCCGTATGTATGGGTTCCGGTATTGATTTTGGCTTTGGTGCCAGTATCGATTTTACCGCAACGTCAGTTTTTGTTGTCGTCATCCGTATCAAATTCACCCCAGTCATCGTTGTCGTCCAGCTCGCCAATGTTTTCATCGGCTTGGGCAGCGGTTAGTGGGTCAATATCGGTATCGCCAGCCAGCGATACCGGATTGTCCTTATCTGACAAAATATCGTCCTCACCCACAATCTGTTCCTCGCCTTCCGACATAAAGGCTTCGAAATCATCCATATTCTTGATGTTTTCCGCCTCTGCCGCATCGTCGTCATCCAAAGAGCTTGATGCTCCCTCTGGCTTTGCCGCCACCACAGCAGATTTTTTCCGACGCAAGAACCACCACGTCAGGCCACCCATCAGCAAGCATCCAACAACACCCGCAACAATCGCTAGCCAGAGCCCGCTGGACGAAGGCTTATTATTGTCATCCGTAGTGGAAGTTTCTTTCGATTCGGCCTTGGCTGTTGCAGGCATCTCAACCGGCGGTTTGGCGACCGGTGTTGCGACTTCAGCTCTGGCTTGCAGCGGTTCTGGCTCGGCATTCAGCTTTTCTTCTGGCACTGGAGCCGGTGCGGCTGGAGCAACCGGTACTTGCGTTATTGGCTGATCCACCAGAGGAGCGTTTACCGGGGCTGGTGCTTGACCCAGAGGATAACGCACCTGAAGGATTTCCGGCTGGCTGCGGAAGGTTTTGCCCCCCGTTGTGACACCACGAATATTTAATTCGTACTGATAGATACCTGAACCTTCGGTGGCCATCGCGGGTAATTCCCAGCTCTGACGTTCGGAGTTAAATGACATCGATGTGATTTTGGAACTGCCATCCGGGTTAACGCTACGCACTAATACCCGGCTAAGTCCGGTATCAACCAGTTCGGACGTAGCTGCTACCTTGATGGTCAACACTTGCCCGGCAGTATCTTCGTTACGACTCACCACAAATGGCTCGGCCAGACTGGCGCTCATCACCCGTTTGCGAGAGAAGGTTCGGCCCTGTGCCTGAATTTCAAAGCGGTATTCACCAGGTGCTCGGAAGCGTTCCAGAGTTTCCCGAAAAATGCCGTCGTCAGGGAGGGATTCCGGATCAGAAATCAGTTTGCTGCCGGAGCGGCCATCCGGCGTGGTAACGGTCAGGGTAAAATCGGTTAGCCCTAACAAGGCACCAGCCGTCACCATATTGCCTTCGTTATTCAGCGCAATGGCGATATCCAGCGGGTCACCACTAAAAATAGTGGCGTCGATACCCTCCACTTGCAACGTCAGGTCAGAGAGAATTTGCACCCGGTTTTCGGGATCAAGATCCGCTTCAACCTGCCATTCGCCAGATTCAGGCGCAGTGAGTGTCATCAGGTCAAAATTGACATCCCGGTGCCAGCGCAATTCAGCGGTGCGGGTGTTGGCATCGTATACCTTGCCAGACGGTGATATCAGCCGGGTCGTTTGACCACCCGGCTTACGGAAGATCAGGGCGGTAAATTCTTTCACGCTGGCATCAATGGAAAAACGATTGTCGTTCAGCGGCACTTGTTCTGCCGGAGCCGAACGTTCAAATGCCCGCAAGAAGTGGCGCGTCAGATCATCGGCATTCTGTGGTTGTAAAAACAGCCCGTCAGTTTCCAGCGCTATTTGCTGCAGCAGCGCCTTGTCGGCGGCATCCGACAAAGCCAGGGTATGAATACGCACACCGGCCTGTTTGAACTTTGGCAGTACCTGTTGCAGCAAGCGCTGCCGGGAAGCCACATTAGCCGCCGCATCCGGGCCGCCACGGGTAACATCAATCATGCCATCGGTGAGCAGAATAACGCTTTGTTGGTAGCCGTTGTCGGTGGCTATTTTCCAGCTCGCCTTGTCGAGTGCTTCAGTGAGATTGGTGCGCTGCCCTGCCGAGTTAATCTGCTGGCTGGCGGCTCTGGCCCGAAGACGCCAATCATCATTGACCGCTGCCAGCGGCACCAGCATGTTGACGTAACGTCCAAAAGTCCAGACTCCGGCCTGGGCACCGTTCGGCAGTAACTCCACGACAAGATTCAGCGCCGGAATACGCAAATTATTCGGGTCGGTCTGCTTCATGCTGCCGGAGATATCGATAATGACCCGGACATCAACCCGATCAGCATCCGCTGCGGCGGCCAACGCCAGTGTCGGCAACCATGCCAGCAGCACAACCAGGGCACAGATTGCCGAACGGAACAGCCATCGAATATCAAACCACGGTAGTAAACGACACATATCGAGGCTCCCGAGCAAAATCAGAGATTAGCTGCCGACATTCGACGCCCTTGCTCCGTGCTGTACCAGCCAGGCGATGAGGGCATGTCACACCCGGATCCTGTTGATCATCGTATTGGTGCATATCATCCAGCATAGAGTCTTGCCCGGTTTCCTTGCCTGTCTACAAGAGGAAAGCAAGCCGGATGCGGTAGCAACGGCTTACACAAAGATTGCTTTATTCATCAGCACTCTATGTAAACCTAGCAAAGATCTTTGTTTAGGCCAGCAACAGAAAGAAAAACAAAGTGAATAACCGCCGTTGCGTCACCATCACACAACGGCAGCTGGAGGAGATTTGCCGGGAAGCCAAAGCAGCAGGGCTTATTACTCGTGGGCGTAGTTTACATCGGGAGGTTGGGTCGACAGCGGACGCTGCAAACGGACGATCCAACGCACCAGAGCGTAAAGGATGCCAAGCAACAGCCCCACCAGCCACCAGGTCAGGGCATTTTGAGTGATGACAGGTTCATCACTTAGCGCTGAAAAAGCGGCCACCATAAAGGCTGGCGCATAATAGTCAGAACCTGGGCTGATCGGGGCTGGCGACAGCAGTAATACCGGGCCAAGCATTACCAGCATATCGCGCAGGACACTCGACGATGTCATCAAGCAGAACATGGCGCGCCAGCACCAGCAGCCCAGCAGTGCAAATCCAAGGTATATTGCCCAAGCCTGCACCGGGTTATAGAGGTTATCCATGCGTCATGCTTTCCAGATTATGTGATCTTCCCAATCGTCTTCCGGTACCTGATCATCAGGCACCCCCTTCCCCGCAATCGAAATCCCGGCCTTGTGCACCGAGTTCGAGTCACCGCTGATCAGCGGATGCCAGTCGAACAGTGGCTTGCCCTCGGCCAGCAAACGATAGGCACAGGTATCCGGTAGCCAGAAAAACTGGCTCGCCTGCTCCGGTGTTAACCAGACACAGGCTGGCACTTTTTCCTGACGCTGCTGATAGACGGTACAGCGGCAATCTGTGGTATCCATATAGCGACAGTGAATATCGGTATAGTAAACCTCGCCCGTGTCTTCATCTTCCAGCTTTTGCAGGCAGCAACGAGCGCAGCCATCGCAAAGTGATTCCCACTCGGCCTTGCTCATGTCATCCAGGCGTTTGTATTGCCAGAAAGCGCCCTGGCTCATTCGGTGTCCAGTTTGCAGAACAGATCAAGCTTGTCGGTCTCTTTCGGTGGTGGCATCTGCAAGCAAAACCCTTGGGTTGCTATTTGTTCAAGGATGCGCTCACCGGAGAACCGGGCAAGTTGTTTTTCCGGTGTGATGATCATGGTCATCGCCAGTTCAGGTTTGCCGAATTGTTCCAGCAAGACTTCCGGCACTTTTTTCAGGCCGTCCTTGCGAGAGACATACAGGTAGGTTTCATCTTTTTTGCGGCTTTTAAATACGTCGCAAAGTACTTTGTTCATGTTCAGTTCCTGCGGTAGGTCGAGCCATGTGGCTCAGTGACGGTCGTCCACCTTGGTCATCATATCCAGCAAGGTGTCGCCAATCTGGGATTTACGCCAACCCTGAAGTACATCCGGTAAGACATAGGTGCCGCTGTTCCAGCCGGAACGAATCAGCGCGTCCAGGGCTTTTTTCCGGGTCAGGATTTCTGGCGGTATCTCCAGCACGGCTGCACGACTGGCAACGGCATCCCGAGTGAGTTTCAGCCACTGTCCGGCTTCGGGTGTCAACGGTCGGTCGAGCGCCACTGGCCAGAGAGCGTTATCGTCCGCCATCGCCTGGCTCACGATTTCCAGCAGCACTTGAGCATCTTTACGAACCATCTCGGGTCGCAAACCGGCTTTCACTAGCTGATCCCGATTTTTGGGTTTGTAGCGTGCGATATTCCAGAGGCTGTTGTCATCCACCACCTTGCTACGAGGCACATCACGCTCACGCGCTTGCAACTCGCGCCAGCCCACCAGTTCTTGCAGCAGGTGCTGCTCCTGCGGGCGCAGCTTCCAGGCCAGTTTGACCCGTCGATAATAATCTTTGGGCACTTCTTGCTGGCTCTGCTCTTCAATCGTGCGCTGGCAGTCTTCTTCCAGCCAGCTCATGCGATCCATGCTGACCAGCTTTGCCACCAGCATGGGGTAAATCTGGCGCAGAAAATACACATCGGCAACCGCATAGCGAATCTGGTCTTGGCTCAACGGTCGCGCCAGCCAGTTCGAGCGGGTTTCTTCCTTGTCGATATCAATATCCAGCAAGGCAGCAATCAGTCGCTGGAAGCCCATCGATCCGCCCAACCCGGCCATTGAGGCCGCAAGCTGGCTGTCTGCCAGTGGACTGGGTAACACTCCGGTCAGCTGCCGGCAAACTTCCAGGTCTTCAGCACAGGCATGAAAGACCTTGGTCACAGCAACAGCCTGAAACACCTGCGCCAGTGGCTGCCATTCGGTCACACTGAGCGGATCAATCAGGTAGCAATGCTGACTGTCTGCCACCTGCAATAGCCCGACTTGCGGGTAAAATGTCGAGGTGCGGACGAATTCGGTGTCGAGTGCCAGAAAGCCCTCATTCATCCAGCCCTGACAGGCTTCCGCCAGCTGCTGGTTGGTCGTAAGCCAGATTGGCTCGGGCACTTGAGGGCTGGTCAACACATCTCTCCCTGGTTCAGCTGCGGCACACCGGCCCGGCAAATCTGAACACTAGTCGGTCGCAGCCACATCGGAATCACTTTCCGGTTGCTGCAAAAAAGGCACACCGGCCCGTTGGGCCAGGGTTTGCACATAGAATCCGGTCGTACGCCCTTCAACAGACGTATCCAGACAAATCACCAGCCGCGACGGCTGTCGCTGCGGGTCGCATAAACGTTGATACAGGGCGCCCAGTCCCAGTTGCTCAGGGCCGATACCATCCACCGGGGAGAGCAAGCCATGCAGCACAAAACATTGTGCGGCGGGATCAATATCCGTCAGTTGTTCAGGCTGTGCCAGTACCCATAACTCGGTATCCGCTTCCGCCTGCCCTGAACACTGGCCACACTCACCACTCACGCTATAACAGCGACACACCGGGCACAGCGACACCTGACGGCGCACTGCCACTAGCGCCGCTTCAATATCAGCGGCCAGGGTCGGTTGCAGTGCCAGTTTGCGCGCCATACGTCCGGCGGCCTTTGGCCCAATTCCTGGCAACTGATCCAGACGCTGGGCCAACGCCACCAAGGGCGCAGGAATAACACCGCGTACTGCCATCAGAATGGCAGTTTCATACCCGGTGGCAAGCCCATGCCTGCCGTCATTTTCGACATGTGTTCCTGACTGGCGCTCTCGATCTTGCGTACCGCGTCGTTCACCGCAGCGGCCAGCAAGTCTTCCAGCATGTCTTTGTCTTCTGTCATCAAGGAATCGTCAATCGCGACCCGCTTGACGTCGTGACGACCATTCATAATGACTTTTACCAGCCCAGCGCCCGATTCGCCGGTCACTTCGGCCTCTGCCAGCTGGGCCTGCATTTTTTGCATATCTTCCTGCATTTTCTGGGCTTGTTTCATCAAGTTGCCCATGCCGCCTTTGATCATGTCGATCTCCTCGGATGGCGGGCCTTTTGCCCGCACGGGTTATATTATTCGCCCAGTGGTCGAATCGTGTCTTCGACCACTGTCGCATTAAAAGCTGTCAGTATATTGCGGACATGATCATCCGTCTCGATTGACTGCAAGGCAATATAGCCTGCTTCTGCCGCCATACGCTGACGTCGTTGTTCCGGTGTTTCTCCGGCCGGGCTACGTAATACCATTTCAATTCTGGCCGTCGGAACCAGCGTTTGTAACGCCTGTTCGACCCGCTGCTGTTGACCTGGATTAAACAGCGCACCTTGTTGTGGATCAACATCGAAGCAATACAGCGAATCGCGTACTTCCACCAGCGCGCTATTACGAGCGATGGACAAGGGTAGCCCGGCCAGCGGCAGGTGTTCCAGCCACATCCACCAGGTATGAGGAGCCAGTGGCGGTAAATGTTCCGGGTTGACGATGGCGCGTTGAACCGTTTTGACCGCTTTGGGTGCCGTAGTGGCCTGCGGTGCTGGCTCAAACGTCATGGTGTTATCGGCAGGTGCATCCATCAGACGGCTGAGATTGCCACCGGCGATGGCAGCGCGATCAGCAACAGGTACTGAGGGTTGAACAACAACCTGCTGTTCGGGAGCATCAGGAAGCGACACCCTTGGCGGTAGTGGTGGCGGTAACGTGCTGGGTGTTTCTTCATCCAGCCAGGGAGGCGGCTCGTGGGCCGGATCTGAAGTTGTCACGACTGTGGGCGCGGCGCTGCCTGGGCCTGTCTCATGAACCACATCATCTGCACTCAGAGCGGATACCGGCAAAACACCCGTATCCGGAAAACTTGTTGGAGCCGTTTGGGTTGTTGGGGTTGCTTGAGCTGTTGCTGGCAGATCCTGCCACTCAGACTCGACGGGGACTATTTCAGCAGGTTCAGCAGGCAAAACGTCAGTCGGTACAACAACCTCACCGCCGACAGCGTCGGGTTGCTGAGTGGCGACAACGCTATCCTGCTCAGGAGAAGGAAGGCCCGTCAGTGACTTTTTTTTTTGCCCGCCATCCGGGTCAGCCTGAGCCGCCGGGCTGGTGAGCGCGGAATCCAGATCCAGATTCGCCAGCGCTGCTGGTAACTGTTCCGGCATCGGCCGAAACGCCAACATCCGCAGCAGCAGCATTTCAAATCCCTGGCGCGGATCAGGCGCCAGCGCCAGATCCTTGCGGCCACTGAGGGCGATTTGATAATACAACTGCAAGTCTTCGCCATTCATGGCAACCGCCAACGCCAGCACGGCATCGCGATCACCCTGAGAATTTTCAATCGCATCCGGCACAATCTGGGCCAGTGCCGCCCGGTGCCAGATCGTCAGCAGGCCCTGGACAACTTCATCAAAATCGGGGCCGTGCTCGGCCATTTCCGCTACTTCGGTTAACACTTCACGAGCATTGGCCCTGGCCATCACCTCTGCCATTTTAAACAGGCGCCCCCGATCCATGGTGCCCAGCATGCTGGTCACTTGGGTTTCCAGCACCGTCCCTTCACCAAACGCAATGGCCTGGTCAGTCAGACTGAGGGCGTCACGCATGCTGCCCTGGGCAGCGCGCCCCAATTGCCACAGCGCCGGGGTTTCATAGCGGATGTCTTCTGCTTGCAACACGGTTTCCAAATAGCCAACAATGCTTTCCGGAGTCATGTTTTTCAGACTGAACTGCAGACAACGGGACAAGACCGTGACGGGTAATTTTTGTGGATCGGTGGTGGCAAGCAGGAATTTGACGTGCGCCGGTGGCTCTTCCAGCGTTTTTAACAGCGCATTAAAACTGTGCGTGGAAAGCATGTGTACTTCGTCAATCAGATAAACCTTGAAGCGTCCACGAGTCGGAGCGTACTGGACGTTATCAAGCAGCTCGCGGGTATCTTCGACCTTGGTACGGGATGCGGCATCGACTTCGATCAAATCAACAAAGCGGCCTTCGGCGATTTCCCGACAAGAAGAACATTCGCCACATGGCCGGGCACTGATGCCCTGTTCGCAATTCAGACATTTGGCAAGAATACGGGCAATGGTGGTTTTACCCACACCCCGGGTGCCGGTAAACAGGTACGCGTGATGCAGCCGCTGCTCATTCAGCGCATTGATCAGCGCTTTGAGTACGTGCTCCTGGCCGACCATTTCGTCAAAGAACCTGGGCCGCCACTTACGTGCAAGTACCTGATAACTCATGGAACGCTGACTCGGCTAAAACAAGGAAGGCGCATGATAACGACTGGCGGGCAGGATGTCAGTGTTATTGGAGATGACTCCTGCCAGCCACACCCCGGCACACGAGTCGACTACTACCGTTGCTCCCTTCCGGGCCTGGCGGGGTTCGTAGCTTATCGTTGCGAGGGGACCAGCAGGAGCCACCATAACAGCCTGACTTTCGACAGGAGGGCAAATCCTACAGATAACTTTTTGGGATATCAAGGAATTAACCTAAAGAAAGGACTTAACTTAAAGAAAATATATCCGAACAGGTATATCAATCAGAGGTGCAGCCAATGTTTCAGGGCCAGGTTAATGATGTCTGCCCGGCTCAGCCCCAGATCATCACAAGCCAGATCCAGATAATCAATGACATCCGCTTCGACCTTCACTTCCAGCCGCTGCAAACCGCGCTCCTTGTCACGCTGACGCTGAAAGCGCTTGTTAAACCGGCTCTGCACTCGACGATCATAAGGGTTGCTCTTTGGCCGCCCACGGCGGGGAGACGAGAACATATCGATGGTGGTGCGATCTTCGGGTTGAATGGACATAGCAGATCCGGCTGAAAAACGGCGGCATTATGCCGCCTTGACGATGAATTGCAACGCCATAGCGAACGATTCCCCCTTCTCTGCTCGCCATGACAGCAACAGAACTTGCCAAGGGCCTCGCATCTCAATACTGTTGACTGCTTTCTTTGCTGAACACGTTACCGATGTCCGATACCTTAGCTACCCGTTTATCCTCCGACCAGCTGACACAAGCAGTGAATACCGAACTGCTGGATTTTATCTCCACTGAAGAGCTGGAACCCTTCCATGGCGTCCTCGGCCAGGAACGCGCCGTCAACGCCATTCAGTTTGGTGTGGCCATGCAGCGTCCCGGCTACAACATTTTTGTAATGGGTGATACCGGTACCGGCCGCTCATCCTATGTCCGGGACTACCTCAAAAGCGAAGCCAAACGCCAGGCTACGCCTTCGGTATGGTGCTACGTCAACAATTTCAGCAACCCCAGAGAACCGGGGGTGGTTGAGTTACAACCAGCGGAAGCCAATCAGCTACGCGATGATGTCCGTCAGCTGATTGACCAGTTGCTGGCCACGTTTCCGGCCGTACTGGAACACCCGTCTTACCAGCAGAAAAAAGCCGCTATCGATTATCAGTTCAACCGCAAATACGACAAGGCGATTGAACTGGTCGAAAAAGACGCTCACAAACAAGGGATTGCGGTTTACCGCGATGCCAATGCCATCAGCTTCACCCCGATACGCGATGGTAAAGCCCTGGATGAATCCGAATTTGCCCAGCTGAATGAAGAGGAACGCGAGCTGTTCCATGAAACCATTGCCACCCTCGAACAAATGCTGGGTGACCAGTTAGCCGAATTACCGCAATGGAAACGTGAAACCAGCGATCTGCTGCGGGAACTGAACCAGCAGACCATCAGCGACGCCATCAAACCCTTACTGACCCCGATTCGTGAACGCTTTGGTCACCATGAACGGGTCTCCGCCCATCTGAACGAACTGGAAGAACACCTGCCACGGCTGGTACTGGAAGAACTGGTGGACGAACGTCTGCTGGAACTGCGGGAAGAATACGTCAAACGCAACCGCCTGGAAGAGTCGTTGCTGCCCAATGTGGTGACACACCATTCCGCCGATAGCGGCGCTCCGGTGGTTTACGAACCCCACCCCAGCTATGGCAATCTATTTGGTCGTATTGAATACACCAGCGACCAGGGTGCCCTGGTAACCAACTACCAGCGTATTTGTCAGGGTGCCTTACACAAGGCTAATGGCGGCTACCTGATTCTGGATGCCGACAAGGTACTGACCGAACCACTGGTCTGGGATGCCCTGAAACGGGCGATACAGTCCAAACAGCTGAAAATGGAATCGCCCTACTCCGACATGGGGCTGTTTAACACCACCAGTTTGTTGCCGGACACCATCCCCCTGTCGATCAAACTGGTGCTGATCGGCTCACGTCAGGTGTACTACCTGCTGCAACAATACGATGAAGATTTTAACCGTCTGTTCCGAGCAGTGGTGGATTTTGACAACGACCTGCCCCTCAACGACGACACCCTGTACGCTTACTCCCGGCTATTAAAAAGCCGGGTTGAAGAGCAGGGATACGCTCATCTGAGCCGGGATGCCGTTGCTCGCATGGTACGCTTCAGTGCCCGTCTTGCCGAACAACAAGACTCTCTCAGCGCCCACATTGGTGAACAGTTTGACCTGCTGGCCGAAGCCGACTTTATTCGCAAGTTGGCCCAGGATCCGGAAATCACCCCGATTCATATCGACCGTGCACTGCTTGCCAAACAGCAACGCACCGGACGAGTCTACGACAAACTGTTTGAACAGATGCTGGATGGCACTGTGCTGTTGGAAACCAGTGGCCGAGCGGTCGGTAAAATCAACGGTCTGACCGTTATGTCACTTGGAGATACCAGCTTTGGCTCCCCTGCCCGTATTACCGCCACGGTTTATCCCGGTTCCAAGGGCGTGGTCGATATCGAACGGGAAGTCAGCCTTGGCCAGGCGATTCACTCCAAGGGTGTGATGATTCTCAGTGGTTTTTTAGGCAATCGCTACGCGCAAAAATTTCCGCTGGCCATTTCCGCCCACCTGGCGATGGAACAATCCTATGGCTATATCGACGGCGATAGCGCCTCACTGGCTGAGCTGGTGTGTCTGATTTCCGCTCTGATCAATAGCCCGATTGAACACAGCTTTGCCATGACCGGTTCTATCAACCAGCATGGCGAAGTGCAGGCCATTGGCGGTGTGAATGAAAAAATTGAAGGCTTTTTCCGGCTGTGTGCAGCACGCGGATTGACCGGAGAGCAAGGCGTCATTATTCCGGCATCCAATCGCCGCAACCTGATTTTGCATGATGATGTTGTACAGGCTGCTACCGATGGCCAGTTCCACATTCACTGTGTTACCCATGTCGATCAGGCGCTTGCAATCCTGCTGCGCAGAGAAGCGGGCCAAGTCAACGAAGAGGGTGAGTTTCCAGCTGGCAGCGTCAATGGCGACATCATCGAACGGCTAAAAGCCATTTCGAGCATGGCTGACCAAGACAACAAAAAATAACGGGCGCGGCCCTCCCTGGAGGGTCGGTATTTGGCAAAACAATATGCCATGAAATATCACGAGCTGGGCGGGCAGCAGAAGTTGCACTGTCTGCACAGCACGATGGCAGTGCAAGCCAGCGGCCCGTACTGCCGTCGTGCCAGCAGTGCCACAACGGATAAAACCTAGCAGACTGTCAATTTTCTATCGCCGTCGCCACTGCGGTGTTAACAACAGGCTAAAATCAGTCATTTATTCATTATAAATGCCCTCTTTTTTCCTGTTTTTACCTAGCATGGACTGCCTCGAAAACAAAAAAATCAACAGCCGGCTAGTGGAACCCTTTCAGATTTCGCGCCACGAAATGCAGAGTCAAGCCCACCAGACTATCACTGACTTCATAAAAGCGCTCATCCAGCTGGGCGATTTCATCCGTATGGTCACCTTCAAGCTGATCAAACAACGCAATGCGTTCGTCTTCATCCTTGGGCACAACACGCCCCGGAAACAGATCAATCAACTCGTCAAGTAACGCGTGGGTGTCGCGGGACTTGATTCGCTCCAGGGCCTCCAGAGTGTCTTCCGCCAGAGCGCCAACCTCGTGGTGAAAAAACTGCACAAACCCGCCGTTTTCCATTTCTCTCAGCAGACTATCGATGCAGAAAACCGTTTTTTCGGCATCCGTCAGGGCGTTGTACCCCAAATCTGCTTCCTTGTCATAGATCACATCAGTGATCTGAAGAAATGAATCAGTCTCATCAGCAACGTCCAGCGCCGCCTGAATCTCCATGTTCATACGTCTAACTCAGCACTCTCACAGTTAAAGAACAGTCTGGTCAAGATAGCCCAAGCAAAATTGTTTGACAAAGGTTTTACTGCCTATTTCTCCGCTGTGTCCATTTGCCAGACAGATATAGACAGCCTGCAACAGCAGCTCACATTTCAGCCATCAATAAAAACCTCTGTTTCCATACTCTCCACCCCCCTTCAACACCCATGGGAGCGGTGCTTTTTCATCTACAGGGAAGAGCATCCTCAGTCCGGGCAAACCGAAGCAGCCCTGGTCAGCTCAATAATACGCCGAGCGGTTGGCCCAGGATGCTCCATTGGAAAACAATGATTTCCGGCCACCCGCTCATGATGCAGTAACGGATTAAGCCTGCTGGCACGACGCGCCCCCGGAGCAATAAAGCCAAAACCTGACGCTGCCACCAATATATGCACCGGTATCGTTGTTTGTCGCACGGTCTGCCACAGCCCCAGGGGGGCAGAAGCAAAAATCCGTGCCTCCCATAAAGGTGAGCACGCCAACGCTACCGAACCATTCTCCTGCGGCCGCAAACCAGTGGTCAAAAACCCGTCAAACGCGAGTGCATGCCAGTCCTTATAAAGCGCCTTGCCTCCAAGATACTGCGCCGCTGCTGCTGCCGAAGGCCAACAACAACGGCGAGCACCGGCCCGGCGTACCAATGGGTTTCGACGCCAAAGCCGAGTCATCTGCAAGACCTTCTGGGCACGAATCAGAACCGGAGAAAAAAGTACCGGATCAAGCAAGATAAGCTGCTGAAAAAGGCCGGGACACTGGTGAGCCATCATTAGCGTTAATATCCCCCCCATGGAATGACCCACGCCAATCACAGGCAAAAACGACCCAGGTACTCCAGCAACCCGTTCAGCGGCTAAAACCGATTGAACATATTGAGCCAACTCAGCGGCAAGCTTTTCCCAATCAGGAAAACCGGGGTTGGTTACCGCCGCCGATTCGCCATGTCCTGGCATATCGGTTACAAGCAAAGACCAGTCCTTTGGCAACTCATTGACCAATGCCAATAACGACAATCCGCTGAATCCATTGCCATGTAACAGGTGTAAGACAGGTTTGTCCGCTAATCCCTGCCGCCAATAGCCACAAATTGAGCCGACCGAAACCTTTTTCCAACCCTCGACACCACAAATGTTCATAATTTTCGGCATACTCCCCGCCATCCTGTTTTGGCCAAAAATTTCGCGCTGACACAACCGTCAGGATTCACTGCTACAAACTGGGCATTGATCAAAACAGCACTGAAAAAAACACAGTAGACTGTACGGCGAAAAGACTAATGGGTGATAGAAGCACTGGTGAGGCAACAGACTGCATATAACAATCATGGCAACGCAGCGCGGCCGGAGCACGCCAGACTTCACGGAAGCATTTTTGATACGACCACATAAAAGGGAACCACAATGACCGCACCAGCTGTAACACGCGCACTCGAAGCCAACCGCCGATTCACCGATTTGAAAGACGCCCAAGCCCGCTTATCTCAGGCCCGCCGGGATCTCGAAGCCAAGGTTATCGACGAAGATGAATATCACACCGTCACGGATGTGTGCCTGAAAATTATCCGCGCCTGTGCCGACTGACCCAACCCGGACATGACGCTTCAGGCAGCAGTCGGCACACCGCTGTGAAACCGGAATTCGGTATCCGGCTGCTCAATCAGTTCGCCCTCCAGAGCGCGGAAAAATGCTACACGCGGCTGAATAGACTCCTTCGCATATTGCTGTGCGAGGCCCAGATAGTCCTGATAATGTCGCCCTTCAGAGCGCAACAGTGAGCGGTAGAATTTTTCCAGCTGACTGTCCAGCAAGGGTGCAAGTTTGGCGAACCGCTCGCAGGAACGCGCTTCAATAAAGGCCCCGATAATCAGCACATCAATCAACTCGTTTTCACCACCCTTGCGTACCGCTTCGCGCAAGCCTGCGGCGTAACGTGACGACGATACATGACGATAGGCAATACCGCGCTCGCGCATGATGGCTATCACCTGTTCGAAGTGCAGTAATTCTTCACGTGCCAGCTGGCTCATTTTTTTCAGCAAGTCTTCGCGATCAACGTGCTTGTAAAGCAGGTTCATTGCCGTCGTCGCGGCTTTTTTTTCGCAATTGGCATGATCAATCAACAGGATTTCCTGCTGCTTTAAAGCTTCTTCAACCCAGGCATCTGGCGTCGCACAGGCCAGAAATCCGCCAATCTCGGACAATATTTCGTCGAGCGTCATAGACCATCCTCAATCATCTTTTCCAGAACGGCGCGCACCTTACCGGAAATGGGTACCGCGCGCTGGGTTTTCCCGTCCATCAAACAAAAGGTAATAGTGGCATCAGCAACGACAGCTGTTGGCTCGCCCGCTTCCAGCAACATAACCTGCTGCTGCATCTGTGCGCTCTTGTTACCGATGCTGGCCATCTTCGAGACAATACGTAACACCTCGCCATCGTAAGCAGGCCGACGGTAAGAAATATTGATGTTGGCGACCACAAAAGCCAGCTGATCATCTTCAAACAAATCGAGAAAGTGGTGGCGATCAAAATAATCCCAGCGCCCTTCTTCCAGAAATTCCAGGTAACGGCCATTGTTTACGTGGTGATAGATATCCAGATGGTAACCACGAACCTTGATATCAACTGACATACATCTACTCCTGATCATCTGGGGACATCTGGTTAAGGCGGCATCAAAACAGGGATTGACAGAATAGTCATTAGCCATGTGCCTGTTTTCAGCGCCATCGATCAACCGATTCTATTGAAACAGGCGCGCTTATTCAAACGATCGTTTGACTGCAAGCCGATATGGCTAAAATGTCTCGGTATCCCGGACACAAAACCGCAAATCATGAAGATTGATTCCCAGCGGTAAATCATCGCTCAAGCGAGCCAGTTCTCGGGTCAGCAATGCCTGCTGCCAGTGGTTTTTCAAGCTGTCCACTATCCGGCTAGTAACCCCTGCCAATTCCGATAGCTGCTCCAGGGCAATCAGCACCCGATCAAGGCGATAACAATGATCCAGCAACTGCGCCGCTGTTTTGGGGCCAATACCGGGCACACCGGGCAGGTGATTGGTGGTGTCACCGGTTAACGCCCAGAAGTCCACCAACTGGCCTGGTTGCAGACCAAAGCGGGCATAAACCGCCGCCTCATCCAGCAATTGCCGGTCAAAATGATTGGCGACCCGAATACGGCTGTTAACCAGCTGACAAAAGCCTTTGTCGGTCGACAGAATCACGCTGGGCACTCCGGCGAGCGCCGCCTTGTTGGCCAATGCAGCGCAGACATCATCCGCTTCCCATCCCTCCTGGCGGAAGCAATACACCCCTGCCAGTTCCAGTTGATGACGTAATTCATCCAGCCCGTTCTGAAGCTTCTCAGGCATCGGTGGGCGGTCTTTTTTGTAATCAGGCCAGAACCGGTGACGCCAGGTTTCAACGTGATCTTCAAAGACCATCGCGACATGGCTGCATTCCAGCCGCCCGACATTGCTGTTAATAATGGCAATGGCGCGACTGGCTGTCGCTTCCAGTGCCGTCGGGCTATTTTCAACCGCCGCGTAGACACGGCGAATCAGGTTCATCGCATCAACGATCAGTAATTGCATGAGCTGTTCTCCTTGTCCTCCGCATACCTTTCTACTCGGTACACCGTTTCCAGCCAACACTCAGGGCACCACGATGGACGCCTGCTGGCCGCTGTCATTCCACGTTTCCATCGCCTGCCTGTATGTCGTCTGCCATAACATCACCGGAGTCCGGTTGTTGCTGGTGTTGATGCTGGTGTTGATGCTGCTGGGCCTGCCAGAGTGCAGCATAACGCCCCTGCTGCGACAGCAACCGCACATGGCTGCCACGCTCAACGATCCGGCCACCGTCCATCACCGCAATCTCATCCGCATCCACCACGGTCGACAGTCTGTGGGCAATAATCAGGGTGGTATGTCCTTTCGAAACCTGCCGGATGGCATCCATGATGCCGCGTTCGGTGTGTGAGTCGAGTGATGACGTCGCTTCGTCAAACAACATAATGGCCGGGCGTTTGAGTAGCATTCGGGCAATGGCAATACGCTGCTTTTCACCACCGGACAGTTTCAGGCCACGCTCTCCCACCACGATATGCCAGCCATCGGTATGACGCTGAACCAGACTGTCGAGGTGCGCCATGGTAATGACCTGCTGCAACTCCTCATCCGAGGCATCCGGGCGGGCGTAGAGCAAATTGTTTTTCAGGGTATCGTTAAACAGCACGGTATCTTGCGGCACCATTCCGAGGCTGGCACGCAACACCGCTTGAGGCAGTTGATCGATCGGCTGACCATCAATCAATATTTCACCCGCCGCCGGATCATAAAAACGAAACAGCAAACGGGTCAGGGTCGACTTGCCAGCACCACTACCACCCACAACGGCGAGGGTTTTGCCTGCCGGGATGGTCAGGTCGAGCTGATCCAGCACCTGATAATCGTCACGGTAACTGAAACTTACCTGCCGAAAAGTGACTTCTCCGCCTTTGAGGTTAAAGGCAGCCGTACCTTCATCTTTCACGGCGGATTGTTCATCCAGCAGTTCGAACATGCGTTCGATATTGGCCATGGATGCCTTCAGTTCGCGATAGACAAAACCAAGAAAATTCAGCGGTAAAAATAACTGGAACATAAATGCGTTGACCAGGGTGAAATCGCCGATGGTCATTGTCCCCTGCACTACATACCAGGCAGCAAACATCAACATCGACAGCATCGCAACGCTGATAATCAGCGCCTGCCCGGCATTCAGACCAAACAGCGTATAACGGTTTTTTTGGCGCGCCTGCTCCCATTCCGCCAGCGAGTCATCATAGAGCTGCGCTTCCCGTGGCTCGGCATTAAAATATTTAACCGTTTCATAATTCAACAAACTGTCGAGTGCCCGCGCATGGGTAGTGGAATCCATCCGGTTCGCTTCACGCACATACTGCGTCCGCCACTCGGTCATACGGAACGAATAAGCCACATAAACCACCACCGCAAGTGCCGTAATCAAGGCAAATACCGGCGGGTAATTAAACAGTAGTAAACCGATCACCAACAGCAATTCCAGCACAGTGGGTAAAATACTGAAGATAATAAAGCGCAACAAAAAGCTGATACCCTGAACACCCCGTTCAATATCGCGCTGCAAGGCACCAGTCTGGCGATCGAGATGAAACGCCAGGCTCAAACTGTGTAAATGACGAAAAACCCGCAACGCCATACGGCGCATGGCCCGCTCACTGACCCGGCCAAAAACCAGGTCTCGCAATTCGCCGAACAACACACTCATCAGACGGGCCAGACCGTAGGCCAGCAACAACCCCAGCGGAAACCACAACCACCACTCGCCTGCTGGCACACCGCCAGCCGGTAATTGATTCAGAGTATCAACCTGATGCTTGAGCAAAAACGGCATACCGACACTGGCCAGCTTGGCGCCAACCAGACACAACAAGGCAACAATAACGCGCCAGCGGAACTCAAACAGGTACGGCAACAGAGTGGGCAGCCAGTCCCAACCCTTGCGGGCAGGCGGAACCGGGTCATAACCATGCGCCGATGAAAAGGATTTCATCCAGAGGGTGCTCTATGATTAGAGTCAGAACGGATCAGCGCCGCACCAACAGGGGAAAAACATCTATGAATGGGCGAATTTACCACATTCGCAACGCCTTGCCGGAATTGGTTGAACTGGAAGCCCTGATTGACGAGGGTCGTGACAGCATGCGGATATCCGTACCGGCCCATATTTCCCATCAGAATGAGCAGCTGCCGATCTATGCAATTGAGATGGGCTCTCGCGCTGCAACCGCTCCGACACTGGCCTTTATTGGGGGCGTCCACGGCATTGAACGTATAGGCAGCCAGATCATTTTGGCGTTTATGCGCAGCTTGTTACACCGCAGTCAGTGGGATGAACAACTGCAACAACAGCTGGCAAGCATACGCCTGCTGTTTATTCCCATCGTCAATCCTGCTGGAATGTGGCAAAACAGCCGCTCCAATACCAATGGTGTTGACCTGATGCGCAACGCCCCGGTCGAAGCCGAACACCGCACGCCGTTTCTGGTTGGTGGCCAACGGCTATCGGCTCGCTTACCCTGGTATCGGGGTAAAAAAGGTCACACCATGGAAACCGAAAACCTCGCCCTGACCGAGGTGATTGCACAAACCCTGTTCAGCCAGTCGCTGTGTATTTCACTGGATTGTCACAGCGGTTTTGGTTATCGCGACCGGATCTGGTTCCCCTATGCCCGCAGTCTGGCACCCTGGCCCGGACTGCCCGACGCCTACGCCATGACGCGCCTGTTTGAGCATTCCTATCCCAACCACAACCTGTACCTGTTTGAACCGCAAGCCAACAGCTATACCACCAGTGGCGACATCTGGGATTACCTCTACGACGGCTACCGGGCTGCCAACCCCAACGGCGTCTACCTGCCACTGACCCTGGAAATGGGCTCCTGGTTATGGGTAAAGAAAAACCCGCGCCACCTGTTTAACTATCGTGGCCTGTTTAACCCGATACTGCCGCATCGGCAGCAACGTATCCTGCGTCGTCACATCACCTTATTCGAATTTTTGATGGCCGCCATCGCCAATGGCCCGGCCTGGGTTCCCGCCACCGCCAGCGAACACCAACATTCCCTGCAGCAGGCACTGGAACGCTGGTATCCTGAACGTGCCAAAGAAACCAATGTACTGATTCCCTGATCAAACGAACGCCACAGCCAATCCACAGTCAGAGCACAACACCGAGGCGACAGACTGCGACCGATTCGCGTATGATAGCCGCCTTTGATTCGACCCAACCCAGAGAAAGTACGCCACCATGCTGTTTGTACGCCGTATCGCCACCCTGCTTGCTTGCACCGCTGCCGTTGCCGTCACCTCAACCAGCCATGCCGAACTCAGTGCCAACCTTGGTCTGGTATCGGAATACATGCGCGACGGCATCAGTGAAACCCGTGGTGAATACGCAGCCCAGCTAGGAACAACCTATATACACACTTCCGGCCTGTACGGCGGTCTTTGGGCCAGCGAGCTGAAACGCAACGACGATCACACCCACTCGGAATGGGATCTGTTTGGCGGTTTTTCACACCCCATCAGCCACAACTGGGGCATTGACCTGGGAGTGACCCGCAACACCTTCCACGGCGACTGGGAAAGCAACCAGCAAAGTTATGGCGAAGGCTTTCTGCGTGCAACTTACAACCAGTCACTGGTTCTGGGCATCCGCCAGACCAGTAACTTTATGGGCAGCGAGTTTCCACGCCGGGTATTGGAAGCCTCCTACACCCTGCACACCGCCAGTTTCGATTTTGAATTTTATACCGCCCAGCATCGCTACCTGGAGATTGATGACGACTACAATTTCGGTAACGACAACCGCGACAGTTACTGGCACTTCCGCGTTGGCGTAGAACGTACCTACCACCAGTACGACTACCGCCTGACGCTGGAGCGCACCAACCTGACGAGCGACTATGATGCAGGCACCACGTTCCAGTTCGGCATTCACCGCTACTTCGACCTCTGGTAAACAACACCTGCAGCCAGGGCGCACCTGCGTCCTGCTGCGCGGGCTGATTCGCAGCCGCCACCACTGGAGCCACTTCCCCCAGCTCCTCAACCAGCGGCCTTCAGTTCATCAGGTCATCCTGCCGGAACTGGCTGGCAATGGTGAACGATCACTCGAAGCCACCCCCGCTACTCTCCATGACATGATGGAAGACCTGCGTCAGCAGACCCGGCAACTGCTGCCTGAATCACCACCAAAACTCACCTTGATCGCCATCTCCATGGGCGGCATGATCGCGACTGAATGGGCCAGTTGCTACCCGCAAGAAATTGCCGAACTGCACCTTATCAACACCAGCTTTGGCCGCTTCTCAGCCCCCTGGCAACGCATGCGTCCTCGCGCCCTGACCCGACTCCTTCGAGCCACTCCGGGACTGATTCGCGACCCTGCCGCTCTCGAAGCACCCATCATGGAGCTCACCCTCAACCATCCAGCCATACAGCATCAACAACTGCAAGACTGGCAAGATTTCTCCCGCGCCCACCCCATGACCCTGACCAACATCGCCATCCAGATTCGTGCCGCCAGCCGCTATCAAGGCACCGCCCAGTCACCCTGCCAGCGTGCATTTATCTACACCAGCCTGAACGACCAACTGGTGTCAGCACAATGCAGCCAGGCGATTGCCAAACACTGGAACAAACCCCTATGGGAACACCCAAGCGCCGGACACGACCTGCCGCTGGATGACGGTACATGGTTAGCAGAATGTTTCGACCACACCGCCAGGCCCGCAGCCTGAGCAGAACGTAATAAGCAGCAGCGGAAGCTCATTTGCAAAGCCAACCAACAGCCCTGAAAAATGTTGCCAGCATAGATAACACCGCATCGGAGATATCTGACTCTCCGAACTCGACAGGTTGTATTAATTCGATGCTGCAAAAAAAATACGATTTGTTATAAATGAATACGCTACATCGAAGTGGCGAAGGCTTTGAAGTCTGTTTTAAACAGGGCAGGTAAATACCAATGAATACCAAACCCCACCTCTGGGTATGTCATAACAATCAACTCACTGAAGGTGGCTACCAGCTCGTTGACGTTATCTATGCAAACGAACCTTCCTCGGTGGTGATCTTTCGTCATCAGGGTACGTGTTTGGCCTATCGGAATTTATGTGTCCATATGCCGCGCAGACTTGACTGCGAAAAAGACATGATTTTTGACCGTAGCGGAAAAAATCTACGCTGCTCGATGCATGGCATCATCTATGACCCAGTCAGCGGCGAATCGATAAGCGCCATTTGTAACGGCGAAAAACTAACACCTGTTAAAGTGCTGGAAAATGACGACGGCGTATGGATTACTGACAAACGAGTCAAGCCTATAGCGGAAACCGGCAGCTGAATCAAAACAGCACAGCCACTACAGCACAACCAATACAGGAATACGCCTGATACAATATGCCTTCGGCTATTGGCATCCTACAAAAACACAGAGCCGAACAACGTTTTCAGGTTTTCAGGTTTTCACGAAGAACCCTCGGTTAATTTACCGTATCTGGCTCACTCGGCTCTGACTGTTGCTGATATGCCAACAGCAACCGTTCACTTGGCGACAACATCGCCACTTCCTGTCCTGCCCGTTGGGCATAAATCACCCGAAAGGCCAGCACGTTCTGTACGTACTGGCGGGTTTCGGCGTAGGGAATGGTTTCTATCCAGGCATCCAGAGGTAAGTGCCCGCGTTCTTTCAGCCAGCGTTCTACCCGATTTGGCCCGGCGTTGTAGGCAGCACTGGCATAGGTGCGGTTGCCATCAAAGCGTTGGTACATTTCAGCCAGATAAGCGCTGCCCAGGGCAATATTGGTTTCCGGGTTAAACAACGGCTCAGTTCCCGCCAGGGAGATGCCGTATTTTTTAGCGGTCAATTTCGCGGTTGATGGCATCAATTGCATCAGTCCCCTTGCCCCCACTGGCGACATGGCTTCCGGTTTGAAGGCGCTTTCCTGACGCGCAATCGCCGTTGCCCAGGTTACGTCAATTTCATTTTTACTGGCCTGGCGATCAAACAGGTCGGTGAATAATGGCGGAAACCGGGCATCCAGATAATTCCATTGCTGCTGACGAATGGCATCCATAATGGAGCGATGATACCAGCCCCACTCGAAAGAAAGTGCTGCCATGTGCTGCCGTTCGTCGGGCGCCAGTCTTGCCCGTGCAGAAAGCCATTCCCGCTGGGCCTCGGTCGGTCGATCCAGTTTCAGCCATTCTTTGGCCCGTTGAATGGCTGGATTTTTTTGCAGCTCAGTGAGCACGTCGGCATTCACGTTGAAGGGCTGGTTATTCAGATGATACGGCAGCTGTTGATGGGCGGCCGCCAGAAAGCCGTAAAAAGAGCGGGATTGCGCCAGTTGATTCCAGATGTCATCAAGCGGCTGACTTTCACTGGTTTGGCCTTCAACCGTTTTGATTTCGGCCACCGATTCATCACCGATCTCATCGTCAACCACCGGACTAACGGGTGTTTGATTTTGCATCGCATTGACATACCAGTATTGCCAACGGTCGGAGGCTTGCAGATCGGCCGGTAAGGTGGTTATCAAAGTAAGTACGACGGCCCAGTCGATCACATCGGCACCCAATGCCTGCCGCAATCTGGCTTCGGTTAATTCAGAATATTGATGGTCAGGGTCAAGGCGACTCAGTAACTCTGCCGCCGTGTCGGTTTGAGCATAGGCCAGTCGCTTGCCGATATACACATCCAGCGTGTGTACAAGAGAAGATGCTGCAGGCAAGTGCGATCGGTATGCAAGCCACTGTTGCGCTGCGGGTTCGACTGATTGACGGGCAAGGCTCTGGAAGGCTTTTTTAATCACCTGCTGTTGGGCCATTGCCGGGAAGATGGAGACATCAGCGGTGGCAACCCGCTCAGGTTGCTTCAACAAGGCTTCATAGGCGGATGCCAATCGGTTGCCGTCTTCATCCAGATAACGGTGCAAGTAGCGGGCTAATCGCATTTCACCGGCCTGAGCCGCCAGCCAATAGCGTTTTTGCGCCATGCTCGCCGTTGGATTACCGAGTTGTGCCCATTGTTCAAATAAAGCATCGCATGCTTTGGGCTGGGATTTGCCCACCAACCATAACGAAGCCGTCAGCGCCAGGCCTTGTTCTTGCTGATCAGTGTGCAGATACGCCTGGGCCAAATCACATTGGTACGCCGCACTCTTGTTCGGCAGACGCTGATAGGCGGTTATCCATTCTTGCCAGCGACCGTCTTTGGCCAACTGGGTTAACCAGGCTTGCTGCAAATAGGTACGACTGGGGAACAGTGGATACGCATCCAGAAACTGGTTCACCTCTGCTTGAGTGAGGCGAGCCGGAAACCGCAGATAAGCCTGATATTGCAGATACGGGTAAAGCGGATACTGTTGCAGCGGCGTCAGAAGGCCAGCAACGGCCTCGTAAGACGCTGTTTTTAGCTGCTGCTCGATCTCGACGAATTGCACATAAACGGCATCCGCTTCAGGTTCCAGAAAATGTTCAGTGCCTTCATCGGCAACTGAGCTAACGCTGTACAACATGATCAGCAAGCTTAAAACCAGTTGTGCTGCTTTCATTTTAGTGACTGACGTTTACGTAGGGTTGCGAAATCTTCAAGCATTGATCAACGATGGTCAACACTTTGTCGACGAGTGTGACAAAAGTATTCAAATAACCTCAGCTACGGCACTTGGTCAATGTGAAGTCTGGAAAAGTGGAGATCTGGATCTGGATCGACCTACTGAGCGTGGTCTAGTGTCCCTTAACAAAAGTTCACTTGGTATTGTTCTTATCTGATAATCGAGCAATGGACTCGATGATCTGGTCAGCAGTTTTTTGCCACACAAAGGGCTTCGGATCATTGTTATAAACG
>NZ_JBBKTX010000031.1:0-50999 GCF_044962685.1 Oceanobacter antarcticus
TCAGTGATGTCGAGCACTTTGACTGGTCGTCCCATGGTTTGCCTCTGCCTGAAAATGCACTCCTCAAAGTAGACTATAACCACTCATATAAATTCTATTTATTTTTGTTAAGGGACACTAGGAACCTGGGCGTGCCTGTCAGATCAGGCACGCACCGGTACCTCAAGTGTTAGAGATCCTTGATTTGTTCCGCGTAACGTTCTGCAAATGGCACGAACTCTTCACATTGCTCATCGCTACAAAGAATATTACCGCTCTTGATATCGTACACCCAGCCGTGCAGGTAGATCTTTTTGGTGGCAATTTTGGCCGCGACGCAGGGGTGGGTACGAATGTGGGCGACCTGCTGCAATACGTTCTGGCTGATGGCTTCGTTGAGGTAACAAGGATCCAGCGGTTCATTCCAGGAAATACCATGGCGTTCACGGACAATATCCATGGCGGAACGACAATGACCCAGCCATTCTTTTACGTGTGGTAAACCCTGATCCTTGATGGCTTGAATATCCAGCGCACCCTTGATCGCGCCGCAGTCGGTATGGCCACAGATAATTACATGGCGCACACCCAATACGGCAACAGCGTATTCGATCGAGGCGGTCATGCCCCCAGTGAAGTTGGATGGCGGCGGCACGATGTTACCCGCGTTACGACAAATAAACAGATCGCCTGGCTCGGAGCCAGTGACCATATTGGGGTCGATGCGGGAATCGGAGCAGGTAATAAACAGGACATCCGGGCTCTGGCCATCGGCCAGTTCACCAAACAGGTCTTTATTTGCCGGATAGACGTTTTGCTGAAAATTCAGCACGCCCTGCACCAGTTTTTTCATCTTGCTTCCTCAAAATTCCATCAAACGATTGTTCAAAATTATAAGCCGGAGGTTACGTTACCCGCATCGGCAACACATCCTTTTTGATCTCGAGAATAATAATAATTCCGACAACAACGGCGGAGTTGAGCAGCACGACCAGATGCTGACGATTCTGTTGCTACTGCTACCCTGGTTGCCGCTATTCTTCCGCGACTGATCTGCTGTGATTGGCCCGCCAAGCAGATCCGTTTTACAGACCTGTTTGGCGGTTTGTTGATCAGCCAATTTCGATCAGCACTTCTCCCGGTGTAATACGATCCCCTTTGGCAACATAAACGGCCTGGATGGTACCGGCCACATTGGCATGAATTTCAGTTTCCATCTTCATTGCCTCCGCTACCATAACGGCCTGCCCGGCTTTCACCTCGTCACCTTCTTTGACCAGTACATCCACGACGTTACCCGGCATAGTCGCGGTAACATGGCCCGGCTCGGTTGCCCGTTTGCGGCCTTTGCTGGCACCATCGTCAACGTATTCGTTCAGTGGTTCGAAGATCACTTCCTGCGGCACGCCGTCCATGCTGAGGTAGATCTTGCGTTTGCCAGCGCCAAAGTCACCCACACCCGTAACGGCAATGTCGTAGCTTTCACCGTGAACATCAATGGTGAACTCGGTCGCCACACCCATTTTTGCTTTGCTATCACTGCCAACCGGTAACAGCGCCTCAGGCACCAGCGTGCCTGCAGCCCGCTGTTGCAGGAATTCACGACCAAGGTCCGGGAACATCGCGAACGTCAGCACATCTTCGTCACTCAGGGCGAGGTCACCAATATCAGCTTTCAGTCGAGCCATTTCGGCATCGAGCAAGTCGGCTGGACGCGCTTCGATAATACCTTCCGAGCCAATTGCCTGCTTTAACAGTTCGGCATTTACCGCTGCCGGTGCTTTGCCATAACCGCCTTGCAGGTAGCGTTTCACTTCGTTGGTGATGGTTTTGTAACGCTCTCCGGCCAGCACGTTGTACACCGCCTGAGTGCCAACAATCTGGGAGGTGGGGGTTACCAGCGGCGGAAAGCCGAGGTCTTCGCGTACTCGTGGAATTTCCGCAAACACATCACGAATCTTGTCGAGGGCGTTTTGCTCTTTCAGTTGGTTGGCGAGGTTGGACATCATGCCGCCCGGCACCTGGTTGATTTGCACCGAGACGTCTTCCCGAGTGAACTCGGATTCAAACTGGTGGTACTTTTTGCGTACCTCGCGGAAGTAGTCAGCAATATCACCCAGCTGCTCCAGATCCAGCCCGGTGTCGTATTCTGTGCCTTTTAAGGCGGCCACCTGGGATTCGCAAGCCGGATGGCTGGTGCCACTGGCAAAGGAGGAGATGGCGGTGTCTATGCGGTCGACTCCCGCTTCGATTGCTTTCATCTGACACAGCGGCGCCAGACCGGAGGTGCTGTGGCTGTGAATCACCACGTCCACGTCCACGGCTTCTTTTAACGCCTTGACCAGATCATAGGTGCCATACGGGGTCAGCAGACCGGCCATATCCTTGATGGCCACAGAGTCTGCACCCATGTTGACCAGATCTCTGGCCTGCTGCACAAACAGATCCAGCGTGTGTACTGGGCTGGTGGTGTAGCAGATGGTGCCCTGGGCGTGTTTACCAGCGGCCTTGACCGCTTTCATGGCAGTTTCGAGGTTACGCAGATCGTTGAGGGCGTCGAATACCCGGAACACATCCATCCCGTTTTCAGCGGCTTTATGAACAAACGCCTCAACCACGTCATCGGCGTAATGACGGTAGCCGAGCAGGTTCTGGCCGCGCAGCAACATTTGCAAACGGCTGTTCGGCAGCGCAGCGCGTAATTGACGCAGACGCTCCCACGGGTCTTCTTTCAGAAAACGGACGCAGGCATCAAACGTAGCGCCGCCCCAGACTTCCAGCGACCAGAATCCGGCCTGATCCATTTTTTCGCAGATCGGCAGCATGTCTTCGGTGCGCAGACGGGTAGCAATCAGTGACTGATGCGCATCACGCAGAGTAACGTCTGTTACTTGTACTGGCTTCTTGATCATTTTCAAATCTCCTGGTCAAAGTGGGAGTCAGGCGGCCATGTGGGCTGCGATGGCCGCGGCCAGCGCCAGGGCAATTTCACTGGGGTGACGTTTTTCCGAGTAGTTCAGCAGCTCGGGGTGGCTAGGCACAAAACTGGTATCAAAGACGGCTTTTTCAAAATCCGGATGACTGAGAATCTGCTGGTAGTAAGGAGCGGTGGTTTTCACTCCGCGCAGGCGCATATCGTCGAGGGCACGCTTGCCTCGGGCGATCACTTCTTCCCAGGTTAATGCCCAGCAAATCAGTTTCAGGCACATGGAATCGTAGTAGGGCGGAATGTCGTAACCGGTATAAATGGCGGTATCGACCCGTACTCCCGGCCCACCTGGTGCATAGTAATGGGTGATACGACCAAAGCTGGGCAGAAAATCATTTTTCGGATCTTCGGCGTTGATGCGGAACTGCAAGGCAAAGCCACGGTAGCTGATGTCTTCCTGACGGTAGCTGAGCGGCAAACCGGCAGCAATACGCAGCTGCTCGCGGACAATGTCGACTCCGGTAATCTGTTCGGTAATGGTGTGCTCCACCTGAACACGGGTGTTCATTTCCATGAAGTAGACCTTGTTGCCAGACAGCAGGAATTCAACCGTACCGGCATTTTCATAGCCCACTGCGGCAGCAGCCTTGACGGCAAGGTTGCCCACATACTCACGCTGCTCCGGCGTGAGTTGTGGACTGGGTGCAATCTCAATCAGTTTCTGGTTGCGGCGCTGGATCGAGCAGTCACGTTCGTACAGATGGATCACGTTACCGTGGCTGTCGGCCAGAATTTGTACCTCGATGTGGCGCGGATTAACAATGCATTTTTCCAGGAACACATCGGCAGAACCAAAGGCCTTGGTGGCTTCGGAAATGACCCGAGGGTACTGCTGTATCAGTTCTTCCGCGCTGTCGCAGCGACGAATGCCACGACCACCGCCACCGGAAGTCGCCTTGATCATCACCGGATAACCCACGGTTTCAGCCAGCTCAAGCGCTTCGTCAACGTTAGCCAGGTTGCCGTCAGAGCCGGGGGTAACCGGCACGCCAGCACCACGCATCGAGTCACGGGCCTGAGTCTTGTCACCCATACCATGAATAACGGCAGATTTCGGGCCGATAAAGGTGACACCCTTTTCTTCACACAGGCGGGCAAATTCGGCGTTTTCAGACAGAAAACCGTAACCAGGGTGAATGGCATCACAGCCGGTTTCTACCGCCAGGTTTACCAGCCGTAAAGGATCAAGATAACCGGCCAGCGCATCTTCCCCCAGCGAGTAGGCTTCATCGGCCCGCTTGACGTGCAAGCCATAGCGGTCAGGCTCGGTGTAGATGGCGACCGAGCGAATTCCCATTTCGGCGCAAGCGCGCACAATACGCACCGCGATTTCGCCGCGATTGGCGATCAGTACCTTCTTCAGCATGAGTCAAGCCTCAAACGTGGTTGATGCATTCCACACTACGTTACTCGGATATTGATCCAAAATTGATATTATTTTAGATAGCTATAAGTTTTACCTTATAGTCAGCTATTTACTCCGGTCTTATATGCCAAATTCTGTGCAACAATTGGTCAATCGATTGTCTTTCCGACAGCTGCAGGTCTTTCGGGCTGTTTATCGGCACCGCAACTACAGCAAGGCCGGGGAGCAACTGGGTTTGACCCAGCCAGCCGTCAGCTCACAAGTACGACAATTGGAACAGGCGCTGAAGCAGCCGGTATTCGAATACGTCGGCCGCAAACTGTTCTGCACTGCCGCCGGGGAGAAATTGGCCTCCTGCATCGACGTCATTTTTGATGAACTGGGGGCGTTACAAAATCAACTGGTAATGATGGGCAATCAGGTTGCCGGTGAGCTGAATATTGCGGCGGTTGATACCGCTCACTGCGTGCTGCCGTATCTGTTGCAGGACTTTATGGCCAACCACCCACAAGTACGGGTGCATGTGCGGATGGTAAACCGTTCCGAGTCCATGCGACGCCTGCACGATAACACCGATCATCTGGTGGTGATGGGCATGGCTCCAGTGGATAAAACCCTGGCCACACTGCCGTTTCTGGACAATGAGCTGATCCCGCTGGTTGCTCCCGGCCACCCGTTGCTGGCACGCCGCGAAGTGGGTATTCAGGAGTTTCTGGCGCAAGGGCTGATTATCCGCGAGGAAGAATCCGGTACCCGTCAGGCGCTGGAGCTGTGGAGTAGACAATGCCGTATTCCATTGCAACCAATCATGCAGATCGACTCCAACGACGGCCTGAAACACGCGGTTATCGCGGGCCTGGGAGTAACGGTATTACCGAAGCTGACGGTACTGTCGGAGTTACAGAACGGCAGTCTGAAACAACTGCCACTAGCGGGCTTTCCGTTACGCCGCTCCTGGTGTCTGGTGTACCTCAGCGACAAGCAACCGAACCCGGCGATGCGGGCCTTTGTGGATTTTGTCCAGGACAGCATCCAGGCTATCGAACAGCAATTTGCCCGCCGCTCAGCCAGCGTCAGCAGCGCAGCCCCAAGCCAGACAGACTGAGACGGTGTCAGAGGTTGAAACGCAGGCCCAGCCCGAATGAGCCAAAATATTGCACCCGTTCGACCTCGTAATCTTGATAGGTGTTGGCCAATGCACCGCGCATACCAACAGAACCATCAAAACTGAAGCGATACACATTCAGTGACTGTCGCACCGCGAACCAGACACCGGGTACATTGCCTGATTGGATGTCATTATCGCTGCCTCTATGCTCCAGATTTTCATAATACAATCCAGCTGCCAACGCACCTGAGTACCAACGTTTGAGCAGACGAGTACCCAGTTCTCCCCCCACACTGATACCTTTCGACTGTAACACCCGGCTGCAATCTCTCTTGGTAGCAGCAGCGCTGTACAGCGTTTGACAGCTGTCGGCCCAGACATAATAGCTATTCAGCTCAACACCGACATAATTGGACAAGGCGTGCCGCAAGGACACTTCCACACCCTGGATTTGCTGGAACGATCGATTTCCGCCCGCCCATGGCTGCTGTCGATAGTTTGGTACAAAGCGACTGAGAACCACACGGGTATTGTTCGGCTGAAAATGGGAATCGATAAACCAACGCCCCAGTGAGCGTGACTTTTCGTGCATATCTTGCGCGGCAACAGCCTCGCCGCCATCAGTAATAGCCTGTGTATTGGCAGTAGCAGCCTGTGTACTGGCCAACGGTAATAACGGTGCTAACAGCAGCAAAAGTGAAGGCAGGCGGAAACAGCGATCCAGACAGCGCATAGTCAATCCTTTGGCAGAGAATTCGGACATTCTTGCATTGGTTTATGAAGAAGTCGCTAATATTACCGGACAAAAGCACCCACCGGTTACCGCCGAGCAGAATACAATCGGCTCATAATAAACACCCAGACCGGCCTCTCTCTGCCGATCACAACAGGAGCACCCCGTGCCAGAATTAGTCAACCAATACAGCCTGGCCTTACAGGCCTTGATGCTGATGTTTGCCACACTGTTGGTACAAAGCCTGGTAGCCACTCTGGCGCATCGCAAACAGCCGCATTACATCCCAGGTATCGTTGACAAACAACTGAGCCATGCCTCCTTTGTGTTCCGCAGTCACCGCACCTTTATGAACTCGCTGGAGAACCTGCCAATGATGGTCGGCCCGGTACTGGTGGGTCTACTGTCTGGATTTGATGCCGTACACCTGGGGCTGATGTGCTGGATTTACGCCATAACCCGCCTGCTGCATATGGCGCTGTATTACGCCATTGCGACCGAGAAGAATCCCAGCCCGCGCAGTTATTTTTACAGCATCGGGCTGTTGGTGAACGTCATGCTAATCGTGATGGTAACGGTTCATCTGCTGAGCAGCCGTTAATCCACGAACAAGCTGGCGTGTATTACTGTCCGATCAGGAAGAGACTTGCGGGTACAAAATCACGTTCGAACAACGAAACAAGGCGATGGTCTTGCCACTCGTCTCATCCACCACTTCGGCATCCCAGACCTGGGTGGTTTTACCCAGATGCCGCGCCGTTGCAGTACACACCACACGGCCGTCACGGGTCGTGCCGAGATAATTGGTTTTTAATTCGATCGTAGTGAACGACTGCCCGCCTTCCGGCAAATGCAGTACGGTGGCATAGCCACAGGCCGTATCCGCCAGCGACACCACACTGCCGCCGTGCAAATAGCCGTTGGGTGCCAGGTGTTGCGGCGTGACATTCATGGCAGCCACCAGCCGACCTTCATCAAACGCCAGTATTTCCATACCCAACAGACCTGGCAGATGGCCAGCACCAAGGGTGTTTAATTGTGCCAGCGTGATCATGGGGTTTAATCGACTCATAACAGCCTCTTCTGATTAACAGGATTGGTTAACGGGATTGAGTATCGGGGTGGTTCAGATACACGGCAGATGGCCGCGCTCGCAAGCGCTCGAGGTAATCCGCCAGCGCCGTCCTCTGTTTAATCAGCTTGCCTTCGGCATCCAGCACGGGTGCCTGGTCGGCGTAATGCAAAAATGGCGTGATCAGGGCATCGGCCATACTGTAATGCTGACCGGCCAGCCAGCTGTGTTGATTCAGCTGTACCTCAATAATGGCCAGAAATACGCGGGCTGCAGGCAGGTTTTCCTGCACCCGATCCATACGAATCTGGCCATCCTCACCCTTGGGAAATGCCAGTTCCAGTAGCAGGCCATCCATCAGGTTCTGGCTGGCGTACTGGCTGGCCACCAGTGCCCATTGATCGACCAGCGCCTTTTCGGCATGCATCAGCACCTGCTCCGGTGGTTGCGCGCCCGGTAAACCGGCCAGATAACGACAAATCGCTGGGCTCTCAAACAACACCAGATCCCGGTGCAATAAGACCGGAATCTTCAAAAACGGGTTTAACGCCTGATGCGCTGGCGACCGAAATGCAATCGGCTCTCCTAACAGCGCCTGGGTATGAACATGAGTCAGCCCAAGTTCATCGCAGTAGATTCGAACAGCTCGTACAAATGGGCTGAAATGGGCTCCGTAAAGCGTCGGTGTATCCAGATCGGTCATCCTCAGATCAGTCATACCTCGTCCCTCCGCATGGGGTCTGAAATAAAGCATCGCTTGCATTAGCACCCTACCCCGACTCAAAATATGTTCAAGAACATATTTTAGGAGCCAACCATGGCCTGGAGTCCGGAACACAAACAACAGAGCCGCGAGCGTATCCTCAAGGCCGCCTCCCGGCTGTTTGCCGCCAGAGGCTTCGAACAAACCGGTATTGATCAGGTCATGGCCGCCGCCGATATGACCCGAGGAGCGTTTTACAGCCATTTCAAATCCAAAGCCGAGTTGTACACCGAAGCCATGACGTGGGCAGGAATACGCCGCTTTCGTTATGCCCTTGGTGCCGATAGCGCAGACCAACCGACCGTCGATAGCGCCCCGCCTAGTCTGAACCGCCTGGTTGAGACCTACCTCAGCGAAGAGCACGTCAGTGGCCAGCACGGCGGCTGCCCGATGGCTTTTCTGGTCACCGATATTGCCCAGCGCGACGAACCGGTACGCAGCTGTTACACCCGTTTGTTAAAAGGCATGCTGGGGAAAATGTCGGAAGTGGCACAGGTCGATCGACCACAAGTTTTGCAAAATATGGTGATGATGATTGGTGGTGTCGCCATTGCCCGAGCAGTGAACGACCCCGAGCTGCAACAAGAGTTACTGAACGCTTGTAAGACCGGCATCCAGGATAACCTCTAGCAGGCTGCAACACTCCGTACCAAACCGCCCCCTGTTGTTGCCGCAACAAGCATGACAGCATGGCAATTCAACCGATTGATTGTTGCTGGTTTTTATCGACGGCTCTACCCCAAACTGAACGAGGCCACCATGTCATTGCTTGCTGATACCCCACTCTCATTACTGGAACTGGCCACCGTCCCGCAAGGCTCAGATATTCCCCAAACCCTTCAGCACATGCTGGAACACGCCCGCCATGCGGATCAATTGGGGTTCAAACGTCTGTGGCTGGCGGAACACCACAATATGGCAGGTATTGCCAGCTCCGCCACCTCAGTACTGGTTGGTCAGATAGCGGCTCAGACCCAACAGATCAGAGTCGGCTCCGGCGGTGTCATGCTGCCTAATCATGCGCCCCTGGTGATTGCCGAACAGTTTGGCACCCTGGCATCGTTGTATCCGGATCGTATTGACCTCGGCCTTGGTCGTGCCCCCGGTACCGATCCCATCACCAGCCGGGCGTTACGCCGCGACGACATGCGCGCCGAACAATTCCCCGCCGAAGTCGCCGAGCTACAACGACTGTTAGGTGATGATACTTCCGGCAAACGGGTCAAAGCCTATCCAGGCAGCGGAACCCATGTGCCCATCTGGCTGCTGGGTTCCAGCTTGTTCAGTGCACAGCTGGCCGCTCACAGAGGCCTGCCCTATGCCTTTGCAGCCCATTTTGCCCCACGCTACCTGCATGAAGCACTGGCCCTGTACCGGCAACAATTCCGTCCTTCTGAACAGCTATCCGAACCTTATGCGATTGCCACCATTCCCCTGATTGCCGCTGCCAGCGATAAAGAAGCCCATTACCTTGCCACCAGCAGCCAGCAACGGGTGATGGCGCTGATGAGTGGCCAACCGCTGTTCTTGCCGCCACCCGTAGCCAATATGGATGAACTCTGGGACATCCCGATGCAAGCCCAGGTGCAATCCTTTCTTGCCATGGCCGTGGTGGGCGGCCCGGCAACGTTGACATTCAAACTGGAAGCGCTGGTGAAAGAGTTGGGCGTGAATGAACTGATGTTTACCAACGACATTTACGATCGGCAAAAGCGACTGGATGCGCTGGAGATTGTGATGGACGCTGTTGTCGGCAACTGACTGGCGGTTCTGCAGTAACACCACAATCTCTCGTGGCGAGGCCAATTATTCCACATGAAACCGCTGTCAGCATAAACACCGCCAAAGCCAGAAGACAACGTCCCGTTGATCCTTCGTCTGGTTGCGGCTTATCAACACTGCTGATGTACTGACAATAAGACCGTTCCTACTGACGACCAAACAACCAGAGGTGCCTGATGACAACAATAACCACCAATCTGCCCACCCCTTATCCGCCAGCCATCGTCCATCCCCACGGTATCTGGCAGCTGGATGCCGACTACGTCACCCCTGGTGTAGCCAGCGTTTATGTGATTCGTCAGGGTGAGCGCCTGGCCATTATAGAAACCGGCACCGCCTACACCGTTCCCCACATACTTGATCATATTGCCGCCCTGGGCCTGACTCCGGAACAGGTCGATTATGTGATTCCGACCCATGTCCATCTCGATCATGCCGCCGGCGCTGGCAAACTGATGGCTGAGTGCCCGAATGCCCGTCTGGTGATTCACCCTCGGGGCGCAGCCCATATGATTGATCCTTCCAAACTGGAGGCCGGAACCCGTGCAGTGTATGGCGATGAACGATACGACTCATTGTATGGCGCACTGATACCGATCGCTGCCGAACGGGTGATAGAAGCTGCAGATGCGTTTACACTCGATTTTAACGGCCGTACCCTCACCTTCCTCGATACACAAGGGCACGCCAAACACCATTTTTGTGTTCTCGACAGTGGCAGCAACAGCATCTTTACCGGCGACACCTTCGGCGTCTCTTACCGTATGTTTGATAACGATGCCGGTGAGAATCTGTTATTCGTCACCACCACGCCCATACACTTCGACCCCGAAGCCATGCGTGCCAGCATCCTGCGCCTGGCCGGATTAAAGCCGGAATGTATGTACCTGACCCACTACGGTGCCATTCGGCCCACAGAGCATAATGTTCAGCAGCTACTCGACTCTCTCGATACGGTAGTGGCTATCGCTGAACAACAACAGACACCCGTAGAAGGACGCCTACAACGCATCACCGACAGTTTGGCCGCCTGGTTATTGGAACGGGTACAACAGGTTAATCCCGCATTCGATATAACCCTGGCCAAACAGTGGCTGGCAACCGATGCCAATCTGAATGCCCAGGGGTTGGAAGTGTGGCTGACGAAAAAAAGTCAGGCATGACCAACAGATCGAGATTTAGACCGATCAATAAAAAAGCCACCGTATCGCTACGGTGGCTTTTTTCTGCTAATAACCGGCCTGTGGCGGCCTGACTCAATTACGAATCAGATAATCAAACGCCCCCAGTGCGGCGGTCGCTCCGGCACCCATGGAGATGATGATCTGCTTGAACGGCACGGTGGTGACGTCTCCGGCAGCAAACACTCCTGGCATACTGGTCTGACCACGGCTATCAATCACGATCTCACCACGGTTGCTGAGTTCGAGGCTGTTTTTCAGGAAATCGCTGTTCGGTACCAGACCAATCTGGACGAAGATCCCGGCTACGTCTAACAGGTGTTCTTCATCGTTGCGGCGATTCTTGTATTTCAGACCAATCACCTTGTTGCCGTCGCCTATCACTTCTGTGGTCATGGCTTCCTTGATGATGGTGACGTTGGCCAGCGATTCGGCTTTTTTCACCAGCACAGCGTCGGCACGCAGGGTGTCGGCAAATTCCAGTACGGTCACGTGTTCAACGATACCGGCGAGGTCAATCGCGGCTTCGATACCGGAGTTACCACCACCAATCACGGCCACCGGCTTGCCTTTGAACAGCGGGCCATCACAGTGCGGGCAGAATGCCACGCCTTTGGTTTTGTACTGGTCTTCACCCGGTACGTTCATTTCGCGCCAGCGGGCACCGGTCGCCAGGATGACGGCTTTGGCGGTTAATATTGCGCCGTTTTCCAGTTCAACCTGCTTGATCTTTTTGCCATCTGCACCGTCTATCTCGCGGATGTTGACGGCGCGCTGGTTGGTCATCACGTCAATATCGTATTCCTTGACGTGTTCTTCCAGCCCGGCGACGAGTCGTGGGCCATCGGTCGCCTTGACGGAGATAAAGTTTTCGATCGCCATGGTATCCATCACCTGACCACCAAAACGGTCGGCCACAATACCGGTACGAATACCTTTACGGGCGGTATAAATGGCAGCCGACGCACCGGCTGGGCCACCCCCCACTACCAGCACATCAAACGGTGCCTTGGCAGCCAGTTCAGCGGCTTTTTTCTCTTCGGCGCTATCGTCAACCTTGTTGAGGATTTCTTCCAGCGTCATGCGGCCATTACCAAACGGTTCGCCGTTCAGCATCAGCGTCGGCACCGCCATAATGCCCAGCTCTTCCACTTCTTTAGGGAAGACGCCGCCATCAATCATGGTGGCGGTCACATTCGGGTTCAGTACCGCCATCAGGTTAATGGCCTGCACCACGTCCGGGCAGTTGTGGCACGACAGCGAAATGTACACTTCGAAGTTCAGTGATTTGGAGAGACCTTTGGCCTGTTGCTGTAATTCCGCTTTTTCCTTGCTCGGGTAGCCACCGGCTTGCAATAAGGCCAGCACCAACGAGGTGAACTCGTGGCCCATCGGCACACCGGCAAAGGTGACACGGGCTGGCTCGCCTTCCGGGCCAACCGCCATACGTGGCACTCGGCCCGCGTCATCAGTTTTGATGGTCAGGGCAATATTCCCTGACATGTCAGAAATTTCACGCGCCAGTTCTTCCAGTTCTTTGGACTTGGGCGTTTCGTTTACAGACACCGTCAACTCAATCGGACGAACGATTTTCTGAAGATAGGTGCCCAGTTGTTGTTTCATGTTGGTATCTAACATAAATCACCATCCGGATTGAATTGAGTTAAAAATTTGCGAGTCTCTACCCACTATCAAGATCCACAGTGAGATAAATCGCCATGGGGTGGGTAAAAAATCAAGGCTGGGGGTTCCAAAGCTGGCCCGGAACCCCTGGTGGGCAAGACCCACCCTGTAACGCTGCATCGATGTGGATAACCTTGGGTTGGCCTACGACCCGAAGCATCGGTGAGGCAGGTCAGGCAAGGCGGAATCAGGCGAGAAAGAGGAGTTTACGAGTCTGTAAATGAGCATTTCGAGCCTGATTCCAACGCTGCATGAGCAACGCAGTCAACTTCGATCAGTTTAGATTTTGCCAACCAGATCGAGAGACGGAGCCAGTGTCGCTTCACCTTCTTTCCACTTGGCCGGGCACACTTCACCTGGGTGAGATGCCACGTACTGAGCTGCTTTCACTTTACGCATCAGGTCGTCTGCATCACGGCCAATGCCTTCAGCAGTGATTTCCATTGCCTGAATCACACCTTCTGGATCAATCAGGAAGGTAGCTCGGTCTGCCAGGCCCTGGCCTTCACGCAGTACACCGAAGTTGCTGGTGATAGTCGCAGTCTGGTCGCCGACCATGTAGTAGTTGATTTTGCCGATAGCTTCGGAAGTGTCGTGCCATGCTTTGTGGCAGAAGTGAGTGTCAGTAGATACCGAGAACACTTCTACACCCATGCCTTGCAGTTCGTCGTACTTGCTGGCCAGGTCTTCCAGTTCGGTTGGGCATACGAAGGTGAAGTCGGCTGGGTAGAAAAAGAATACTGCCCACTTGCCTTTCACATCGGCTTCAGTGATATCTACGAATTCACCGTTTTTGAAAGCGGTCGCTGCAAATGGCTTGATTTCAGTGTTGATCATCGTTGTTACTCCATGGAGTGAATGTGATGTGACTGGGAACGAGGTTTATAATGCGCGTTTTCAGATCATAGATTAAATTGATCTTTTATAAGGGGGTTATAGTCATTACTGATCGACCGATGTCGCAATCAGGATCATAAATAACCCCGAGAGAAAATAGGGTTATCCGCCAGCAGATGTCAACCGCTGTCCATCCGTCTGCTGCCAGCACTCAACAATACCAGCTTCGCAGATCTCGAATCGAGCAGCTCAAGCACAGCGGTTAACCCAACGCAGCAACAAAAAACGCCCGGTACTCAGAGTGGCCAGCGAGCACGAAATTCACTCGTAGCGGGTCATTGGCATCACTTAATCCGGCCACTGCTTGCCAGTATTGCGGGTCTGTGGCGCAATAACGCTGCAGTGCGCCGGCATCCACTGCCGGGCGTATAACCTCATCACCACTGCTGTCGATCAGTACCACAACGTTGTCGGAATCAAACGCCTGGCCGAGGTCCTGAACCAACGTCAGAAAGCCCCGGTCACTGCCGCCGCGTTGCCATTCACCATCAATTTGGTGAGAGGTGATGGTATCGCCAACGCCTATAATTCTGGGCATTAACGCCGGATCAAAAGCAGATTGCGCCAGTTCCAGCAGCGCGTTATGGGAGCCGGGCGCAGTACGCACGCTGAAGTCTGCTCCCAGCGGATAGGCCCCGGTTTTGGCGGCGAAATACTGATTCAGTAACACCAGTACGCCGGACTCTTTCACCGCTCCTTTGAGCATGAACTGAAAGTCGGTCGTGCCCCAACTGCTGTCATCCGCAGGTTTGATACGTTCCAGCCCAGTGGCCTGATCGGTGCCGAGATTGGGAGCGTAGTGAATAAAAAACGACTCCCCCATCCCCTGGGACTGCGCGTCTTGCAGCAGCCGGGTCATAAAGCGCTGCAGGTCTTGCTGTAACTGCCTGACAGTGGTGACCGAACCCAGTACTGCACTCAGCAAGTTGGCATTGATGGTCGGCGAAGCGCGGTTATCCAGCACCACGGCTTCCGCCAGCAGCTGGATATTTTCCCTGGCAAGGTTGTACGGTGAGTTGCCCAGCAGGTTAATCAGAAAATAGCGGGACTTGACCGGGATTTGCAGCAAAAAGGCCATTTCCTGTGAGCTGACACCCGGATGAGAGACTTTGCCAAAACGATTTTGCAGCTGCACCCCGCCAGCGCCCAGACCGGGTAAATACAGCCCTTCGGTTTTGGCAACGTCATTTCCTAACGCCCGATCAACAATCGGATTTACACCGCGTTTGCCAATATGCTCGCCATTGGTCAGAACATAGAAACGCCCTTCCTGGTTACGCACTGCATGCACATAACCGGGATCCATCCTGCGGCTCAGCGGGTCATTCACCAATCCCATACAGACGCCATCCAGATCCTGAATAATCAGATAATCCGGTGCTGTCGTCAGGGTGTCAGCCAGGGGAGATATATCGGTATGCCATTGATAAGAAGAAAGACCTGGGGTCATGAAGGCTCCGTCGTTGCTGATTCTTCAAACAAAGACCATACCATTGCTAATGCGTTTTGGCTGATGCGTTTTGGCAAGCGTTCCTTGCTGCTACGATCAACAGCAAGGAATATCTTATTCGCCTCGAGTCAGGCCTTGCTGCTTATGCTGTCGGCTGCCATCGCTGCCGTCACCTGTGGTGGCATGGAATCCAGATGTAATGTCCGGGTCGGGAAGGCGCAGTCGGCACCTTCAGCGTGAATAATGCGGATGATTTCCAGCATCACTGCTTGCTTGATCTTGTGATAGGTCGCCCAGTCGGTAGTTTTGGTAAAACAGTAGACAAAAAAGTCCAGACTGGAGGCTCCGAAACTGGTGAAATTCACCATGATCGTCTGCTTGGTATCGATATCCGCATGCGTGCGCAGCATGGCTTCGATGTTTTGCAACAGAGTATCCAGCACGTCGGAATCCTGATAACGCACGCCGATAGTTTCGTAGATACGGCGATTCAGCATCCGCGACGGATTTTCCACCGAGATACTGGTAAACACCGAGTTAGGGACATATAGCGGCCGCTTGTCGAACGTGCGAATACAGGTGACCCGAAAACCAATGCTTTCCACCGTGCCTTCGATGTTGCGGTCTGGTGAACGAATCCAGTCGCCCACCCGAAACGGCCGATCCATATACACCACCAACGAACCAAAAAAGTTGGCCAACAAATCCTTGGCCGCCAGGCCCACCACCAGTCCTCCCATGCCGCCAAAGGCCAACAGACCTGAAATAGTGATGCCCAGCGCCTGCAAGATAGGCAACGCCATCAGAATCATCACGATAACCCGAGCAATCTTGCCCACCAGTTCGATGGTGGTAGGGTCAGCACCACAGGAAATCTGTCGATGCTCAATCCGGTTGATCAGTCGCCAGATCGCCCAAGCCACCAGCACAATCAGCGACAGCTGACGCGCCAGGGGAATACTGGTCATGATCACGCCAACTTCAAAGCTGCGAGCAGTAATGTCTGCAATCCAGCTGGCTCCAATGGCAAGAATAATCCAGTTGATCGGCACACCCAGCGCGTCCACCACCACATCATCCCAATGGTTATTGGTACGGGTGACCAGAGCCAGCAAACGGCGTCGGGCAAAGCGCCATACAACCCCGGTCAACAAGGTGAGGATGATGGCCACCGAGACATCCCAGAACCAGTCATAGTTCTGGTTGATCAAGTCGTGCCACCAGTTGGGCTGGGTAAAAACGAAGTCGAACATCGGTGAGTCCTTGGCGACATCAGGAGTAATAGCATTGGGGCGAGAGAGTAGGGAAAAACAGGGAAAGTGACAATTCATCTGCCCGGTCGAATACCTATTATCACCCCAAAAATGACGGCCCAGATGGCCTATATGACCAAATCACACCGGGTTAGCCAGTTTGGAGTGAGCAGCATGCCGCCATTATCCTGTAGGGAAGGCGGCGCAATGGATTTGAGTGTTCCATCATACTGGCGTCCGAGAGCTGCTCTGTCATCAGCAGATCCGGTTCTGCCGCTGTCCCATGCTGAACCCATCTCCTTAATCCTTACAAAGACTGGGTTTATTCATGGATGCCGTTATTCCAGCCCGGCCTTTCAGCCAACCGGGATCTATTCGCCCGGCGGCCTTTTCACTTGTGCCATTTATTACATAACCCTGTTCCACAATCAGACATTATGAGCCAGCCATATAGCTGTTAGCCTCCCCGCCTTCTTGCACTATTTTCACCTCAAGGTAATCACATGAAGTCCCCCGTATCCATTGCCATCCTGTTGATGGCCAGCTCCTGCTATTCCGTTGCCAGCGAGGCTGCCATGCGCAGTCAGGGCGACTGGTACGGTTATTGGGGCTGGAATAACGCTACCTATTCCGACAGCGATATTCACTTTGAAGGAGACGACTACGATTTCACCCTGCATAACGTCTCCGCCAAGGATCATCAGACCCCGTTCAGCATCGCACAGGTTTTTCACAGCTATCTGAATCCCAGTCGCCTCACCATCCCCCAATACAACTGGCGTTTCGGCTACTTTGTACAGGACAACTGGTCGGTATCGCTGGGTTGGGATCATATGAAGTATGTGATGGTGCAGGATCAGACCGTCAGCATGACCGGCACCAACGATCGTAACGGCTTTGAGAAAACCGACCCCGCCGCCGAAGATGTCGTATTGACCGAAGACTTCCTGACCTACGAACACACCGACGGTTTTAACCAGATCTCACTGGAAACCGAAGCCTACCTGCCCCTGTGGCAGCACGGTGCAGACATGGACATCGCCCTGTTTGCCGGAGCAGGTGCGGGCATTATGTACCCCAAAAGCAACGTCAAACTGATGAGTGGCGATCGTAACGATGAATGGCACGTTGCCGGTTACAGCACGCTGGTAAAAATTGGCGTTGAAGCCAACCTGTGGCAGGGGCTGTTTGTGCGCTTTATTGGCAAATACGGCTACGCCAATATGAATGATGTGCTGACCAGCCACGACAGCAGTGACAAGGCGCGCCAGAAGATTTATTACGATGAGTACATTGGCGCGATCGGGTATCGGTTTTGAGCACCAGGTGCCAGAACCCTGGTTTTGGCTGAGTGAACCTGATCCAAGCCACCAACAGCTAAAACACAACCAATAAAACACAACAGTTAAAACAACAACGGGAGCTTATGCTCCCGTTGTTGTTTTCAGATAATGCGGCGTTCGCCGACGCTTATCCTTTGATTACAGCGCCAGCCGCTGCCGCACCGCTTCAAACAAACAAATACCGGTCGCTACCGAGACATTTACCGAGCTGACTTCCCCCGCCATGGGAATATTGATCAGATGATCACAGTGTTCACGGGTCAAGCGCCGCATGCCCGCGCCTTCTGCGCCCATCACCAGTGCCAGTGGGCCTTTGAGGTCTTGTTGGTAGACCGAGGTGGTGGCTTCGCCTGCGGTGCCCACCAGCCAGATACCACGTTCCTGCAGTTCGGTCATGGTGCGAGCCAGGTTGGTCACCTGGACATAAGGAACCACTTCAGCAGCACCGCAGGCGACCTTGGCGACGGTAGCATTCAATGGTGCCGATTTGTCTTTCGGAGCAATCACCAGATGTACTCCAGCGGCATCGGCGGTACGCAGGCAAGCACCGAGGTTGTGCGGGTCGGTCACGCCATCCAGGATCAGGATAAACGCCGGGCCAGCTATGCGGTCGAGCACATCGGGCAGGTTACGTTCACTCACGCCCTGTAGCGGTTTGCGAAACGCAATTACACCTTGATGGTTACCGTCGGCTTTCTGGTTCAGTAAGCCTTTGTCGGCTTCACGCACATCCAGGCCAAGCCGTTGGGCTTCGTCCAGCACTCTTTGCATACGCTGATCAACGCGGCCTTTTTGTACCCAGATTTCCGTCACCTGATCCGGACTGCGTTGCAGCAGGGTGGTGACGGCATGCAGGCCATATACAGCATCAAGCTTCATTCATTTGTCTCGTCAGCGGGCAGGTATCGGCCTGCCCTCGGGTTTATGCAGTGTCAGGGTTTGGTGACGCTTTTGGCTTTGGGCGCGGCTTTACGCTTGGCTTTTTTGACCTTGCTGGCTGCTTTCGGCTTGTCTTTGGCGGCAACCGGTGCTGTACCGGCCGGGGCTTTTTTGGCGTTCAGCTTCTGGCGTTTGCTCGACGATTTTTTGCGGCTTTTTTTCCTGGCTCCGGCTTCCTTGTCGGCGCTGGCGGTATCACCAACGACAGCACTGGTGGGTGCAGCAGCAACAGCAGCCGGTTTTTTACGACGACGGCCGGAAGGTTTCAGTACTTCTTCTTTTACCCCGGCAGCACCGGTCTTGACACCAGCACCAGCGGCGGCTGGTTTGGAGCGTCGACGTGGTAATCGCGGTGGCTCAGGCATGGCTCGCCCGGCATTACCGGGGGCGGTTGCCAGATCAAAATCAACCTTGCGCTCATCGAGATTAACACCGGAGACCTGCACCCAGAGGCTGTCACCCAGGCGGAAAGTACGCCGAGTACGTTCGCCGACCAGGCGATGTTTGACGGCATCGAACTGGTAAAAGTCGTTCGCCAGCGAGGAGATATGCACCAGTCCTTCGACATAGACGTTTTTCAGTTCAACAAACAGGCCGAAACCGGTGACGGCGGTAATCACGCCTTCAAAGACTTCGCCGATCCGATCCTGAATGTACTCACATTTAAGGAAATCATTCACATCGCGGGTGGCGTCATCGGCCCGGCGCTCGGTCATGGAACAATGTTCACCCTGCTGAATGACCTGCGCCATGTCGTAGGGATAAATATCGGCCTTGGCCAGCGGTTTGGCACCGTCTGCACGGGTAGCATTGCTGCATTCCTGCTCGCTGCGAATCACGCTGCGAATGGCACGGTGTACCAGCAAATCCGGGTAGCGGCGAATCGGCGAGGTAAAATGGGTGTAGGCCTTATATGCCAGCCCAAAGTGACCTTCGTTTTCCGGGTGATACACCGCCTGGCTGAGGGAGCGTAATAGTACCGTCTGAATCAGGTGGGAATCTGGACGCTGCTGAATACTATTCAGTAGTTCCTGGTAGTTCTTGGGGGTCGGCTTGGCTTTGCCGGTGTTGATCGACAGTCCCATTTCACCCAGGAAAGAACGCAGGTTTTCGAGCTTTTCGTCACTTGGCCCGGCGTGGACACGGTAGACGCACGGCACCTTGTATTTATCGAGGAAGTTGGCGGCACAGACGTTGGCGGCCAGCATGCACTCTTCGATCAGCATATGAGCGTCGTTACGGGCAACCGGCACGATTTCCTGAATCTTGCGCTCGGCATCAAACACAATGCGGGTTTCTACCGAATCAAAGTCCATCGCACCACGTTCTTCGCGCTTGCCCCGTAAGAGCTGGAACAGGCTGTAGAGGTTTTCGATATGCGGCACGACGGCAGGGTAATGATCGCGCCACACCTGCCCTTCCTCACTGCGTGGTGTTTGCAGCATCATCCAGACCTTGTTGTAGGTCAGCCGGGCATGGGAGTGGATCACCCCTTCCATAAACTTGTAGCCGGAGATATTGCCAGCTTTGGAAATGGTCATTTCACACACCATCACCAGGCGATCCACTGCCGGGTTCAGCGAGCACAAACCGTTGGAGAGTTTTTCTGGCAGCATGGGTACAACAAAACCGGGGAAATACACCGAGTTGCCGCGAGTGTGGGCTTCCTGATCCAGGGCTGAACCGGGTTTGACGTAATGGGATACGTCGGCGATGGCAACGTACAAACGCCAGCCACCAGTGTTCTTGTTGCGCTCGCAGTACACCGCATCGTCAAAATCGCGGGCATCTTCACCGTCAATCGTGACGAAGGGCAAATGCCGCAAATCAATACGATTGGCTTTGTCCTGCTCGCGGACTTCGTCAGACAGTTTTTTAGCTTCGACCGTCACTGCCGCAGGCCATTCATGGGGAATATCGTGGCTGCGAATCGCCACTTCAATTTCCATTCCCGGTGCCAGGTGTTCGCCCAGAACCTCGATGACCTTGCCAATTGGCAGACCGCCCTGCTTCGGCTGGGCGGTGATTTCGACCACCACAAACTGGCCGTGTTCAGCACCGTGGCGGCCTTCTGCTGGCACCAGCACTTCCGTACTGACACGTTTGTTATCCGGCTGTACTACGCCAACGCCGGATTGATCAAAATAGCGCCCGACGATGTGTTGGGTGTTACGCTCAATCACCTGGACAATCTTGCCTTCCGGGCGACCACGTCGATCCAGCCCGAGAATTTGTACGGCGACCTTGTCGCCGTGGAATACTTTGCGCATTTGACGGTTCGACAAATAAATGTCGTCATCGCCGTCGCGCAAGACAAAACCAAAACCGTCTTTGTGGCCCATTACTACGCCAGTCACCAAATCGGCTTTTTCCATCGGAAAAAACTGGCTGCGGCGGTTACTCATCAGTTGGCCATCGCGAGACATGGCAATCAGTCGGCGACGCAAAGCCTCAACCCGCTCAGGGTCGGTTTCTGCCAGCGCTTCACACACATCTTCATGAGTCATTGGGCGACCGGATTGCTCCAGCAACGCCAGCAATGCTTCCCGGCTGGGAACCGGATTATCGTACTTCTGTGCCTCCAACGCAGCGTTGGGGTCGTGAATGGGGGAGTGTTTTGGGGTGGGGGAATCCGTCAATGTACGGCTCCTGTTCTTATGAGGGGTGTGTTAGGGCGCCACAGGCGGCTGATTGAGACTGGTTTTATGTTATTCATGCTAATCAGTATACCCAAAGGTGGCGGATGCTGCTCAATCTGCTGTCACAGCCCACGAATATTAATCAGTAGGGATTCTCGATGAGCCCCGGCGGCGGTCAGCTGATCGAGATAATCCTGCCATAACGAATCCTTATTCAGGCATAAATGGCGCAGATAATGCCAATCGTACAGCCCGGAATCATGACCATCGTCAAACACCAGTTTCAACGCATAGTTACCGGCTGGTTCGATCCTCAGCAGGCCCACGTCTTTCTTGCCCGATTGTAATACGCCGTTACCCGTACCATGGCCACGCACTTCGGCTGAAGGGGACAGTACCCGCAGCAATTCAAAGCTGAGCTCATGCGTTTCATCGCCATACCGTAATTCCAGGCAACGGCTGTTTTTTCTGACTTTTATGCCATCTGGCTTCATTGGTGCACCTCTCTGCCGATAACGGCTTGTATCTCTGAAATATAACCTAGACTGACAACATACCGCGACGACATAGCCTGGTATTTACCGAAACGCATCCGGTACAACCTCTCGTCGCCCACGCCGATACCGAACAGACGAGAAACGTATTATGTCTTTATTTCGCAACATCAGTATTCGGAGCCGCCTGTGGCTCTTATTGGGAACAGCCATAATCTGCGTTGTTATCATCCAGATCACGGCGTTGCAACAGACCTATAACACCCTGACCAATGCCAAGAACCAGAGTGTCCAACAGCTCACCGATAATGCCTACAGCTTGCTGACGCACTTCGCCAATCTTGAAAAAGAAGGCCTCAGTCGTGCAGAAGCCCAGCGTTTGGCCAAAGAAACCATCACTGCCCAGCACTACGACAACGGCAGCGGTTACTTTTTTATCCAGAGTACCGACAACATCATGCTGGCGCACGGTGCCAACCCCAAGCTGAACGACATGGACATGTCGGATCTTAAAGATGCCAACGGTCGGCCCCTGACCCGTGATATCACCAAAGTGGCCTTGGCGAACCCGGATGGTGGTTTTGTACATTATTATTGGCCCAAAGCAGAACAAAGCAATCCTGTCGCCAAGGTCAGTTTTGTCCGTTTGCTGCGGGAATGGGGCTGGGTCGTGGGGACTGGCGTCTATACCGACGATATTGACACTGTCTTCCGCAAGACAGCCCTCCATATGATCTCGACCTCGGTGGTTTTTGTGCTATTGCTGGTCGGTACTATCTACCTTATTTCCAACAGCATCCGACAACCGCTGCACAATGTTAACCGCGCCATGTCAGACATTGCCCGTGGTGAAGGGGATTTGACCCAGCGACTGCCTGCTCAGGGCAATGATGAAATCACCGAGATTGCGCGTTCCTTTAACCTGTTTGTTGAGGCCATTCAGAAAGTCGTATCGGAAAGCAAAAGTACCACTCAGGTGCTGGGCCAGCTAACCAACAATATTTCTGACATCAGCCGTACCACCCGTGAAATGACCGAACGCCAGTTACAGCAAAGCGATATGGCGGCTACGGGCTCCCACGAAATGAGTCTGACCATTCAGGAAGTCGCCGGTAATGCCGAGCGGGCGGCAGGTGCGGCGCGGGAAGCAGACGACAACGCCAGACGTGGTTTGCAAACCATGCAGGATACCCAGCAGCGCATTACTGACCTGGCCAACAGCATCAACCAGTCCAGCGACGTGATTCGAGGCTTGCAAGCGGAGACCGACTCGATTGGTTCCGTACTGGACGTGATTCGAGGCATTGCCGAGCAGACCAACCTGCTGGCATTAAATGCAGCCATTGAAGCCGCACGGGCGGGTGAACAAGGACGAGGTTTTGCCGTCGTGGCGGATGAAGTGCGTACATTGGCTTCCCGCACTCAGGAATCCACTCAGGAAATCAACAACATGATTTCACGGCTGCAAGAACAGGCGGTGCAGGCAGTATCGTCAATGGAGCAAAATGCCCGTAATTCGGAAACGACCTCGGAGATGTCCAAGCAGGCCAGCGAAACCATTGCCTCCATTTCCTCGGCAGTCAGCACCATCTCAGAGATGAACCTGAGTATTGCCGGTGCCGTCGAAGAGCAGAGTGTCGCGTCGAACGAGATCAGCAGCAATATCGTTCAGATTGCCGAGGCCTCACGTACCATCAGTGAAAACGCCACCCGTAACGACAACACGGTGACCAGCCTGGCGGAGAGTACTCGCCAGTTAAATAGCCTGATCGAACGCTTCAAAGTGTAACCCGCTCGCACTGCATGAGTCGCAGCAGTAGTGACACGACAATAGCGACACGACAATAGCGGTAATCAACAAAGGGGGCGCGTGATGCGCTCCCTTTGTCTGTTGCCTGCTCTGTTACTTGTCAGTAGCAATACAACAAACGTGAGTTCAGGCATCAGCTCAGAGAATAAACTGGCTCAGATCGTGATTTTTCACCACATCACCCAGCTGGGTTTCAACATAGGCAGCGTCAATCACGACCGCCTCGGTCAAATCGGTGGCATCAAACGAGACCGTTTCCAGCAGGCGTTCCATGATGGTGTGCAAACGGCGGGCACCAATATTTTCAGTACTTTCATTCACTTCGTAGGCGATCTCGGCCAGCCGCTTGATAGCATCCGGGCGGAATTCAAGATCCACACCTTCTGTTTTCATCAAAGCGCGGTACTGCTCGGTCAGTGATGCGCTTGGCTCGGTCAGGATGCGTTCGAAATCACCTGGCGTCAGCGCCTGCAGCTCCACCCGAATCGGCAAGCGACCCTGTAACTCCGGAATCAGATCCGATGGTTTGGCTACATGGAAAGCACCGGAGGCCACAAACAGGATATGGTCGGTCTTGATCATGCCGTGTTTGGTGCTGACGGTGCAGCCTTCGATCAATGGCAGCAGATCTCGCTGCACCCCTTCGCGGCTGACATCACCGCCAGAACCCGACTCACCCCGTTTGGCGACCTTGTCTATTTCGTCGATAAAGACGATGCCATTCTGCTCAACCCGTTCGACAGCCCTGGCTTTGAGGTCATCCATGTTCAGCATTTTCGCGGCTTCTTCGTCTTGCAGTTGCTTGAGGGCATCACCGATTTTCAGCTTGCGAGTGGTTTTTTTCTCACCCCCCATACTGGAAAACATGCTCTGCAACTGGCTGGTCATTTCTTCCATGCCGGGAGGAGCCATGATCTCAACGCCAACCGGTGTCTGAGAGACGGCAATATCAATTTCCTTGTCATCCAGCTGACCTTCTCGCAGTTTCTTGCGAAAGATCTGGCGAGTTGAAGAGTCTGCCGGTTTGACATCGGTGGTGGTGTCCCACTCGCTCTGGGTAGTGGAGCGTGGTGGTGGTAACAAGGCATCGAGAATACGTTCTTCTGCGGCGACGGCGGCCCGGTGTGCCACCTTCACCATTTCCTGCTCACGCAGCATCTTGATGCCGGTTTCGACCAGATCACGGATGATGGATTCTACATCCTTGCCAACATAGCCCACTTCAGTGAATTTGGTGGCTTCAACCTTGATAAAGGGGGCATTGGAAAGCTTCGCCAGACGCCGGGCAATCTCGGTTTTACCCACCCCGGTCGGACCAATCATGAGGATATTTTTCGGTGTTACTTCATCACGCAGCTCTTTTGGCAACTGCATGCGACGCCAGCGGTTACGCAAGGCAATCGCTACGGAGCGTTTGGCGTTCTGCTGACCAATAATATGGCGATCCAGCTCGTGAACAATTTCTCTCGGGGTCATTTCGCTCATGCGTTATCTCCGCCAGACAGGCATTCAACCGTCATATTGTTGTTGGTAAACACACAGATTTCCCCCGCAATCGTCAGGCTTTTTTCTGCAATCTCACGCGCATTCAACTCGGTGTTGTGTAACAACGCACGCGCTGCTGCCAACGCATATTGGCCACCGGATCCCACGCCAATCAGGTCTTCTTCCGGCTGTACCACGTCGCCATTGCCGGTAATGATCAATGACGCCGTGTGATCAGCCACTGCCAGAATGGCTTCCAGCTTGCGCAGGGCACGGTCTGAGCGCCACTCTTTGGCCAGCTCCACGGCGGCACGCGTCAACTGGCCATGATGCTGTTGCAGTTGTGCCTCAAATTTTTCAAACAGGGTAAATGCATCCGCAGTGCTGCCTGCAAAACCGGCCAATACCTGGTTGTTGTAGAGCCGACGCACCTTGCGCGCATTGCCTTTCATCACAGTATTACCCAGTGAGACCTGGCCATCACCAGCAATCACCACCTGGTCACCGCGCCGGACGGATACAATTGTTGTCATAACGTCTTCCTGCTTACATTCGGGTCAGCGGTAAAAGATGGGGCCGTCAGTCACGAAATCAAGTGCCACTAACGGGATTCTGTTTGCAGCAGCGCTTGCCTTGGCTTGCGGTAACTTGCGGTAAATAGTTGCCTGCTCTGGTCGACAACCGGATACTCTGCAGCTGGACGATACGCTGGAAACCAAGATGATTACTGCCAATACTGTTGTTGAATTACACTACCGCATGACCGACACCGATGATCAACTGATTGAGTCGACCTTCGATGGCGAGCCCGTATTTTATATGCACGGTAAAAACCAGATGCTGGCGGCGTTTGAAACTGCCCTCAGCGGACACGCGGCAGGTGATGAACTGCTGCTGACCCTGACCCCGGAGCAGGCTTATGGCCAACCTCGTAGCGATGCCCTGCAACGGGTGCCGGTAAAACACCTGCAAGGGGCCAAACGCTGGCGCGCAGGCATGACCGCCGAGGTGCAAACCGAACATGGCCCGCGCAAGGTCACACTCGTCAAGGTTGGCAAGTTTATGGCCGATGTCGACACCAACCATCCGCTGGCCGGCAAAACGCTGAATTTCCAAGTGTCCATTCTCAGCACCCGAGCAGCCACAGCCGAAGAACTGGCCCATGGCCATGCACACGCAGGTGGGCACTGTGGCCACTGAGCGACCAGCTCGAAGTCGCAGCCTTGTTGACCAAATCAATAAAAGCGTCGCTTTTCTGGCGTAAAGTAATCACTCGCCAGAAAAGCACTGCAACAATGAACCATTATGGGTGTCGGCCTTCCAAACGGAACTGGCCCCATTCACACAACACAAGCACGACACAAGGAGAACGTTATGGCCTGTAAACATTGGGCAATGGCAGCCACCATCGCGGTGATGGTTGGCTGTTCATCAAATCAGTCGATTGAAACCCAGCCCGTCAGCTGCGCCTTTGCCGATGGCTCGGGCAAGGAGGCACCGGAGTGGGTGTGTGGTGCACCGGTCGAAGGAGTTGATCTGACAGCCATCGGTTATGCCGACAAAACCGCCGCAGGCCCCAACTTTATGAAACAGATGGCGGCAACGGCTGCCCGTGTTGAGCTGGCTCAAACCATGCGGATTGAAGTCCAGAACATGATCAAGCAGTACGCCGAAACCACCGGAGCCGGTGATAGCGAAACCGTCGACAAAGTCAATTCCTCGGTCACGCGCCAGATCACCAAGGAAACGCTGGTCGGCTCCAAAATCCTGCGCCAGATGCCCACCCCAAACGGCGGAATGGTGGTACTGGTCGGCCTGAATGCCGACACCATGGCCCAGGTGGCCGAACAGGCATTAAAAACCTCCATGGCAAACGACAAGGCGCTGTGGCAAAAATTTCAGTCCGAAAAATCGTTTGATGAACTGGCCGAAGAAATTGCCAAGCTGAAATAAACGACTCTCCGGTTTGCGGCGGACGCGATACCCTCACTCCGCCGCAGCTATAGAGCCTGAAAGCAACGGAGAATGCAGAACCATGAACGCCAGATTCCAGAAAGGTTTACGCAGCCTCCTTGCTGCCGTTGCGATGATACCCTGCTCACTTTCACTGGCCGCTACCCCCTCGCAAACCGATGACTACCAACAGTGGTTACAGCAAACCCGTAACGACTATCAGTCTTATCTGGATAAAAACGACCGCGCCTTTCTGACGTTTCTGAACCAACGCTGGAAAAACGTCGAGGTCGAACCGGCCCAACAGCGCGACCCCGAACCCAAACCGGATCAAATCCCGATCGCCCCGCCCACAGACACCCCGGAACAACCAACGGCAGATAATCAGCCAGCCGAGCCAACGTCACCCATACCCTCGCCCGAGCAAGCGCCGCCGGTACCCGTTCCGCCACCCCGCATCGCCATAGTACCTCCAGAACAACTGCCGACCAGCGCCAACACCGTACAACTTGCATTTTATGGCAGAACGCTCAGCCTCGACATTCCCGAAGGCTTCGACAGTACTTTCAGCGGCCGTCCCGATAACAAGACCATTGCGGCCTATTGGCAGCAACTCGCCAGCACCCCGCACCAATCCCTTGTCAGCGCATTAAAAACCGCCGCTGCGGACTGGCAACTGAACGACTGGGCCACCGCCTTGCTGTTTAACCAGTTTGCCCACGCCCTGCATAACGACCCAGACAGCCAGGTATTGAGCTGCTGGTTTTTACTGGTAAAAGCCGGTTTTGATGCCAGAGTCGCCTATAACCAGCAGATCCACCTGTTACTGCCAGCACAAGAAGCCCTTTACGGCGTTACCTACTTTGAACTCGACCATCAACGTTATTACGCACTGCAGCCCGGAGAACAACCGCTGGGGATTGGCACCGTCAAAACCTATCAAGGCGCTCACGAACTCGGCACCCGACCCATCGGCTTTGCCGACCCCTACCGTTTTATTCCGGGTGGCGCTCAGGAAACACGCACCGTGAGCTTTAACTGGCAAGGCCAGCAGCAGGATCTCAAGGTCAGCTACCCGGCCGACTACAGCGACTACCTGGCAACCTACCCACAACTGGCACTGCCCGGTTACTTCCAGGCCGGACTGCCCGCCACAACCGCCAACCAGCTGTTGGAGCAATTGCGCCCCAGACTGGCCCGCTTGAACGATCGCCAGAGCAAAATCAACTACCTGTTGCGGCTGGTGCAAACCGGCTTTCGCTATGAAACCGACGCCGAACAGTTCCATAGTGAAAACTACCTGTTTCCTCTGGAAACCCTGCACTACCCCTATTCCGACTGCGAAGACCGCGCCGCCCTGTTTGGCTGGTTGGCAAAACAACTACTGGACGCCGAGGTACTAATTGTCGAATTACCCGGCCACGTCGCCACCGCCATTGCCATGAACACCACAGACACCGCCATAACCGGCAGCGGCTGGCTGTTTGAAGGCAAACGCTATCTGGTGGCCGACCCCACCTATATCAACGCCGATCTCGGCATGATGATGCCCCGCTATCAGGGCCAGACGCCGACGTTGAAGAAATTCTGATACAGTGGCCACAACTGGACCATCGTCCGAATAATCACCTCCAGAATCACTATCCGTCAGAGAGAACCAACCACCATGGCCCTGATCACTGCCACCGTGCCGGTAACTGCCTTCCAACAAAACTGCACCATTCTGATGTGTGAAGCCACGCACCGGGCTGCCATTGTTGACCCTGGTGGTGATATTGAGCGGATTATCGCCAAACTCGATGCCATGGGTGCCAAGCCGGAAAAAATTCTGCTGACTCACGCTCATCTCGACCATGTTGGCGGCACGGCTGAGCTGGCCAAACGTTATCAGTTACCGATTGAAGGGCCACACAAGGGTGATAACTTCTGGATTCAGGCACTGCCGCAGCAGGCACAGATGTTTGGTCTTCCGCCAGTCGAGATGTTTACCCCGGATCGCTGGCTGACTGGCGGCGAGCAGGTCACGGTTGGCGATGTGACTCTGGATGTGATTCATACGCCGGGTCATACCCCCGGTCATGTGGTATTTGTCCAGCCGGAGCAAAAACTGGCGTTAGTGGGTGATGTGATTTTTAACGGTTCGATTGGCCGCACCGACTTTCCGCAGGGGAATCATGCCGATCTGATCAGTTCTATTCGCGACAAGCTGTTTCCACTGGGAGACGAGATTGAATTTGTACCTGGCCATGGCCCCCGCTCCACCTTCGGCCATGAGCGCAAAACCAACCCGTTTGTGGCCGACAAGCGCGGCTGATTAACATGACCAGAAGCAGGGGTGTCGGACTTAGGCGTTCGTCGCGAGGGAAAGGCTGGTTTGAACGATTTTTGCGCAAAGTTGAGGCGAGTAGTGGTTCTATATTAACCAGAGTTTGCCCAAAAAAGGGCCAGATTCAGCTTTTCCGCAGTAGAGCAGCCCTTAGCCCGAAGGGGCAGGGTTAACATCCCGTCATGCGGTATTGTCGGACTTGAAAAGGACTCGCCATGCTCGGCGTCCAATGCCTTGCCTGACGGAATCTTCCCCCCTGACAGGCCGTGGCAAATCATTGAGAGCCTGCTACCTTGTTTCTTTCACGCGCATCCCTGTCGCATAAAAAACCCGCCGAAGCGGGTTTTGGTGTTGCGGAATTCTGGCAGAAACAGGGATTACTTCTTGCCAAAACCACCGAAACGCTTGTTGAAACGGTCAATACGGCCGCCAGTATCAACAACTTTTTGCTTGCCAGTGTAGAAAGGATGGCAAGCGGAGCATACGTCCAGGTACATTTCGCCGGGCTTGGCGGAGCGGGTCTTGACAATGTTGCCGCAAGAACAGGTAGCGGTCAGTTCAGCGTATGCAGGATGAATATCTTGTTTCATGGGGCACCTCGGGTCTTCACGCCGCCACCTTCCGACCATCGGACAGGCACCGCGTTACTGTTAAGAAAAACTTCAAATACTCGCTGTCGCCATGGAGTAATGACTGCGGTAAACCGCGCATCAGCCCCTTGCACAGACAATAAGGACGCGCATAATACCAGAGCCTTTTTTGTCAGCAAGTTTTTTCATGCCTTTTTACGTCGTGCAGGTCGCTGTACCAGTGCCTTTACGGCGCTGTTTCGACTATCTTCCTCCCGCTGGTGAGCAGGAAGACACCTGGAAGCCCGGACAGCGGGTACGGGTTAACTTTGGCCAGCAATTACTGACTGCCATTGTGGTCGGTACCGCACACACCACAGATGTCCCCACTGGCAAGCTCAAACCCTTGCTGGAACGTCTCGATGATGAACCCTTGCTGGATGCCAGTCAGTTGACACTGGGGCGATGGTTGGCGCGCTATTATCATCACAGCCCTGGCGATGTGCTGGAGCTGATGATACCGGCACTGTTGCGTCGGGGCGGATCCCTGCAAGAGGCACAAGAGCAAAGTTGGGCTATCCTGCCTCAGATCGACTCCGAACCACAGACTTCAGAACCACAAACCAACCCCGAGCTGCTGAGCAAGCCCAAAACTGCCTTACGCGGCAAGCAACAGCAGGCGCTGTGGCAATGTTTCCAGCAGCAACCGGTGTGGACGCATGCCAAGCTGACGGCCCAGGGTTTTACCCTGGCACAACTGCGACGGCTGGCAGAGCTGGGGTTGATCGAAACACTACAACGGCTGCCAATACCGGCCATCGCGCCACTGCGACGCGACGACTTGCCACTCAACGAGGAGCAACACAAGGCCCTGATGCAACTGAACCAACAGCTGGGGCGATTTCAGCCCAGTCTGCTGGAAGGCATCACCGGCTCAGGCAAAACCGAAGTGTATCTGCAGCATCTCAAACAGGTACTGCAACGGGGTCAGCAGGTGCTGGTACTGGTGCCGGAAATTGGTCTGACGCCACAAACGGTGCAACGCTTCCGTGAGCGGGTTGATGTACCCGTTGCCCTGATGCACTCCGGCCTGAATGATCGTGAACGCTTGCAGGCCTGGTGCCAGTGCCGCGATGGCAGCGCCCGGATTCTGATTGGTACCCGCTCGGCGGTCTTTACGCCGCTGCCCGATCTCGGGCTGATTATTCTGGATGAAGAACACGACGGCTCATTCAAGCAGCAGGACAGTGTGCGTTATTCTGCCCGCGACTTTGCCATGGTGCGCGCCAAACAGGCCAAGATTCCTATCGTGCTGGGGTCAGCAACCCCATCGCTGGAATCACTGCATAACGCTCTGACCGGCCGCTACCTGCACCTCAAACTGACCCAGCGAGCAGGTAACGCCAAGCCGCCGGGTATGAAGCTGCACAGCATCCTGCATCAACCGCTGACCTTTGGTCTGGCGCAACCCGTGATTGCCAAAATGCAGCAACATCTGGATGCCAATCGCCAGGTGCTGGTCTTTATCAATCGGCGCGGTTATGCCCCACTGATGGCCTGTCAGGAATGTGGCTGGCTGGCCGAGTGCCGACGTTGCGATGCGCGCCTGACCCTGCATCAGTCGCCATTACATCTGCATTGCCATCATTGTGACTTTCAGCAGGCAGTGCCCGGATTCTGCCCTAACTGCCACAGCGACAAAATCCGCGCTCTGGGACAAGGCACTGAGCGGTTGCAGGATGAGCTGTCGATGCTGTTCCCGCACGTCCCCTCTACCCGCGTGGATCGCGATACCGCGCGGAACAAGCAGGCCTTCGACGGATTACTGCAAGATATTCATGCACCCGGTAAGCGGCTGTTGATTGGTACCCAGATGCTGGCCAAGGGTCACCATTTTCCGGCGGTCACCATGGTGGTGATTGTCGATGCCGATGCCGGTTTGTTCAGTGCCGATTTCCGTGGCATGGAGCACACCGCCCAACTCATATTGCAAGTCGCTGGCCGTGCTGGCCGCGCCGAACATCCGGGTGAAGTCTGGATTCAGACCCTGTATGCCGATCATCCGCAGTTGAACCTGCTGATCGATAACGGCTACCACGCGCTGGCGCTGGCGCTGCTGCAAGAACGCCAGCAACAACAACTGCCACCGTACAGCCATATGGCCATGCTGCGGGCCGAATCACCGCAACGTCACCTCGCCGAGCAGCTGTTGCAACTGGCTCGCCAGTTTTTACAACAACAGTCGGCCCAGTGCCGCAACCAGCCAGACCAACTCAGTCCTCTGGTATTGGTCGGGCCATTTCCGGCCATTATGGAACGTCGCGCCGGCCGTTTTCGCCAGCAACTGCAGCTTTTCAGCGGCGAACGCACCGGCCTGCATTCCGTGCTGGATCCGCTGGTCGATTTTCTCCACCAGCAAAAAGGCTTTCATCAGGTGCGCTGGCATCTGGATATCGACCCGCAAGATACGCTGTGACCTTGGCCGATCGTCCCGGATAACCACTGGCAGTCTGCCGGGCATCACCTTATGATCGCTGCCTTTGCACCATGACTCTTATTCTGATATGTGCTGACGGAGTGGCCTGTGGCTCGAACTCAATTGACATCCTGGACTCACTGGCTGGCTTTCGGCCTGGGTTCCGGCCTTGCCCCCAAGGCACCCGGCACCTTCGGCACGGTGGCGGCCTTGCCCATCTGGTGGCTATTGCTACACGATATGCCATTGCTACCGTATCTGGGGGTGCTGCTATCCGGCTTCGCATTCGGCGTGTATTTATGCCAACGCACGTCCGACGACCTGGGCGTACATGACCACCCCGGCATTGTCTGGGATGAATGGATCGGCTTGTGGATTACCTATATCGCGCTGCCTTCTGGTTGGGCATGGATTCTGGCGGGATTTGTCTTGTTCCGCTTTTTCGACATCCTCAAACCCTGGCCGATTAAATGGCTCGACCAGAAGGTTCATGGCGGTTTTGGCATTATGATTGATGATGTGCTGGCGGGGATATTTGCCTGGGTAGTGATACAGGCTGCGCATGCGTTTATTGGCTGATAAGGGTATCCGGTAAAAAGGATCCAACGCAGCGATTCCCGATGGACAGAGACAAGACACCAGGCGTTATCCTCCAGCCCGAGATCAAGACTCACGACCCCGTTAGCCAGTTTCACCGTGGCATCCCGTCTTGACGACGCATCACCGCTCGCAACCGTCGCAGTACCTCCAGACCGTCCTGCTCTGGCAGACCAAACCCGGCACTACCGCTTCGTGAGTACCCAGAGCAAGTGTACGAGTGGCGGATACGCCATCCCGCACCCAATCCAGCGCGTAGGAGGCATCTTTTAATGCCGTCACCACCGCCTCAGAAAACGCAGCCAACGCCAGACGTTCAGCAGGCTGGCCAGTGATCCGGCAACATAGGTTAACGCTGCCGCTTTTAGTATCTGTCGCGCGGCAACCATATCCTGTTGATCCAGATACTGGCCCTGCTGTAACAGTGGCAAGGCTTTGTTAAAGCTGGCATCCAGTTCCACCGGTAGCGTCACCAATTGCACCAGCGCATTGATACTCATCGCCAGTACCGCTGCCAGCAGAGTCCAGCGCGACAAACCCGGCTGTACCGCCAGCAGCAAGGGCGATAGCAGCAGCGCCACCGGGGCCAGACGCTGCATCCAGATCGCCAGTGTGACCAGCCCCTGGCGCCAGTAAAACATGCGTTCACCACGCTGATGTTGCCAGGCATGACCCACTTCATGGGCTGCCACCACGACCGCCGTCAGCGATTTTCCGTCCAGCTTGTCCGCTGTTAACCGCACCGCACGTTGCTGCGGATCATAGTGATCCCCCTGTTCCGTCGCCTCAACCACCACATTGGCCAGCTGTAACTTGTTGACCAGGTGGCGGGCCATATCGCCGCCCGTACCGGGAAAATCCACCCGTGCCGAGCTGTGGCGAACAAGTACATGCCGTACCCAGACGCCAGGCAAGATCAGCGCTAGCAACAGCAGAACAACTCCGACGATCATCAGCATCTATTTATCCTGTGCAACAGTGTGTTAACCAGACGCTCCGGCAGGAAGAAAATCCCGACCGTAACGCAAGAATTAATGAAAAGTGTGCCATTTTCAGGCTTTTTATCCTGCCTGAGCCAGCGATTCTGACCATTGTGACATCAAGAAGCCCCGCTTTTAAGGCAAGGGAAACTTGGGTGATCGCTGTCCTGGCTGATAGACTACGCCGCTTGTTTTATCGGAGGTGAGAGCCTTGAGTATCCAATACATTGCATCGTCCAAGCTGCCAACGCCGTTCGGCGTCTTTACCATGCATGGATTTGAAGACACCGTCGCGGGTAAAGAGCATGTGGCACTCACGCTGGGGGATGTTGGCAACGGCGAGCCGGTGCTGGCACGCGCTCACTCCGAATGCCTGACCGGCGATGCGCTGTTCAGCATGCGCTGTGATTGCGGCTATCAACTGGAAGAAGCCATGCGCGCCGTGGCCGAAGCTGGCCATGGTGTGGTGCTGTATCTGCGCCAGGAAGGTCGCGGCATTGGGCTGCTGAACAAGATCCGGGCGTATCATCTGCAGGATCAGGGTGCCGATACGGTCGAAGCCAACGAGCAATTGGGGTTTGGTGCCGATCTGCGTGATTACAGCATGTGCGAACCGATGCTGAGCCACCTGGGTATTTATGCGATCCGCCTGATGACCAACAACCCGCGCAAGGTAAGAGCGTTGTCAGACGCTGGCGTCAAGGTGGTTGAGCGCGTCGCCCTCGAAGTAGGCAGAAACCCGTACAATGAAGGTTATCTAAGCACCAAAGCCAGCAAACTGGGGCATATGCTCAGCAGCGCTGCCGCCACGGCGCCCTTGACCCACCAGGACGACGAACCGGTCGGAGAGTGATGGTCACGCGGCCTCACTCACTGCCAGAGCTGTCCGGGTGGCGCACTTGCAACATGATCTGATGCCCTTCAAACTGACGCTGTAACGCCTGTAATTTACTGACATGGCGCTCTGTCAGTAATGTTCCTTCCGACAGCAGCACTACACCCGCCGGGCTGATCAGACTTTTTGCCAGTATGGTGCCCTGCTTGGCTGCCGCGATGGGAATACGGTCCATATTGGGCACAACACCTTCATCAAAATCTTCCAGTACTTCCATCAACAGATCGATCAGTGCGCGGTCATAACGCAAGCCCGCCATTTTGATCATGTAAGTGCGGGTATCGTCTTCGTTGAGTTTTTCGCCAAGAAAGTTGTGTTCGCGCTGCAGGTCGACGTAATCCGTCACGATTCGCAGAATGCGTGATTCCAGCGGGATGGCATCCCCTTCAAGACGATCGGGGAAACCTTTGCCGTTGTACAGCTCCATGTGCGAGCGAATGATATTGGCAGAATTTTGCAGCGGTTCCAGCAGCATCAAGGTGGTCTGGCCATTCACGGGAAAGCGGGAGTACTCTTTTTTCTCCAGCCGGTTCATGGTTGTCCATGATTTGATCAGCACGGCATCGGGCAAGGTAATCTTGCCGATGTTTTTCAACAGCGCCGCATAATACAAATCCTGAATCGGTTGTCCTACCAGACCGGCAAATTCCCCAAACAGCTTGCTCAAGCGCGCCAGTCGTTCGCTACTGCCGGGTTCTTCACCATTACGTTGCTCGACCATACCCACCAGCAACAGCACCATGCTGTTAAATTCTTGCACCAGGCTGCGGTAAGCTTCTTCCAATTTGGCTTCTGCCGTTCCTGCCTGATCGGTTTTCTGCTCCACTTGCTGTTCCAGCTCGCGGTTAAATAATGCCAGCTGCTCGTTCTGGTCTTTGATACGGGCCTGCAGTTTTTCGTTCTTTTCTTGCAGTATTTTGCACTGTAAGGCATCAGCCACTACCGAGCACAGCTGGTCGTTATCCCAGGGCTTGTTGATATAACGGTATATATTGCCTTCGTTAACCGCACGAATAGTGGATTCCATATCGGCATAGCCGGTCACCAGCACTCGCACCATCTCGGGCCAACGCTCAACGCAGACCTTGAGCAAATCCGCACCCGACAGTCCAGGCATGCGCATATCAGAGATGAGCAGGTCAAACGCCCCCTGCTCAAGCAAATCCAGCGCTTGCTGACCACTGTCAGCGGTCATCACCTCATATTGCCGACATAACAGTCGTTTTAGAGCTTGCAGTATGGCGGGTTCATCATCAACCAGCAGAATCCGGCCAACCTTGACGCTCTCTTCCGGCGCCAGACACTCTTCAAACACGGTTACTCTCCTCCGCTATCAGGGGTAAATAAATATGAAAACAGCTGCCCACACCGAGTTCGCTTTCAAGCTCAATACGGCCTCCATGCTCCTCGATCAATTGCTGACTTAGCGCCAGGCCCATGCCGGTACCTTCATCCGCCGACTTGGTGGTGTAAAATGGCTCAAATACGCGGGCGACCGCATCCGCACCGATGCCGATACCATTGTCCGAGATAACAATTTCCAGCTCGTGGGCATGTTGCCGCTGGTAAATACCCACTTCCCCATACCGCTCATCCACCGCCTGTATGGCATTCACCAGGATATTCAGCGCCACCTGCCCAACCAGTGCAGGGTTACACACCACCGGGGGACAATCGTCCAGCAAGCCGACCTTCAGTGTTAGCTCGCCACCAATCCCGATTCTGGCAATATTGATAATGGCGTTGAGTTCGTCGTTGATACTACTGGGGGATTTTGGTCCCTGATCACCTCGCATCAGGCGTTTCATATCCCGTACGATATGGCTGATACGCTCAACCCCTTCGAGGCTGTCGGACACCCGTTCGGGCATCAGTGAGACGATATCGGCGATACCCTCATCCTGATAGGCAGACAGTATCAGACGATAGGCCTCGCTGGCGGGATCAAGATGGTTACCGGCGTTATCAACAGCGCCGACAAAGCGCAACAAACCGTCCATGTCAGCACGGATCGCATGCAGATTACTGCCCACATACGCCACCGGGTTATTGATTTCATGGGCGATGCCGGCAGACAGCTGACCAACTGCCGCCAAACGTTCCATTTGTTTAATATGCCGAAGTTGATCTGCGGTTACTTGTTGGCCGGCGGCCTGGTTTTGCGGCTCGGCGTTGTCAGTGACGGCGGAAGCTGAGCGCCAGAGCGGCCATATAGAGGCCATCCCCAACAGCACCCACGGCAGGATAGAGACGCCAGCAAACCCAAGCGTCAGTGCCAGTACCAGAGCCGGAATCAATAGCAGGTGATGTGAGTGCACCCCTACCCCCCAAAAAAACAGATGTCTACCTAAGTAAAGCACCGATTAATCAACTCGGAGGAAGAACGTGTTACAGAATGTTAGCCGGGATTGACTGCCATGTAATCGTCAGAGAGTCTGGCCGAGACAGCCAGACGGACAGCAGGCAGGAAAGATGTGCGAACTGGCTATACGCTGATTAACAGTCTGGTGTGACGGCGATCAGCAGCGCGCAAGACGCTGCCGAACACGGTCCAGCATACTGACGCTATCGAGTCCCGCGTCCAGCCACTGACGACCCGGATTGGCATGCTCGATGTAGCGATCCGGCAAACCACTCAGCAACACTGGAACAGACAAACCGGCGGAGGCCAGCGATTCCAGCACTGCACTACCGGCACCGCCAGCTGTGGCGTTTTCTTCCAGCGTCACCAGCAGATCATGTGATGCCGCCAGTGATGCGACCAGGGTATCATCCAGCGGTTTCACAAAGCGCATATCGGCAACCGTGGCATCCAGTTGAGCAGCAATTCCCAGCGCGGTACTCAAGGGTGCACCAAAGGCCAGCAGCGCCACCCGTTTGCCAGCGACAGCTGCAGACTGGCGTAATACGCGTCCCTCGCCCAACGGCAAGGCCGTCATGGTCTGCTCCGGTTCAACCCCGGCACCACTGCCACGGGGATAACGTACTGCAGCCGGGCCTTCGTGCTGATAACCGGTGTACAACATCTGACGGCATTCATTTTCATCTGAGGGCGTCATCAGCACCAGATTGGGGATACAGCGTAAATAGCTGAGGTCGAAAGCGCCGTGATGGGTCGGGCCGTCTTCACCCACCAGACCCGCCCGATCGATGGCAAACAATACATCGAGATTTTGCAGGGCAACGTCGTGTATCAGCTGATCGTAAGCGCGCTGCAGGAAGGTCGAATAAATCGCCACAACCGGTTTGCACCCTTCACAGGCGAGTCCGGCAGCCAGGGTCACCGCGTGTTGTTCAGCGATGGCAACGTCGTAATAGCGATCCGGAAATTCGTGCGAGAAGCGAACCAGGTCGGAACCTTCGCGCATCGCTGGGGTAATCCCCACCAGCCGACGGTCAGCACCGGCCATATCGCACAGCCACTCGCCAAACACATTGGAATAGGTCGGTTTTTTTACCGCCGTCGAGACACTGCGCACTGGCTTCAAGGCGTGATAGCCAATCGGATCTTGCTCCGCCGGTGCAAAACCCTTGCCCTTTCGAGTGACGATATGAAGGAAACGTGGCCCCTTCATCTTCGCCAGATTGCTCAGGGTATGCACCAGCTCGTTCAGGTCGTGGCCGTCGATGGGGCCGTAATAATTAAAACCCAGCTCTTCAAACAGGGTGCCCGGAGCTACCATGCCTTTCATATGCTCTTCGGTGCGACGGGCAAATTCCCAGGCAGCAGGAATCTTCTCCAGCACTTTTTTGCTACCGGCACGCATGGCACAGTAGGTTTTGCTCGACCAGATGCGGGTGAAATATTTGTTTAATCCACCCACATTGTTGGAGATCGACATATCGTTGTCGTTCAGAATCACCAACATATCGGCTTTTTCGTGACCAGCATGGTTCAGGGCTTCAAACGCCATGCCTGCCGTAATGGCACCATCACCAATAATGGCAACGGCTTCGTGTTCCAACCCTTGCTGGCGAAATCCCAGCGCCATGCCCAGTGCCGCACTGATAGAGGTACTGGAATGGCCAACCCCGAAGGTGTCGTAAGCGCTTTCTTCACGACGCGTAAAAGCCGCCGGGCCATATTCGCTGCGGATACGGGTCATTTCTTCGCGACGACCGGTGAGTATCTTATGCGGGTAGGCCTGATGGCCAACATCCCAGACCAGACGGTCATTCGGGGTATCAAAAACGTAATGCAGTGCCACCGTCAGCTCGACTACCCCCAGCCCGGCGGCAAAATGCCCTCCCGACTGGCCAACACTGTAAAGCAGATATTCTCGCAGCTGGTGACAGACTTCCTGGAGTTGCTCTGGCTCCAGCAGACGCAGGTCGGCGGGCTGATTAATGGCATCCAGTAACGGGGTAAGAGGGCGAGCACTCGGTATTTCGGTAAACATCAGGCGTTGTGTTTCCGGTCGTTGAGCATCAGGAAATGGCAGATGCCGCTACGTAATGGCAAAAAAGGTCGACTATTCTAACGATTGCAGTGGCCATTGAGTAGGCCAAAACCACATTGGTCACGAATCCGTCCAACCGCAACCGGTCGTCCCGTTTATGAAACCAGGTTTAATGGTTACGATGAATCACGTAATCCGCAATCTGGTGCAGTAACCCGGTGTGTCCACCGTCCTGCTGCAAAGGCGCCAATGCCTGCTGAGCTTGCTGGCACAGTTCTGCTGCTTTTTGACGCGCAGCCTCCAACCCCAGTAGCGCCGGATAAGTCGGTTTATTGAGTGCGACATCCGCACCCGCCTGCTTCCCCAGCGTGGACGTATCCCCTTCAACATCGAGAATATCGTCCTGTACCTGAAAGGCCAGACCAATCGCATTGGCGTAGTCCAGCAGCGCCTGCTCCTGCTCTGCAGCCAGAGGCCAGCACACGGACATCGCGCCCATCATCACTGCCGCCCGAATCAACGCACCGGTTTTACCACGGTGCATCCGCTCCAATTCAACCAGAGACATCGGCTTGCCTACATGGTTAAGGTCGATACTCTGGCCACCCACCATTCCTGCGGCTCCTGCCGCCTTGGCCAACAGCACCGTCATGGCCAGCCGTTGTTCAGCCGCCAGTGACTGATCTGCCAACAGTACTTCAAAGGCTCCAGTGAGCAGTGCATCCCCTGCCAGAATAGCCGTGGCTTCATCAAAGGCGATATGGGTAGTGGCTTTACCACGCCGCAGATCGTCGTCGTCCATCGCCGGTAAATCGTCGTGAATCAGACTGTAGCTGTGCACCATTTCCAGCGCCGTGGCCGCACTGTCAGCTTGCTGCGGCTGTCCTCCCAGGGCTTCAGCCGCAGCGTAGGTCAGCAGTGGGCGCAAGCGCTTGCCACCATTCAGCAAGCCATAGTGCATCGCATCTGCCAGTCGTGGGTCACTGCTGGCGAGCTGTACGACGGCAGATCGCAATTGCTGTTCCAACTGTGTTTGCACGGCCGCCAGCCGTTCCGGCAACAGACTCATTCAACGGCTTCCCGACCACCTGGAGGCAGCGACTGAGACAGGCTCTGGCCGTTCTGTTCGGTCAGGATACGGACTTTCTGTTCTGCCTCAGCCAGCGCCTGCTGACAGGATCGAGTCAGATGAATGCCTTGTTCAAAGGCACCCAGTGACTGTTCCAGCGTCAGCTCACCACTTTCCATCCGCTGCACCAGAGAGGTCAGCTCAGCCAATGACTGTTCAAAATCAAATGTTTGTTGTGTATCGCTCATAACACCTACCCGCGCTGTGTGCCGCCACAGTAGCGCCTGTCCGTGGCTTCAACAAGTGCAGCGGCCAGTTTTTACCTCAGAACAGGAATAACCCGGATGTTTGACTAGACTGATCTCATGGTTCGAGGAATTCAGAAGGAGCCGCTGTGGATCTCGCAACACTGGTAGGTTTATTAGGTGCATTTGGCATTGTCGTCATGGCCATGATTCTGGGCGGCGATATCGCTATGTTTGTAAACGTGCCGTCGATTCTGATCGTCTTTGTCGGCAGCTTTTTTGCGGTAATGATGAAATATGAACTGGGCCAGTTCCTTGCTCTGGCCAAGGTCGGCGGCAAAGGTTTTTCATTCAAACTGAGCAAGCCGGAAACTATTATTACAGAAGTGGTGGAGCTGGCAGGACTGGCACGCAAGGGTGGCCTTCTATCGCTGGAAGGCAAGGAAGTCAGCGATGAATTTCTGGGGAAAGGCATCCAGCTATTGGTTGATGGCCACGACCCGGACGTGGTGCGTTCGATTCTCAGCAAGGAAGCCAAACTCGCCACCGATCGCCATGATATGGGCGCGTCTATCTTCCAGAATCTGGGGGATACCGGCCCGGCCATGGGTATGATTGGTACACTGATTGGTCTGGTCGCCATGTTGGCGAACATGGACGATCCCAAAACCATTGGCCCCGCCATGGCCGTGGCATTGTTAACCACCTTGTACGGCGCCATGCTGGCCACCATGTTTGCCTTGCCACTGGCCGACAAGCTCAGGTTGCGCATGAACGAGGAAGGTCGGCTGAAATCGATGATTATCGACGCCTTGCTGGCCATTCAGGCAGGCCAGAATCCGAGGGTGATTGAATCCATGCTGCAGGCCTATATTGCCGAAGGCAAGCGCACAACAGCGAGCGATTAGGTCATGGCAACGGAAGAAGAACAGGAATGCCCACCCTGTCCCGCCGGGATACCCGGCTGGGTAATGACCTTTGCCGACCTGATGTCGCTACTAATGTGCTTTTTTGTACTGTTACTGTCGTTCTCAGAAATGGATGCACTCAAATTCAAACGCCTGGCCGGAGAATTGCGCGACGCATTTGGTGTCCAGACCGTCGTCAATGCCGCCGATCCCCCCAAGGGCACCAGTGTGATTGCCCGCCACTTCAGTCCGTCCATTCCTGAACCCACGCCGATCAATCAGGTACGCCAAGTCACCAGTGATATCACCAAAAGTTCACTGGAAGTGATGTGCCAGGATGAAATTACCCAGCAACAAGAAGCTCAGGGCAACCAAGGCAAACAAACCCGTATTCTGGTACAAGCGGATGCAGCTGCGCAGAACAAGGCGACGGAAGACAATGCCTTGCAAGTGGCCAACCTGCTGGAAAACGAAATTGCCCAGGGCCAGATTGAAATTGAAACCGTGGGCCAGAAAATCATTATCCGCATTCAGCAACGCGGTGCATTTCGCTCCGGCTCAGACTACATTGAAGACCGGTTTTTGCCGGTGATCGATAAAATTCGTACCGTATTGGTCACGATTCCCGGACTGATTTCTGTCGAAGGCCATACCGATGACGTGCCTGTCCGTGGCGGGCGATTCCGCTCCAATTGGTCACTATCTACCGCCCGTGCAGTCGCTTTTGCGGAAGAGTTGTTTGCCGCCCCGGAAATGGATGCCAGTCGTTTTCAGGTCGTCGGTCACGGCTCGACCCAACCGCTGGTTGAGAACCTGGACTCCGCTTCGCGGGCGCGCAATCGCCGGGTTGAAATCATCATCTTGCGTTCGCGAGAAAATGATAGCGATAGCCAGCCGGAGATCGAACCGGATATGAAGCAAATCGACAACGCCGTCAACGCCGTACCGGAAGACTTTGAGTTACGCCCCAATGAAATATTCTGATACTGCGCCACTCGCCAGGCAGCTCGAATCCAGGCCCCCTGAAACCTGGGATGGCAACGAACGACGCCAGTACTTCCGTCTGGACGATCGTGTCTTGCTCGGAATAGAAGTACTCGCCATAGCGCCAACCGACGATCCGGCCGTCGACAGCCTGGTCGAACTGGAACAACAGATCACCAGTCTGCTGCATCGCGTCAGCTCACAGCAACCAGAAGTCGCCGCGCTGCTGCGACTGATGAACCAGAAGTTAAACCGGGTTGCCGGGCTGGAATTACAAACCACCATTGACGTCGATGAACACCTGGCCAATGTGAACCTAAGCGCCTGTGGCATCCGCTTTGAGACCCATACCGATGTCTCAGAGGCCCACTACCTTCGACTCCATCTCACTCTGCTACCGGATCATACGACACTGGTACTGAATGGCCGTATCGTCGCCCTGGAAGCGGGCAGCGAGCCAGACAGCACCCGGATTCGCGTTGCCTTCAACCCGATCCGTAATACCGATCAGGAAATCCTGATTCAACATATGATGAGCTTGCAACGGCGGCAAATACGCCCGCACGATCGATAAGCTGACGATTCGGCGGGTTACCATTGCCGAATATCCGGGCCAATTTGCTATTATCCGCAGCGATTGCCAGTGGAGAGCAGAATGTCGTCACCGAGAATTTTTACCGACCAACCCCTGATCGTCGGACAAACCGTTACCCTGGACGAACAGCCCAGTATTCATCTGCTGCGGGTATTACGACTGGGTCTTGGTGCACCGGTACGGCTGTTCAACGGCGACGGCTGCGAATACAGCGGTACAATATCCACCGCCGGCAAGAAACAGGCCGCAGTGTGTCTGCTTGAGGCATCGGTAGCGGATGCCATACCACCACTGCGCCTGCACCTGGGACAAGTGATCTCCAAGGGTGACAAGATGGATTTTACCATCCAGAAAGCCACTGAACTGGGCGTTAGCCAAATCACCCCTCTCTTCAGTGAACGCTGCGATGTACGACTGAAAGGCGAACGCCTGGACAAGAAAATGGAACACTGGCAAAAAATCGCGGTATCCGCCTGTGAACAAAGCGGCCGCAACCGTATCCCGCAAGTCTTGCCCGCCGTAAACCTGAATGACTGGTACGCCCAAAGCGACGCCGAACTGCGACTGGTGTTGCATCCACACAACCAGCAGCCGTTAGGGCAACAACAAAACCCGGCCAGTGTGGCGCTGTTGGTTGGCCCCGAAGGCGGCCTGACTGATATCGAAGTTGCTGCAGGTACGACACATGGCTTTCAGGGGCTGCTGCTGGGACCGCGTATTTTGCGTACCGAAACTGCAGCCCTCGCGGCAGTCTCGGTACTGCAATTCTTGTGGGGTGACTTTTAACAGATTACCGGAACAGATCGCCGGGGTTGAGCCGCGTCACTAGGGGTATTCTCAATTAGTTAACGTGTCCTGTTATGGAGAAAAAATCCATCAGGCAAGGCGTTGAACGCAGAGAATGGTGGGCCCTTTTCAAGCTCAACAACACCGCATGATGGATGTTTAACCATAACCCTTCGGACTGAGGCCAGTTGACTCCAGAACGGTGTTATTCGTCGCTTATTGAGCTCGCCCTGTTTATTAAACACAGGAGGCACTCCTCATGCCGTGTTCTGAAGCCAACGGGCTCTCAGCAGCTCCGATTGACCAATTGAGAACGCCCCCTAATAACCATGGCACATCAAGGCTTGGCTGCTTCCGACACGTTTAGCCGCAAAGACGACCAGTCCCACCAGCTACTGAGGAAGTACACGCCGATAAACAAGGTAGCCCACCATTCGATAATCCGTTTACCATGACTCATATCAGCCCCAATCGTGACTCCGGCAAAAACAATAAACTGCAACCACAGTAACGCCATCAACACCGTTTTTAACCAGAACGATGGCACCACCAACCCAGCCTTGCGGCCACGCCAGACCAACACATAATTAATACTCAGCGCTACCAGCATGCCCTGAAAAAACAGATTGGCTCCGCGTACATGCACCCCCCAATGAGTCGCAGTTTTTTCCGGCAGTAACACCGCCGTCCCAGTCAGCAACCCCAGCGCGGCCAGCACTCCGAAAAAATGCATCAGTCCTCGACTGACTGGCCCGGAAACCGGTTTGAGCCAGGCATTCATCAGCTGCCACCAGATCACAAAATACACACACGCCGCCACCATACCGCCACGGAAAATAAACCCGGCATCGCCTTTCATGCCGGTATGGGTGATGTCGGTACAGCCATCCAGAAACGGATTGCATATCTCTGCAGTACCCTGGCTGATAGCGACACCATAGGTAACCGCAATCGTACCCATCGACAGTAAAAAACTCATCAGGGCAATGCTTTGACCGAACGACATGGAAACTCCGACTGAAGAATAAACGGCCCGCCATTATGCCGTGCCGATCGGCGAATTACTTCGGTAAAAACAGCACCCCACAAGATCGCCGCAAGCCTCTTATTAGCGGACACACCAAGGTTGTTGCCGAACAATGGTATCCTTCAACATTGTTCCTAACTGCCCACCAGATCCGACATCGAACTCATGGCCAAAAAGAAAATCGCTTATGTCTGTGCCGACTGCGGTACCGACCATTCAAAATGGCAAGGGCAATGCACCGGCTGCGGTGCCTGGAATACCCTGCAGGAATTTGTCGTCGCAGCGGCCAAAACCCCGGCACGGAATGCCGCACTGGGTGGTTACACCGGCGCGGCTGGGCAAACCGGCATCCAGCGCCTGGATCAGGTCAATCTCGATGAAGTCCCCAGATTCAGCTCCGGCATGCAGGAATTTGACCGGGTGCTCGGCGGCGGACTGGTGCCGGGTTCCGCGATTCTGATTGGCGGTCATCCGGGCGCGGGCAAATCCACCCTGCTACTGCAAACCCTGTGTTCCCTCGCCCGCCAGATGCCCGCCTTGTATGTGACCGGGGAAGAGAGCTTGCAGCAGGTCGCGATGCGCGCACGACGTCTGGGACTACCAATGGACCAGCTCAACATGCTCAGTGAAACCAGCGTCGAACAGCTGATTCAGACCCTGCAGCAGCATCAGCCCCGCGTGGTAGTGATCGACTCAATCCAGGTCATGCATGTCGAAGGGGTGGACTCCGCCCCCGGTAGCGTCTCCCAGGTACGTGAAAGTGCCGCCATGCTGACCCGCTTCGCCAAACAGACCAACACCGTGCTATTGCTGGTTGGGCACGTCACCAAGGACGGTACTCTGGCTGGGCCAAAGGTACTCGAACATATGATCGACTGCTCCATCATGCTGGAAGGCTCCAACGACAGCCGCTACCGCACCCTCAGGGGCATCAAGAACCGTTTTGGCGCTATTAACGAGCTGGGCGTGTTTGCCATGCTGGATAGCGGCCTGAAAGAAGTCAAAAACCCCAGTTCCATTTTCCTCAGCCGCAGTGACGAGCCCTCACCCGGCAGCGCCGTGATGGTCATCTGGGAAGGTACCCGACCGCTGCTGATCGAGATCCAGGCACTGGTGGATGACAGTCATTTTGGCCAGCCCAAACGAGTCACGGTTGGCCTCGACCAGAACCGGCTGAACCTGCTCCTGGCAGCACTGCACCGCCATGGTGGCATTCATCTCGGTGATCAGGATGTGTACATCAACGTGGTCGGCGGTGTACGGGTCACCGAGACCAGCGCGGATCTGGCGCTCTTGCTCGCAGCGCTGTCGAGTTTCCGCAACACACCACTGCCGCAGGATATGATTGTCTTTGGCGAGGTCGGGCTATCAGGGGAAATACGCCCGGTACCATCGGGACAGGAACGTATTAGGGAGGCTGCCAAACATGGTTTCAAGCGCGCGATTGTACCCAAAGCCAATATGCCTAAAGTCATGCCGGATGGCATGACCGTGATTGGCGTTGAACGCCTGCAACAAGCGCTGGAACATATCTAGATCTGACCGCCCGTTAGCGGCATTGAATGACCGCCACAGACAGGCATTGTTCCGTCCGTAGCGCCCCCTCTAACCGTTAACCGTGATAGCCCGGACTCAGCTCAACCACCGCTTCAACAAAAGCTTTGGCTCGTTCAGGATCGACAAACTGGTGAATACCGTGGCCAAGGTTAAACACATGGCCGGTGCCATAACCATAGCTGTCCAGGATACGTTTGACCTCAGTACGAATCGTCGCCGGGGAAGCGTATAACACCGACGGATCCATATTACCTTGCAAGGATACTTTATCGCCGACACGACGACGGGCTTGGCCTATATCTGTCGTCCAGTCCAGTCCTAGCGCATCCGCGCCGGTATCTGCCATCGACTCCAGCCACTGACCACCTCCCTTGGTGAACAGGATCACCGGAATCTGCTGACCGTCATACACACGGGTCAGCCCTTCCACAATCTGGCGCATATAGCGCAGCGAAAATTCCTGATAAGCCACATCACTCAGACTGCCCCCCCAGGTATCAAAAATCTGTACCGCCTGGGCACCCGCCCGAATCTGGGCATTAAGATAATCGATCACCGACTTGGCCAGAACATCCAGCAGCTGGTGCATGACCTCCGGCGTGTCGTACATCATCGCTTTCACATGACGAAAATCCTTGGAGGAGCCGCCTTCTACCATATAGGTCGCCAGCGTCCAGGGGCTGCCAGAGAATCCGATCAGCGGCACCCGGCCATTCAGTTCGGAGCGAATCGTACTCACGGCCTTCAAGACGTAATCCAGATCCGACTCGGTATTCACTACCTTCAGGCTCTGAACATCGGCTTCGGTACGGATGATCTTGTTAAAGCGTGGGCCTTCACCGGTCTCGAAGTACAAGCCAAGCCCCATAGCATCAGGGATGGTCAGAATATCGGAGAACAAGATAGCGGCATCCAGCGGGAACCGCTCCAGCGGCTGAATCGTTACCTCGCACGCCAGTTCGGGATTTTTGCACAACGACATAAAGTCGCCGGCTTCTCCCCGGCTGGCACGATATTCAGGCAGATAGCGCCCGGCCTGACGCATCATCCAAACAGGCGTGCGATCAACAGGTTGGCGCAGCAGCGCTTTAAGAAAACGGTCGTTTTTAAGTGGGGACATGCAAATCATCCGTCGCAAGAAAAGTACTGGCGACGGATGATAGCAAAAATGACGCGAGGGTTATTGATTTGTGGCCTCAGACAAGAGGCCACATTGGCAAGGGTTATGGGTACAGAACCCGAGGTGTTTCATAACTACCATTGTTCAAATTCAGTTCAATGGAAACACCCACACCGTCCACTTCATAGCTGATGAAGTACATTTCACCAAAACTTGGCAATTTATCCAAAGCCGGGTAACGACTTACACCATTGGCATACAAAATCCCCAGAGAATTAGCCACCGGGCCATCTCCTCGTACTTTGAAGCCATCCGCTTCCGCTGTCAGCGTCGTACCAAACGGCGGGATATTCCCATTCTCATCCTGAGCCAGAACGTAGAAGCCACCGGAAGCACCCAAAGTGTAAGTATCTCCTTCGGCTTCCGTATAGGTACCATCGCTATCGGTATCCGCCCAGATACGGATGCTGGCCGCTGACAAACCAGCACTCTGAATAATGCGCACACTGTCGCGAACATGCATCAAGGAGCTACAGTGATCATCACCGACAGCAACCGCCTCTTCGGTACACATAGTGCCCTGATAACCATTCGAAGGAGCAGCGTCGTAGCTACCGTCTTCATCATAGTCAGCGAAGAACTCGACATAGTACTGGTCGCTGTCATTGCGGGTAGGTTGTTGATCCCAGTTGTCATCCCGGAATGCTTCACCAAAGAGCACATACGGTTCAGTCAAGGCAGACCCTGCTGACACATATTGAACCGGTGCAGCAATAGACGTTTCTACAATGGCAACCCCAACGGTGTACACGACGGGAGCCGGGAAGCCAACAGCAGCCTGGAAAGCAACGGAATCAACATCAACGGCATCAATCACAGAATCACTGTTATCGTCTTCATCAATGTAACCATCTGCGTTTAGGTCTTCGTCAATCAGACCATCCAGGTTGTAGTCTACGTCAACCAGGTTATCCGCATTAATGTCTGAATCCGGTTCACCATCACCGTTCAGATCCACATCAATAAAACCATCACCATCGGTATCTGTATCAATCAGGGCATCGGTGTTGTTATCCACATCAATGAGGCCATCGGTATTGATATCAACATCAATCACTCCATCGGTATTCACATCTTCATCCACCCAACCATCGCTATTCTGATCCCGGTCGATATCGCCATCACCGTTGAGATCCAGATCATAGATACCATCGTTATTGGCATCAATATCAATGTTACCGTCAGAATCAAGATCTACATCAATGTAGCCGTCACCGTTCGTATCCGCATCAGGAGTGCCATCTTGGTTGATGTCGGTATCTGTCAGGCCATCACCATCCAAGTCCGTAGTATTATTGGTGTAAATATCGAATCGACCGTCACCATCCGCATCGGTGTATCCAGCTTCACCGACGGTATACGCCATAATGGTTGTCATGCCCAAAACCGTCGTTTTAGCAGCTAGTGGGTTACCACTAGCGTCCTCAATGCCCGAAGCATTAGTAGGGTTGGTTTGTGGATCAATCTCATTTACGCGCTCCAGATCACTATCAGAGCTACCAGGACGTACACCACTACTACTCCAAACCACGGAACACACCCCGCCAGATGTCGTGCAATAAGGTTCAACAATACCGCTCTCGGCGGTGAAGTTAACAATGGTTCCATTGGCTACCGGGTTTTGGTATTGGTCTGCGGCATACACGGTCACATTCACCTCGGTGCCATTCACATCAAAAGCACCAGGGTTAAAGGTATCTACCGACAGCTGGAAACTATCCTGGTCGGCGATGCCGGTGGTGACGGATATTGGCTGAGAACTGGTCTGAATATAGACATCATCCGTGTCAGTATCCGTATCTTCACCGGCCACCTGAACCTTGGCAATAACACCCACCACCGTATGGGCTGAGCCAGAGTTAATAATTGCGGTCACCTCACCATTACCGTCACTTACATCCGAAGGCTGGGCCAGAGAAACACCACCTGTTGTGTTTGTCAGAGTAAACTCAACGGTTTCATTCTCAAGCGGTTCTCCGTTTGTGTCTGTTACAGCAAAGGTCAAGACAGACTGTTTCGGCAATACTGCATCACCAATGGTAGAGATGGAAATAGCCTCTGCCGTTGCGGACACGTAGGCGATTGATCCCAGCTCAACGTCCGCAATACTAATCGTACCAGTTGCAACCCCCAGAGAAGAGGTGACATCAATCACGCCATCCACCACTTTGAACAGTTCAACCTCGATATTGTCTGTACCAGTACAACCGTCCGCACTGTAACTAAAGGTCACCTGTCCCTGGGCCACGATGGTTTCATCGTAAGTAAAAGAGGCTTGGACAGGGACCTGAGAGGCACATCCAGAAGTCACGGTGACACCGTACGATCGATTATTAATCTTCTGGTACTGGGGCGAGCTGTTCGCATCAACAATGTTGACGGAAATCAAAGCACTACTTCCAGCGCCAATACTCGCTGGATAGATAGTCATATTTGCTTCACTAAAAGTGTCTTCTTCACCAGTTCCCAAGCGAGGGTCGATACCTTCCGTCACATCAATATTAAAAGGCGTCAGTATCGCCAGGCAGCCAGAAGTATCGCCGCCAAAAATACAAGAAGCCGTGGAAGTTCTATCAGACACAAGCGCTGTAATGCTATGCGTACCAATACAACCACTCACTGTCAGATCTGTCGTATAGCGGGTTGTCACCTCACCAGAAACAAAACTCTGCTTCTTGACACTGAATTCTTTGACCGAGCAGCCCGAAGGTGGCTCTGCAAACCACTCCAGAATAGCGTTTTCGTTGGTGATCAATGCATTGGCGGATAAAGGGTCGACCAGATTCAGTAACAGGATTGTTTCGCTTTCTCCATCCAGCTCTGTTTCACCCGCAACCTCATCTTTAATAAACGATGAACCCTCACCATACCCCAGCAGAGGCTTGGCAGCATCCAGAGAGGTTGATGCCATTACTACGTCGCTGTTTATTATCACAGGAGAGCCGGAGGAATCGTTCAGCTGCACTTTAATTGTAATAACACCCTCACACTTCAGATTTCGATACGTACTGGTAACCGTGTTTGAAGAGCTATAAGTACTTTCTATAGCAAAAACACCCGCATTGGCAATTATGCTGCCTGACTCATCGGTACAAGTATCAGTAAAGACATATTGGTAAGTGTCTGTGAGCGCCGTATTGGCATTCGACTTATTCACGCCGCTCACCGTCACGGTCACACTTTCACCAACAAGAATATTGTAGCCGCTAAGTAGCAAGGTGCCTTCATTAAAGACCGCACCAGTACCAGCACCCAAGCCAGGAACAACTACTTCACTGCCTGACTCAGCCAGCGCCACTGCTATGACAATGCTGTCGAGCACGTCGCTACCGCCTGCCAGGTACAGGCTGGCGGTCACTTCGCTGCTGCTACAGGTTGGTGCTGCCGCACCGGCGGTATACCGGGTTTCGATCGCGCTGGTCAGGCTTTGGCTGGCGACGCTGAACGATCCAGCATCAGCCGCACAGGCTATGGTTTCTGTCCATT